>JACOSX010000106.1 GCA_016178625.1 Ignavibacteria bacterium
CAGCCAACGACAGCCCAGACTCCAATTCCTGGACAACTTGTAACTTCAACTCCTTCGTAAACTGCCGACGACCCATAACCCATATTCTCCTTTCCGCCCAACATACCCTTTCTTTCTGTCCGGCGCAAGGGGGTCACATCAAACTGTTTTTAAATTTCCCAAGAACACTTTCGTGGTCGGAGTTGAACGAGTTATTATTAAGTATTATGTACAAGATTATCTCAATATCGAGATTGGAAGGCATCATACACCGATCGGTTATTGGAACACCGCATACCATCATGGATTTGTATTACAGCCTACGATCAGTAGGCCCTTATTGTTTGCCTTTGATGAAGCCGGCGGATTTTTGCCTATTCATACCGTTGGATTATTGCTTTCAGGTTCCAACATTACTGAACTTAATATCGGATATAGTTTCATGATCGGTGATGGTATTGGCTCAACGTCTATTTCAGAAAATGACAATGCCAAATCTTATACGCTAAGATTAAACACAGCGCCTATCACTGGACTTGATGTGGGGGCTTCGGGATACCTCGACTATATTTCATCAGGGGTCAAAAATTTGCGAGACCAGCCACTCACGTCGCAAGTCAAACAGCAGCTTATCTCAGGATATATGGTTTATCTCCGGCGACCCTACGAATTGATGGGTGAATATCTTTATGGCGCGAATTCAACAGATAGTGTTGGTATCAAGCACACGAAAGCTTCCTATGTTCATGCCGGATATCGCTTTGAGAACTTCATACCATATGCGCGTTACGAGCAAGTGAACTTTGAAGATGGCGATCCTTACTTTAATCCAAACAATGTGAAATTATTCCTTGCGGGGTTGCGTTATGAATTCAGTTCGTTATCTGTACTCAAGCTGGAGTATCGTAATGTGAAAACATCGAGTGACGGTACTCGGAACGAAATAGTGTTTCAATTTGCAATTGGTTTCTAACCGGAAAGGATTAATCATGCAACCGAGCAGGAAACTTTACGATTTTTTCCACCTCAATTTAATGAAGGTTGTAGGGGTAGCTATGCTTTTTCTTTTCTTCAGTGCTGCCTCACAAGCACAACTCCTCACGGCCGTTGCGAACCCTCACGGTGCACCTTCTTCAATGACATTTTCCGAGCTGCAACGGATTTTCGGAGCCGATAGACAACGATGGGAAGATGGAACGAAAATCACTATCGCCTTGATGAAAACCTCTACAGAAGCAGGTGCCAAAACCGCTGCAAAAGTGTATGAGATGGAACCCGATGAATTGTATAAGTTTTGGATCAGCCTTGTCTTTCGCGGGAAAACAACAACGCCGAAATTTTTTGGCGATGTGGACGAGTTAAAGAAATTTGTTGATAAAACATCAGGCGCAATTGGAATCGTCCCATCGAGTGATAACGATGATTCCTTAAAGCACATTTTGATCGACAAAAAAAAATCCTGGTAGTAATATTTGATAATGACTATCAAAAAATCATCAACGCCGATTGATTGAATGAACTGACAAACATTTTGAAGGCATGCTAGTCTACTTTAAAAAATCGGTTAAACGAAAACTTGTTTTAGTGATTGTACCATTCATTGTCGTCATCGGTGCGTTTATTTGGTTGTATTACCCCGCTATGCAAGAGCGTCAGATTCGAGATTCCCTTGGCAAATATATAGGTGCAATGGCGGAAATGATTGCATTTACATCGGGAAATGCCATCGGTGAGGGAAATATTGAAGGCATCGTTAACACCCTCGAATGGGCAAAGCAAGATCCCAACGTTATTTACATCGGCGTCATTGACCCAAGCGCTAACGTCATGGCGGAGTATAATCCTCAACATCAAATATTTAACTATCACGATCTGGTCAAGCTTTCAGTCGTCAAAGAAGAACATGAACTCCTTTTTTCAACGAGAGAAATTATTCACAACAACCAGCACTATGGCACTATCATTCTGGGCTACTGGTTACATGAGACCAAATCACGAATTGCTCAACACCGTAACTTCTCTCTTATCATTCTTTCCTTGTTGTTCGCAATCGGAACTATAGTCATACTCTTCATCGGCAAGATTATAGTGAACCCTATCGAAGATCTTAATCGGGCAGCTTTGAGAGTGGGACAGGGCGATATGGGCTTCTCTGTCCCTGTCACCACGAGCGATGAGGTTGCCACCCTTGCTACGTCCTTTAACAAGATGGTCAACGATATTAAAACTTCCCTCGAAGCGTTACGAGCTTCGGAAACACAATATCGAAATCTTGTAGAGACAATGCATGAATTTGTCGCTGAAATGAGTCTGGAGGGAATATTTACGTTCGTCAATAAACCTTTTGCTGAAATGACTGGTTACACGACCAAAGAACTCGTTGGCACCAACTTTTTCTCGTATGTCCATCCTGACGATCTCTCCTCAACTTCCACTCATTGCGCGCAGTTAGTAAACGAAGGTAAGCCGGTCCGGAACTGTGAATATCGTTTCCGGCGCAAGGATGGTAATTATCTAGATCTGGTTACCAGTGGGGATCCCATCTGCGACATCGATGGAAAAATGAAAACCATCTTACAAGTTTCCTTTGATATCACCGAGCGCAAGCAGGCGGAGGAGAAGTTACGATATACGGAGGGGCTATATCGTGGAGCAATCACGGCAGGAGAGGCGGTCCCTTATCGGCATGACTACGCAACCAATTCTTACCCATTCATGGGACAAGGCATCCTACAATTGACCGGCTACAAACCAGAGGAAATGACACCGGCACGTTGGCGCCAGATCATTGAGGAATCCATCATTTTCGGCGACGCAGGCAACTTAGATTGGGAAGAAGCGGTTCACAAGACCCGCGCAGGTGAATTCCAGCGTTGGAGAAGTGACAATCTCATCCGTACTCGCGATGGACAGCAACGCTGGATTGCCGATGCCTCCGTAGAAATCCGGGATGAGCAGGGAAGATCCACTGGTTCGGTGGGTATTCTCATAGATATCACCGAGCGCAAGCGGGAGGAAGCTTTACGCGCTGGCCAAAGCCGCGTCCTTGAAATGATCGCGAGAAACGCGCCGCTCGAAGATGTACTTACAACACTGATGCACTTCATCGAATCTCAGTCCAAGGGGATGCTCTGTTCTGTCCTTCTCCTCGAAGAGGATGGACAGCACGTGCGCCACGGTGGGGTCTCCAGCCTTCCTGAAGCCTACACCAAGGCAATCGATGGCGCCACCATCGGTCCGCAGGCTGGCTCGTGCGGCACAGCCATGTACCGAAGAGAACCTGTCATTGTCACAGATATTTCCCAGGATCCGCTCTGGACAGATTACCGCATTCTGGCTGCAACGTACGGACTCCGCGCTTGCTGGTCGACCCCGATTATCTTACACCAAGGAAAGGTGCTGGGCTCGTTCGCCATGTATTACCGAGAGGTGCGGAGCCCAAGTCCAGCGGAGAAACAACTCATCGACATCGCCACCCGCATCGCTGCTATCGCGATCGAACGCAAGCGGGCGGAAGAAGCTATCAGGCGGTCGGAAGAGAACTACCGCAATCTATTTGAAGAATCAAAGGATGTCATCTTTACCAGCACGATTGAAGGCCGATTCATCGATATTAATCCCGCTGGTGTGCAGCTTTTCGGATATTCTTCCAAAGAAGAACTCTTGCGCATCGATATTGCTAAAGATCTTTATTCTGATCCTAAGGAAAGAGAAACCTTTCGACGCGTATTGGAGCGGAATGCCTTTGTGAAAGATTATGAATTGACGATAAAAAGGAGAGACGGACAGAAGGTGATTGTGCTTTCCACAGCCAACGCCGTGCATAACGACAAGGGTAATGTCGTAGCCTACCGTGGGATTATGCGAGATATAACGGAGCGGAAGCAACTTGAAAAGCAGCTCATTCAGGCACAAAAGATGGAAAGCCTTGGTACGCTCGCAGGCGGTATTGCCCATGACTTTAATAATCTTCTGGGAATAATCTTAGGATATGCCTCTATGCTCGAACGTTCTCATGGTCAAGGAGACATCTTCACTCGGGGTATTGGGGCAATCAACAAAGCGGTGGAGCGGGGAGCCGGATTGGTGCAACAGCTCCTTATGTTCGCGCGCAAGTCCGACGCCACATTCGGCTCAGTGAAAGTTAATGACACGGTGAACGAAGTTATAAAAATGTTGGGCGAAACTTTCCCAAAAACGATTTCCATTATGCCGCAACTTGAGCAAGACCTTCCCCCTATTATTGCTGATCACAATCAGCTCCACCAGGTTCTGATCAATCTTTGTGTCAACGCGCGTGACTCAATGCAGAAGGGTGGGGAGCTATCTATTACTACATGTCTTGCAACCGGCAAGACTGTTCGTATGAAATTCCCTCAAGCGAATGGCTCAGAATATGTGGTGATTCATGTTTCCGACACGGGGACAGGTATGGATGAAGCGACAAGAAATCGTATCTTCGAGCCCTTTTTCACTACCAAGGACATAGGAAAAGGAACTGGTTTAGGGCTTGCCTTAGTATACGGGATTCTCGAAAACCACAGGGGCTTCATAGATGTCGCAAGTGAAATTGGACACGGGACAACCTTTTCCGTTTATTTCCCTGCTCGGCAACATTTACTCGATGATCTTCATCAGAAAAAAGGACCAATCGCCGAACCATTGGGTGGTACAGAAACGATTCTACTGGTGGAGGACGAACACGAGTTAATGGAGTTGGCAAGCGCCTTTCTAAGTGCAAAAGGCTATCATGTACTTACGGCAAATGATGGTGAAGAAGCAGTGAATCTCTTTTCGCATCACCATACTCAGGTTGCATTGGTCATAACCGACATGGGGCTTCCCAAGCTATCGGGAGACGATGTATTTCTCAAGCTAAAAGAGATCAGTCCAAACGTCAAGGTTATCGTTGCAAGTGGATTCTGGGATCCTAAAACAAAATCTGAGATGTTCAAAGCGGGAGCGAAGGAGTTCGTGCAAAAGCCTTATAATCTGAACGAGCTATCGAGAAAGATCCGTGAAGTAATCGAGATCAAGAATTGATGAATTCCTGTTCCCCGAAACTCGCCAACAGCTTTCCTCCTCACAGATATTTACTTCATCATCCTTTTCCCAAGTTCTTGTAAGACTTCTGAAAGCTCAATTTCTTTCGCTTCAAGCAGTACGAGTATGTGGTAAAGCAGGTCTGCCGCTTCCTCAATGGATCGCTGCTTATCTTGGTATTGCGCTGCGATAGCCAATTCAACCGCCTCTTCCCCCACCTTCTGTCCAATGATCGCAACGCCACGATTGAAAAGTCCCGCTGTGTAAGACCCCTCGGGAAGGTTTTCTTTCCTATTCCGGATGATCCCGGCGAGTTGAATCAGAACCGACTCACGTTTCACGGAAGCATTCTGCCCGAAACAACTCTTGGCTCCAGTGTGACAGACTGGTCCTTCAGGACGAGCCTTGATAAGGAGCGAATCTTTATCGCAGTCAATTTCGACTGAGACAACATGCAAATAATTGCCGGATGTTTCTCCTTTCTTCCACAGCCGATCTTTTGTTCTGCTCCAGAACACGACGTGCCGTTCTTCCAGTGTTCGTTGCACTGCTTCGTTGTTCATGAAACCTATCATGAGCACCGTTCCATCGTCAACATCCTGAACGATGGCGGGAACAAGTCCGTTCATCTTCTCAAAATCAATATGTTCAATCATAGTCGTATCGGAATTCCTTGCGCGTGTAAGTAGTGTTTGAGTTCCTTGATGGGGATCTCGTGGAAGTGGAAAATGCTTGCCGCGAGAACAGCATCTGCCTTCCCGGTGTTCAGCGCTTCCAGAATATGTTGCTTGGTGCCTGCGCCGCCGGATGCAATGAGTGGGACATTCACCGTACTTGCAAGTCGATCCAGAAGCTCAATATCATAACCAACTTTCATCCCATCCATATCGATGGATGTAATAAGCAACTCACCGGCACCGTGTTTGACAAGTGTCTTCGCCCATTCAAGCGCATCGAGCCGCGTGTATTGTGTGCCGCTCTTGATGTGAACACTCCACGAGCCATTGATCCTCAGCACATCGATGGCGCCGACTAATGCCTGCGAGCCAACCCGCGCAGCCCCCCTGGCGAGCAACGTGGGATCATGCGCGAGAACAGTATTGAGAGAGACTTTGTCCGCACCACATCGTAGCAGGTCAAGAATATCTTCAAGTGTTCGAATGCCTCCACCGACAGTGAGGGGGATGGCAATACATTTCGCCACCTGTCTCACGATCTCAAAGAATGGACGCCTCTCTTCAAGCGAGGCGGAGATATCAAGTAGCACAAGCTCATCTGCTCCCTCGTCCGAATACCGAGCGGCAAGTTCAACAGGGTCACCGACATCAACAAGATTCTGAAATTTCTTTCCTTTGACGACACGTCCGTTAAGAACATCGAGGCACGGAATGATTCGTCGCGTTAACATGATGCACCAATCAACTCTTCAACACGCAGCGTGCCTTCATAGAACGCCTTTCCGATGATCACTCCTGCAACACCAATGGACTTAAGTGCGCGAACGTTCTCAACCGAGTGCACTCCGCCCGAGGCGAACCATTGCGCTTGTGGATAGGTCCGCACGAGCATGGAATACAATTCAAGATTCGGTCCCGCGAGGGTGCCATCTCTCCGGATATCGGTCGAGAGGAACCTATTGATTCCAGATTGCAGCATAACCGGCACAACATCTGAAAGACGCCGTGCATCCACGTTTTGCCATCCGTCGTATGCAAGCCGACCATCTTTAAGATCGAGAGCGATACATAATGTCTCCGCCCCGAATTTCTCAGCCCATGGTTTCACCGTCTCCGGCGATCGAACCGCTACGCTTCCAACAACCACACGTGCGGCTCCCATCCTGAGAAGGCGGTCGATGTCGACATCTGCGCGGATGCCACCTCCGACTTGAACCTCAAGCCCCTTCACCGATAGGATTCGTTCGATTGATTTCCAATTGACAACGCGCCCTTCTTTAGCTCCTTCAAGATCAACAACATGGAGATGTCGTGCACCAGCACGGAGAAATTGTTCTGCCATTACCGCAGGATCGTTTGAGTAGTTTGTGCGAGTTGAAAACTCTCCTTCCACCAAACGGACACACTGCCCTTCAATGATATCTATCGCCGGAATGATTTGCATAACACCTCAAAGTTATGAAGCAGCGTGAGTCCCGCGTTGCCTGACTTTTCAGGATGGAACTGGACACCGAAGTAATTTTCCTTCGCAATGACGGCAGCGAATAGGACTCCTTCCTTTGTTGCAGCAACTGACGACGCATCAACTTCTGCATAGTATGAATGGGCGAAGTAGAAATACTCGCGACGGTCGATCCCTTGCATCAGCGCAATTTCGGACGTGCGTTCAACTACATTCCAACCCATGTGTGGAATTTTGGACGTGCTGCCATTAAACTTCCTAACGACACCCGGCAGCACACCGAGACATGTCGTTGGTCCTTCTTCCGATTCTTGATAGAGAAGCTGCATGCCGAGACAGATGCCGAGGAGAGGATTCCGAAATGTCGACAGGAACTCCGTGAGTCCTCGTTTTTGCAGCGAGACCATAGCTCCGGGTGCGGCACCAACGCCTGGAAGAATGATACCATCGCACCGCGAGAGTGGTGCAACTTCGCCGCTCACAATAAACTCTGCACCAATCCTTGACAGTGCGTTCGAGATAGACGAGATGTTGCCCGCTTCGTAATCGACGACACCAATCATAACGTGCCTTTCGTTGAGGGGAGGAGAGTTCTCGCGCGACAATCAAGGGCGACGGCCAATTTCAGCGCACGAGCAACGGCTTTGAAGATCGCTTCAATGTTGTGGTGATCATTCCTTCCTCTGCACGAGATATGAAGTGTTGCTTTCAATCCGGCGGTAAATGCGCGAAAGAAATCCTCGACCAGCTCAGTCGGAAGGTCACCTACCCGCTCGCGACGAAACCCGCAGTTGAACGAAAGGTAGCTTCGTCCGCTCAAGTCAAGCGCAACGTGGGCAAGCGCTTCATCGAGAGGCGCAGCGAATCGCTCAATGCCGCGCTTATCTCCCAACGCCTTGCGAATTGCGGCGCCGAGAACGATCCCGACGTCTTCGACTGTGTGATGCTCATCCACATGCAGATCTCCACTTGCCCGGAGCATGAGATCGATGTGTGAGTGCCGCACAAGCTGTGCAAGCATATGATCAAAAAAGCCGATACCCGTTGCGATGTCGTACGCGCCTGAGCCGTCAAGGGAAACCCAAGCAGCGATCTCCGTCTCAGTTGTCTTCCGCTCCATCGATGCTGATCGCATTGACCGCAGAACAAATTGACAAGCATCCAACGCATCAGCTGTGACATATGTTGCACTCGATGATTTGATTTTCGTGAGACGGATAGATTTCAAACCAAGGTCTGAAGCAACCCCAACGTCCGTCTCTCGATCTCCCAGAAGAAAGGAGCGATCACGGTCGACTTTCATCGATTTCAGATACTTCCTCATCAATTCCACTCGCGGTTTCCGACACTTGCACTGATCTCCGGGAGGATGAGAACAGATAAAGGTTTTCTCAAAGCGTATCCCTTCTCCCGAGAGTAGCTTCGTAATCTTCTTCTGTATGAGCGCGAGTGATTGGCGCCGATAACGACTCGTGTCACGTGCATTTTGATTCGAAACCATGACGAGCTTGAAGCCGGAGTCAACCAATAGTTTCAGCCCCGTGATAATTCCTGGGGTGAATTCCAACTTCTCGAGTGAATCAACCTGCTTCCCCCGCGGCTCACGGATGATCGTCCCATCCCGATCAACAAACACGACCTTGTTCATGTTCGATCCGCAAGGGTAGTGATGAGAAGATCATTCTCACTCGGTGTGCCGACGGTGACACGAAGGCAATTTGTTAGGCGCTGCTCGCTTCTGCGCCTCACGATGATCCCCTTTCGGGCAAGTCGTTCATACACTGCGTGGGCATCCTTGAACTCAACAAGAGCAAAATTTGCATCGCTCGGATACACGTGTACGACATCCGGCAGGTTCTTCAATGCAGTGATCAATCGTGTTCGTTCACGTTTGATTAAACAGATTGAGGAGGCAAGGAACTCAGGCTTCTCCAACGCATCCAGCGCCATGTGGGATGTTACTGCATTTACATTGTATGGCGCTTTAATGCGAAGGAGATATGATACAACCCGAGGATGTGCAATACAGTAGCCCAGACGGATGCCGGCAAGTCCCCACGCCTTCGACAGTGTCCGTAGGACCACAAGATTATCGTGGCGCTCAACTTCGTTGGTGATGTCACCCAACGCATCGGCAAATTCGATGTACGCCTCATCCACGATGACGATGGCATGCAGCTCTTTGCACAAGGTGAAAACATCCTCACGCCGCAGCAGGTTACCCGTCGGGTTATTCGGAGAACAAAGAAAGACAAGCTTCGTTGTGGATTTGATTGATTTGGAGATTCTGACAAGATCAAGCTGGAAGTTCTCATCAAGCTCGATCGAAATCACCTCAACGGCATTCACGTTAGCAGCTACGCGATACACGCCGTACGTCGGCTCGAGAACGGCTATAGAATCTCTCGCAGGTTCACAGAAGAGACGGATCAGTAAATCAATAACTTCATCCGATCCGACGCCGGTGAAGATCATGTCCGCGGGTACGTCGAGTCGCGCTGAAAGTTTCTTCCTTAATTCACATTGAAAAGGATCGGGGTATCGGTTGAGAGGAACCCCATCGA
The DNA here is from genome assembly GCA_016178625.1 of Ignavibacteria bacterium. Taxonomy (GTDB): domain Bacteria; phylum Bacteroidota; class Ignavibacteria; order UBA10030; family SZUA-254; genus JACOSX01. Next base: position 9,726 of record JACOSX010000106.1, read on the forward strand.
ATGTCACCGGACTGCCGAGCGGAAGCTCATTGGCATCGAGAAAGATTTGCGCCTGTTGCACTTCGCTGCGCGCCGACGCGTATGGCTGGAATGCTTTCAAGTGCGAACGAATAAGATTCTCGATCATTGCTCTTCCATTCTGATTTCGACCGCCCTCACATGTCCTTCAAGACGTTCTGCCCGCGCAAGAGTTGTCACTGTCGTCGCGAGCGATCTTAGCCCTTTCGGGGATATTGTCTGGAAAAAGATCGGCTTCATGAAATTTCCAACGGTAATACCACCGACTGCAGCAGCTAAGCCACCGGTTGGGAGCGTATGGTTTGTTCCAGAGGCATAGTCACCGAAGACTACGGAACTCATTGAGCCGAGAAAGACCGAGCCTGCGTTCTTAACCTTGGAAGCGAGCGAATCCGGATCCGTCACAGCAAGGATGAGGTGTTCGGGCGCGTAGTGGTTGGAAAACTCAATCGCTTCATCCAGATCTCGAACAAGGAGAATGAAACTGTTGTTCAATGCCTGTCGAGCTGTCACACAGCGCGGTAGATCCGATAACTGCTTGGAAATCTCTTGTTCAACTCTCTCAGCCAACAACGGTGAAGTCGTCACCAAAACAACATGCGAGTCCCCCCCATGTTCCGCTTGCGATAAAAGATCCGCGGCAATCCACTGTGGCTTCGCGATTTCATCCGCGATGATGAGAAGCTCCGTGGGGCCTGCCAGCAGATCAATCGTAACGTTGTATGGTGGCCGGGCTATCAAGGACTTCATTGCAGTGACGAAACGATTCCCAGGACCGAAAATCTTATCAACTTTTGGGATGGACGAAGTGCCCAACGCCATTGCGGCAATCGCCTGCGCCCCGCCAATGTTGAACACGTTCTTGATTCCGAGCGTGTCGGCTGCAAATACTATTTCTGCCGCCACCATCCCCTTGCTCGACGGTGGAGTACAGAGAATAATTTCCTCACATCCGGCTATGCGCGCGGGAATTCCCAACATCAATACTGTAGAAATGAGTGGGGCTGACCCTCCTGGAATGTACAAGCCTACACGCTGAATCGGTCGCCACTCCAAGCGACACGTAACGCCGGGCCTCGTCTCGATCTCGATAGGCTGTGGAACCTGCGGACAATGATATGCTCTGATAGCATCAGCAGCATCGAAAATTGCCTGTTTCGTTTTAGAATCGATCCGATGATGTACGTTGCCAAACTCTCTCTCCGATACTCGAAGGTCCTGAAGCTGAATTCCATCGAACTGGAGCGTGAAGTGTTTCAACGCGTCCTCCCCTTTTGCAGATACTTCTTCGAGGATGACTTTGATGCTTGAGAGGATATCGGAAAAGTCACCGCCCGGCCTTTGAACCAGTGCTTTGATTTCGGTCGCTGTAAGAGATTTGTAAACGTACCGTTTCATTATGCGAAGAATTTTTCAATTGGAACTACGATGATATCGGAGGCACCAGCGTGCTTCAGTTTTTCTATGACCTCCCAGAAGATATTCTCTCCCACCACAGAATGGATTGCCACCATGCCAGGGTTCGTTAGAGGAACGACAGTTGGACTCTTCATACCTGGGACTAATTGTTTTATTTTCTCAACTGCCGCCGCAGGGGCATTCATCATTACATACTTCTTACCCCGAGCACTCAGCACGCTGCGAAAGCGGATAAGCAATTGATCAATCTCCCGTTTTTTCTTTGCCGATTTTAACGAGGCAGGATTAGCAATAAGCACTGCCTCGGAAGTCATAACAGTGTGGATAACCTCGAGTCCATTAACCCGCGCAGTGCTACCCGTCGATATGATATCGCAGGTTGCGTCGGCGACATCAAGTGTCGGGGTGATCTCCACCGAGCCGCTAATCTCGATTATATCTGCTGGGATGCTGTTGGACTGGAGAAATCTTTTGACTGTCCTCGGATACGATGTAGCGATGCGCTTTCCTTTGAGCGCGGAAAGTTCCTTGATGGAGCCAGATTTCGGCGCACAGACCACAAGCTGGCATTTGCCAAAACCCAGATGCTCAACGATCTTCACTCGGGCATTTTTCTCGGCAATAATATTCTCGCCGACAATGCCGAACTCGCTTACACAATCCTGTACGTACTCGGGAATGTCATCATCCCGTACCGAGAGAATATCAAGCAAATAGTTTCGGCATGGAGAAAATAGCGCACGGGAACGAAGATCAAAATCCAATCCCATTGCCCTCAAAAGGGCGGTGGATTCTTCCGTGATACGCCCTTCTTTCTGGATAGCAAGCTTCAATCGACCGTTGGTAGCTATCATACTTTAGTAAAGTAAAGTGTTTTAACAAAAAAATTATGAAGAATTATGAAGAAAGAGCGCCCCTGCGCTTCAGCACCTGTCGATATCCTCCGGTACCGCTTTTGACCCAGCGGGCAACACGGGCAACTGTGGTGGAGCTCAACCCCGTTGCTTCAATGATCTTCAGGTAGGAGACATCCTTGGCAATCATACGGGCAACCTTCCAGCGTTCAGCAAATTCTTTGATTTCGACTTCCGTCAACAAATCCCGGAAAAAAGCTTTTGCCTCTGTGAGGCTCTCGATTGAGAGTATTGTCCTATACAAATCGTCTATATCTTGCTGACTGATCTTTCGCATAATACTTTAGCTAAGTAAAGTATACAAAAAAATCTTATAGTTGTCAAGATTTATTTTTATGAGTATCACATTCTTTGGGTAATTGACTCTTAAGAATATATGTCGTGTGAGCCCTTGTGTATCAATCTCACAGAATCATCATTTGGAAATCGCGGTTATCTAAGGAAGGAAAAACAGCTCAAACAGTTCCATTTCACAAAGAATCTCTCCCTCCCTCAACAGGCAGTTTGTTGATTTTAACTTTCTTCCTGACCCTAAATTGTGACAAACGGAATACCCCAAATGGATTGAATCTTCAGTGGTATGTTCATTTGGAGCGCAACTCCCGATAACGCCTGATCTTTCCTTTAATAGTAGAAATAAGATGACTGTCGTTAAACGGTTTGGTTAGAAAATCATCTACCCCAAGCTCTTTTCCTTTTCGAGCAAGTGACTCGTCTGAATAGCCGGTTAAGAAAATAAATGGGACGAACTTTAAATGTTGAAGTTGTTTCAATTTTTCATAAAATGTAAAACCCCCCATCGTTGATTTCGGAAGATTGATGTCACAAAGAATGAGATCAGGGTTAGAAGTTTTCAGCATTTCAAATGCCTCATCGGAAGTTGTAAATGCTTTGGTTCCAAGGCCCGCATCTTCAAGCGTCGCTACAACAACTTGAAGAAATTCTTCGTCATCGTCAATAACAACAACGGTTGGCTTGCGGCTTGTAGTCTGTATCTCCGCAAGAAGTTTTGCTTCGATTTGAAGATGTTCTTCAGTGGACACCTGAAATTTTTCTCGTAGCTGGTCAAGCACTGCCGCTCTTGCTGGAGTAATAAAGGGAGCGGATCTCGCACGTTTTAATGCCTGTCTCCAAAGATCATCATCCCATCCAGAAGACGCCTTGCCTGATGGTACCCAGATCCGTTTGAAAGCCTCCATGTATGTTTGATGTTTTACTTCTTTTTCGAGTTCTGCATGTTCCTCCATAGAAATACCAAGCGCAGATCTCAGATCATCCAGTTTAGTCTTCCGCTCTCCTGTAGGAACACCATTGGCCCAACCGCTGACAAGAGCAGAACGATAAATAGAATGGGCATCGCTTTGTGATTGCACAAAAGCGGAAATCTTCCGCGTGTCCTTACGCCGCTCCTCTTCAAGTTTTCTCGATTCTTCTTTCTGTCGAATGAGCTCCTCATCTAATTTACGACGTTCCTCATCATATTTTCGCGTCTCTTCACGTCTGCGTTGTTCCTCTTCGAGTTTGAAAGCCTCTTCCAATTTGCGCCGTTCTTTATACTGTTTCTCATTTTCTAATTCACGATTCCGTCGTTCTTCCTCTTTACGGCGAGCAGCCTCTTCTAAACTTCTCCGCGCATCCTCCAGTTTGCGCCGTTCTTCATCCTGTTTCTCTTTCTCCAATGTACGCTTCTGTCGTTCTTCCTCTTTACGACGAGTTGCCTCTTCTAAACTTCTCCGCGCATCCTCCAGTTTGCGCCGTTCTTCATCCTGTTTCTCCTTCTCCAACTCCCGCTTCCGTCGCTCCTCTTCTTTGCGCCGAGCAGCCTCCTCTAAACTTTTCCGCGCATCCTCCAGTTTGCGCCGCTCTTCATCCTGTTTCTCTTTCTCCTTAAGGCCAGCGGCCTCCTCCGAATTTTTCCGAGCTTCGTCCAACGTGGGCTTCTCTACTTCGCTCTGGTGGCGTTCCCCATCAAGTTTACCCTGTTCTTCCACCGAGCGTTCCTTCACATCGCCGATACCTTTGCGATTTATGTCCATCGGCCGTTTATTTTGCAACGTCCGCCGGAGCTCAAAAATTCGCTCTTGATACGCTCGTACGTATACATTCCCGGGATCAATCTTCGCTGCGCGATCAGTTTCAAGGAGAGCTTGCTGAAGGTCTCCGCTCTTAATGAATTCATCGACTCGCTTTAAGATTTCACCGACGGCTTTTTGGATACTATCACGAGATATCGATTGTGCCATGGATGCGATAATGACAGAAATAATTCTTAGAAAAACTACAACTCAAACGTTAAATGTACCTTAACATGTCAAAGGGAATAACCCGCCCCTATATCGATACACTAAACATATTAGCAAACTTTTGATGAAATGCATCGAAAGAGGGCATCGTGATTCTGGATCTACTTTAGGGAGCGTTTTATTCGCTCCTGAAACTCACCTTGGTTTAATAGATTATAGAAATCAGCGTTGGTCAGTTCTTCAACTCGGTAATCCAAAACGAGTGCCTCGCGTAAAGCTTCGAGTGCCCTTTTTTTCTTTTGGTTATCAATATCCTTCTTCTTAGGTGATCGCATTTGCAGTGCATACATCTGCGAGATTTTGTAAAGAATCTCGGGATCGTTCTTGCCGCTTTGCCTGGCATCGTCTGCAAACGAAATTGCTTCCTGAAAACGTCCCTCTCGAGTCAAGATAAGTGCAAGGTAGATCATCGAACGACCGTCGTTCTGATCAACCTGTATGGATTCCAGGAGCTGGTCGATATTACTCTCGAAGAGTGCTTTCGCTTCCTTTGTTTTATTCATCGCTTGAAGAAGACGTGCAAATCGGTACTTGGTGACATAATCTTTGGATTTTATTTTCAACCCTCGCTCAAATGATGCTGAAACTCGCCCTCCATATCGTGCTAAAAGCACTGGATCAAACATAATCGCATTAGCGATAGGTCCGGAAAGATATTGATTCGAATCAGCTACTAAAGGTAAAGTCATATCGAGGTATTGCACCGCTTCGATAGGTAACCCGCTTAAATGTTTTACCGACGCCAGTGTTAGAAGAACCGTAGTGTCTTTAGGATTAAGTTTGAACGCCTGGCTCAGAGCATTCATTGCATCATCGTACTTTCCAACGAGACCATAAATATTTCCTTCAGCGAGATATGCCTCACTCTTGTTAGGAGCAAGTGCTATCACTTTTTGATATTCATTCAATGCTGACAGGTACTCCTTTTTCTTCGCGAATGTTTCCCCTCGGGATAATAGTGACTCTATTGACTCCGTAGTCACTACTCGAGCGGGAGCTTCTCGACTCGCGTCTGTTGCCACGCTCGTTGCAGGAATGACGAGGTTCGATGGTGTCTCACGGTGAAGCCAAAAAACAATACCAATAGTTGTTCCCACGATGATAACAATTGTTGATGCGACAATCCACCATAGGCCCGTAAAGGAGTTCTTCTTTCTATCAATTGCCTGAATCGGAGCAACGGGTTCTTTCTTTAGCACTTCTCTTTTCGGGGTTTCTTTTGGGGGTGCTTCTTCTCGTTGAGGTGTTTTTTCCTTCAGAGTTTCGTGGTCTTGTTGTGCTTGTCTGTGCAAGATTTTCAATCGCAACGACAGCGCCCTTGAATTATCCGGATGGGACACCAAATAATTTGTTATCTCTTCCAACGCTCCCCCGAGGTCACCTCGGTTAAAGAGAATTTCGGCATTTGCAAACTTAAAATTGTACCTTTCATCCATTTTCTCTTTTAGAAGACCCGCATCGCCTGCATGGGGCTGGGAGTTTCCCTCGTTGCTTTCAATTTTCTCCGCTTGAACGTCTATTTTTTCTTCGGCGACCTCAGGTACTTCATCTTCTGTCTTGTGCTGTTCCTTTGAATCTTGTTGTGCTTGTGTGTGCAAGATTTTCAACCGCAAAGAAAGGGCTGTTGCATTATCCGGATGAGACACCAAATAATCTGTTATCTCTTCCAACGCTTCATTGAGGTCACCTCGGTTAAAGAGAATTTCGGCGTTGGTAAACTTGAAATCGAGGCTCTCATCTTTTTCCTCTTTTACAACAGCGGCATCCCCGTCATGCTGTCGGGAGTTTTCCTTATTGCTTTCAATCTTCTCTACCCGAAAGTCTTTCTTTTCCTCAGCAACATCTTGCACGTTATCTTCCGGTTTGCGCTGGTCTTCTAACCTTTGTTGTGCTTGTACGATCTCCGACCGTAACGATAGCGCTGTCGCATTATCCGGATGAGACACTAAATAATCTGTTATCTCTTCTAATGCCTCACCGAGGTCTCCCCGGTTAAGAAGAACTTCGGCTTTGGCAATTCTATGCTGGCGTTTTTTGGTCTTTTTCTTCTTTGCAAGATTGGCATCGTCTCCATGCTGCTGGGAGTGTTCCTCCTTGCGTTCAACTTTTTGAACGTCTATCTTTTCCTCAGCAACGTTTTGCACGTTATCTTCCGGTTTGCGCTGGTCTTCTAAACTTTGTTGTGCTTGTAAGATCGTCGACCGTAATGATAGCGCTGTCGCATTATCCGGATCAGACACCAAATAACCTGTGATCTCTTCTAATGCTCTACCGAAGTCACCTCGATTAAAAAGAACTTCGGCTTTGGCAATTCTAAACTGGTGGTTTTTGTCTTTTTTCTTTTTTGCAAGATCGGCATCATCCCCATGCTGCTGGGAGTGTTCTTCCTTGCTTTCGACTTTCTCTGCCTGAGAGTCTATCTGCTCCTCAGCAACCTCTTGTACTTCATCTGGGATTTTGAGCGGTTCCCCTAAATCTTGTTGGGCTTGTAAGATTTTCAACCGCAATGACAGCGCTTTTAAATTATCCGGATCAGACAGCAAATAATCTGTTATTTCTTCTAACGCTCTATCGAGGTTTCCTTGATTAAAGAGAACCTCGGCTTTGGCAATTCTAAACTGGCGTTGTTTGTCCTTTTTCTCTTCCGCGAGACCAGCCTCGCCCCCTAGTCGCTGTGAGTTTTCCTCCGTGCTTTCAACTTTTTCTGCTTGAGAGTCTACCTTTTCCCCGGTGACTTCAGGGACTCTATCTTCTGTCTTGCGCTGTTCTTCCGAACCGCGGTGTTCCTGGGTGTGTAAGATTTTTAACCGTAACGACAGCGCCGTTGCATTATCCGGATCAGACACCAAATAATCTGTTATTTCTTCCAACGCTCCACCGAGGTCACCTCGGCTGAAGAGAACTTCAGCTTTGGCAATTCTAAACTGGTATTGTTTGTCCGTTCTCTCTTTTGCAAAAACAGCGTCGACCTCCTGCTGTTGAAGTCTCTCCGTCTTCCTTTCAATTTTCTCTATCTGAAAGTCTTTCTTGTCCTCGACAACCTTCTGTATGTTATTTCCTGTCTTGCGCTGTTCCTTTGAACTTTGGTGTTTTGCGCCGGCAGTTTCCATAACAATAGTTGGCACCCCATGTTGTGCCATCACTGTCTTGATAAATCTTTGATAAGCAATCGCAGCAAAATTGTGGGGATCAATGATCAAGATTTTCTCCACTTCCTGGAGAGCACCTTCGTACCTTCCCGCGTTCAGCAACTCCTCCGCGGTCTTGAGATGCGACCCGCTATTGCTCTTCTTCGATTTCTTACCAGATTGTAATGTCTCACGTTTCATTACAATTCTCTTTTGATCTATCTGTGTCAAAGGTCAGGGGACAGTGATTTATGTATTCATTCTTGCGAGCTGGATAAGTGCCCGAGGAATTTCTCCAAGAGGCAGAATAATATCTGTTAATCTGTTATCGACTGCAACTTTTGGCATTCCATAAACAACACAACTTTCCTTGTCCTGAGCAATAACGTAACCATTTCTTTGCTTGATCATTTTCAATCCTTGTAATCCATCTTTCCCCATCCCCGTCATGATGACACCGATGATCGGTCCTTGGAAACTCTGAGCTGCTGATTCCATCGCAATATCCACCGATGGCCTATACATCGTATTCAGCGGATCAACTGATACCCTCGTTTTTACACACGTGTTTTCTTGTGACAACGTTAGATGTTGACCACCAGGAGCAATGAGAACAAGTCCTGGTTCAATCGTATCACCATCTTCCGCTTCTCGTACCCGAACTTGACTGAGATTATTGAGCCGATCAGCTAAGGACTTTGTGAACCGCGGAGGCATATGTTGGACGATGATTATCCCAAGGGGAAAATCCGACGGTAATTGTGGAATCGTTTGCAAGAGGGCAAACGGGCCACCCGTTGAAATACCTATAACGACCGCTTTAAACTCAGTCTTTGGCAGCCTCAAGTTCCAATTATTGTCAACTATCCGTCTCTGGCTTTCTTGATGCAGGGGGATTTTAGTTGAGCTTCCATTAAGACGTCGGAATTGACGAGAACGGTTCTTTGTAATTTGTTTTACTTTAGAGATGAGTTCTTCTTTGATCTTCACAATATCCAGCGAAACGTACGAGAGTTCCTTTGGAATAAAATCTACAGCACCAAGATTGAGCGCATCGAGCGTAGTTTGCGATCCCTCTGTTGTCAAGGAACTTACGACAAGCACCGGTAAAGGCATGTCTTTCATGATGGTACCAAGCGCTGTTAGGCCGTCCATTCCCGGCATTTCTAGATCAAGCGTCACAAGATCCGGCTTAAACCGCTGAATTTTTTCGATTCCATCTCTACCATCACGCGCAGTCGCAACTACCTGAATATCTGGGTCAGATTGGAGCATCATAGAAAGTGCCCTTCTCATGAATGCCGAATCATCAATGATGACAATCTTAATAGTTTTGTTCAAGTAATTGATTCTCCTCTTACATAAGAAATTTTCAGAACAAGCATTTCATGAACGACGGGCATAGAGTTCCATAAATTGACCCACATCAATAATCATCATCACCTTTCCGTCACCCAGAATCGTAGAGCCGCTAATGCCTGGAACGTTTCCCAAATATCGGCCGAGCGATCTGATCACCAATTCCTTTTGTCCAAGAAGTGAATCGACAACTATTCCGAGTCGTTGATCTGCTAAGCCTGTAACGACAATGTATCTCCATTGCGGCTCTGTGCCGTTGACATTCACTCCCAGCACTTGTGAGATTTGTGCAAGAGGAAGAATCATATTCCTGAGACGGTAGACTTCTCTGCCGTCGATTGTATCGATTTCGTTTGCCTCAACCCGTACGACTTCGAGGACCGAGCCTATTGGAATGGAGAAAATTTCTTCACCAGCTTTGACAAGAAGCCCCTGAATAACTGCCAGTGTCAACGGTAGTTTAAGAACGAACTTGGATCCAACACCGATTTCAGACTCAATATCAATAATGCCTTTAAGCTTGGATATATTTGTTCGCACAACATCCAGCCCGACCCCTCGACCAGAGACATGAGTCACTTGCTCAGCTGTAGTGAAGCCCGGTTCAAAAATAAGATTGAACGCGTCACGCTTGGTCATTTCACGAGCACGAGCTTCACTAATTAATCCCTTCTTTAGTGCAGCTTGCGTGAGCTTTTCCGGATCCATCCCCCGTCCATCATCTTGTATGGTAATGACAATCTGATTTCCTTCCCGCTCGACCCGTACAATGATAGTCCCCTTAGAAGCTTTACCGACCTTTTGTCGTTCCTCCGGTAGTTCTATTCCATGATCTGCGGCGTTGCGAAGAATATGGATTAACGGATCGTTTAGCTCATCAATGATAAATTTGTCGATCTCCGTATCTTCTCCGTAGATTTGAAGCTCAATATTCTTGGACATTTCTCTGCTCACGTCCCTTATCAAACGCGGAAGCCTGTTCACAAGCTTCTCAATCGGGATCATCCGTGTTTTCAGCACCGCCATCTGAAGTTCTGTCGTGATAAAATCGATCTGCGAGCTTGTTTCTATGGCTTGTTCCGCGAGTGGAAAATCATCGTACTCCTCATTCATTTTTTGGGTCACCATCCCAAGCCGGTTTCGAGCTAATACCAATTCACCTACGAGGTTCATTAACTCATTGATACGGCCAACATCAACGCGGATGACGGAATCCGTTGTCTTTGACGTTACAGGGGTAGAGGAAGAGGATGTTTGATCCTTGTCTGGCGATAGAACGGGATGAGATGCATTCGGTGTTTTTGTTGAAACCTTGGCAATCGTCCGGAGTTGTTTAAGAACTTTTGACAGATCTATTGGTTCGCTGTTTTGAGTTTGGATTCGTTCAAACAGAATTTTTAAGAAGTCATAAGTCCCCAAGAGCACATCGACCATGTCGGTAGTAAGCTTGAGATCTCCCTTGCGAAGTTTGTTCAGCACATCCTCCAACGCATGGGCAAGTTCCGTCATCTGATCAAAGCCAAGGAATGAAGAAGTTCCTTTGATTGTATGCACCGCCCGAAAGACCTTTTGATGCAGCTCTTTATCGGTAGGCCGGTTTTCCAGATCCAGTAAATCTTGACCAAGTTGGTCAAGCAGCTCTCGATTTTCAACGATATAGCATTCGACTAACTCTTCAAGCTCATTCTTGACCTCACCTGTTCGGCCTTTCGGTTTGTTGTCTTGATCAGTCTGGGTCATTCAGCCACGTTTGATAATAAATCAACAAGAAAATAATGCATTAAAATTAGTTCTGTCTGTTCAGTCTACACTTAATCACTTTTTACCTTGCTTTCGCTTCCATTCGTCGATGATCTGATCAACAACATCTTGCTCTGCCTTCAGCGCAGATGTGCTCGCTTCAATATCTTGCACTGATCCGGGACCTGTTGTCCCCCCGATTCGTTTCTTTAAGTCGAAATGTTTAAGAATAAGGATCAATTGTTGCTGAATAGAAGAGACTAAATCTTTCGCAGTGCTGACTTGTTGCGAGGTAATATCTTGTACTTGCAATGCCACTGTAATTTTTAGAAAATCGTCTGTAGTCTCGTCGAGGTACTTCCCAATCGCGGCGATCGAACCCGCTTCATCTGATAACTGCAAATACTTATCCAAGAGAATAGAAAGTGTAGAAATTTCAGGTGTCACCCATGATGATGAACCGGCCGATTTCAATCGCTCGGAGATTTGACGAAGAAGATCTTGTTGATAATCACTGCCAACCTTCAGTTTATTGAGAATGCTTTTCGTGACCTCAATTCGCTTGCTCAAGTTTTCAAGAATATTTAAGATTTCCATCGCCGCATATTCGGTCGCCTGATTAACATCCTCAAGGTCTACCGATGCCCTAGGGATTTTGGTTGAACATTCCTCCAGGGCGCTCTTGACATTGCCGAGGAGCGGGATCACACGCTCCAGCATCTGCGCAAAGCTCTCAATGACTCCGGCATCTAGGGGAATTGTGTTTTCAGCAGTGGAATCACCTGATGGGATGAAATGATTCTCCATTGGTTTATTCTCCTCGATGAATGATCATTCGTTAATGGATGATATGTTTCCGCTACGCATTCTTCGGTTCCGTGGATTTTAAAATTTTGTCAATTTTTTCCTTGAGACTCTGAGGTGAAAATGGCTTGAGAATATAATCGTTAATTTCCGCACCCCTCGCTTTGAGAACATCATCTTTACTTCCTCGAGTTGTTATCATCAAAATGGGCAGGCGTGAAAAGAAGCCATTTCCTCTTATCCATGAGGCGAGTTCTAAGCCAGTCATTTCTGGCATGTTCCAATCGGCGATGACGAAGTCAGCACCTTTATCCAAGAGCTTTTGCAAAGCATCTTGTCCATCCTCCGCTTCTATGAGATTATCATAGCCAATGGCTCTGAGGGCGTTGATAATAATCCGACGCATAGTGACTGAATCATCAACGACAAGAAATTTCGGTGATCCCATAGTGGTTCCCTTTACGAGTTACTTACTTGAAAATCAACAAATAGTTGGATTTCATGATACATATCAATTACATATCAGAAGAGCTAATGCATTTTGAAACCTCATATTGGATTTTCTCAGGCTTGAAAGGTTTCATGACATAGGATGTAACGCCAAGCTTCACGCCAATCTCCTTATTTTTCTCTTCGGGAAGTGATGTCAGAACAATGACAGGCACATCCTGATACTCGGAATTCTCTCGCAATGCTTTGATGAATTCAAAGCCATCCATATTCGGCATATTAAGGTCAGTTATAACAAGGTCAACCTTTTTGGTTGGCAATTTCTCCAGGGCATCCATCCCGTCGCAGGCGGTCAACACATCAAATCCCTGCAAGGAGAGCGACACGGAGACAAACTTCCTTATTGTCGAAGAATCATCCACAACAAGAATGCTTTTGGCCATTGTTTTTTATTCCTTCACGTATGTAACTGTTTTGGGAAAATTGATTACCTTAAACGCTTTTGAAATCCCGTGCAATGTTTCAGCATAGCCGATAAAAAGATACCCTCCTCGACTCATGCTGTCATAAAGATTAGAAACCACCTGAATCTTTGACTTTGTGTCAAAATAAATGAGCACGTTGCAACAAAATATCAAATCAAAGTTCCTCATCAGTCGCATCCCTGTTTGGTCGTAGAGATTCAGATACTCGAATCTCACAAGACGTTTCACCTCGTCGCGAATGCAATATCGAGAGTCTTGGCAGATGATATACTTATCAAGGTAGTACTTCGGCATATTCCGCACAGAATTTTCTCGATAGATCCCTTTCCTAGCAGTGTCCAAGATCAATAAACTAATGTCTGTTCCCATTATCTCAATGTCAAGTCCGGGAAAACGTGGCTTCAGTTTTTCCAGATAGATCATCGCTAACGTGTACGCTTCCTCACCCGAAGAACTCCCCGCACTCCATACGCGAATCTTGGCTCGTCCGTTGACCCGCCTCGCTTCAAGGATTTCTGCGATAAGTTTGTGTTCCAGTGCTTCAAGCTGGGCTGGGTTGCGAAAGAAACACGTTTCTTTAATCGTGATGGCATCGTACAGAAATTTACGTTCTTCATCTTTTTGGAGACCGAATTTCACCAGATGGCAGTAATCCTCGAAATTTTTCATGCCGAGAACTTGAAGCCGTTTGCCTATTCTTCCTTCAAGCAAATACTTCTTGTTATCCTGAAAATAGATTCCCGTTTGCTCGTAGATGAAACTACGCAACAACTGGAAGGTCCCATCCGATAATTCAGGTTGTGGAACGAATAGGGATCTTTTTGTTATAATCGAGGGTGCTGACAAGCGCTAGAATTTTTTATTGATCGATGTTTTAGGAGCGTCTGTTACCGGATCATCAGAATATCCGCTTGATTTGAGTGTTGTAGCTGCTACCTTGCGTACCATTTCATCATCGTCCTCGAGATAGCGAGAAATGAAATCTATGGCGCGCCGATCGGCAATTGTTGCCAACAACTCAATGATATGAATACGCAACCAGCTATCAAGGTCGTTCATAACCTTTTCCAGAAATTCTACTGCCCTGTCACCATCGAGATGAAAGAGGGTATCGATAATGGCGCCACGGGTTTGATCGGCTGCATTGTTCCACTCCTGTGCGACGAGGTCAAATGCACGATGAAGGAGGTCGTCGGGAAGAGGAGCGGCAGAGCTGTTAGTGAGTCGCTGTTTGTACTTCTCCGCGAGTTTGCCTAACAGGATAATGGTTTCGTTTCTTGCAATTGTCCTTGTTCCTTCCAGCATCTCGGTGACAATGGAAAAGGATTCATCATCCTTTTCGATAATGGGAAAGATAACCGAATCGAGTTCCTGAGAGAGTCCTAACGAATAGATTAATGTTCGGATCACTTCGGCATCGATACAATGTGCAAGCCCTTTCACTGCACTCATCTTCACATTCATGTCATCATGTTGAAGGGCATCGAGCAAATCATATTTAAGGCTCTCAGAAACTTGGAGAGAACTCTTGAGCCGTTCCGAGATCTGAATAATTGTATGCATGAGGGCCTTTCGTAGTCTGCCCTTGACATCATTGATGTGATTTTGAAGCACCTGTAAGGCATCTTTATTGCCACATTGACCCAACGCTTCGATGATAGTAAACATGACTAAAGGATCTGCCGAGGGGTTACTAATATAATGCTTGAATTTCTGCAAAAGAAAGTCACAGGAATTTTTGCCGCCAATTTTCCCGAGGGCTTCAGCGACATAAGCTTGCGTAAACTCTTTCTCATCAAACATCGGGCAGAGAGAGGATGCCGCCTTGGGACTGCCTATGTTCCCCAACGCCTCAACTGCAGACAGAACTACGTTTTCATCAGGATCTCGCAGCAGTGGTAAAATATGAGGTAGAAGCTTCTCGTTGCCAATCAATCCGAGAAGATCCAATGCAAATTTTCGAACGTCATGGCTCGGGTCATTGATATACGGTAAGAGAGCCGGAACCGAGTCTTTTCCCCAATTCTCCAAGAGCTCTCGAGCAAGATTACGAGCCGTAATATTTTCATCGCGAATAAAGTCGGCGACAGCTTGCACGACACTTTCACAACCATGCACACAGAGGGAACGTGAAGCCGCATCTCTCACCCCTTTGTTCTCATCCCACAGAGCTGCTGTTAAAGCAGTTATCGCTTGCTCTTCATTACAATTCGCAAGCTCCTCAGCTGAGTGCCTTCGCACATCTGGGTTATTATCTGTTAACAGATCAATGATCTGTTGCTTGATTGTTTCTGATGCCATAATGTTTATTCCATATATTGACTGATGTTCATAGCTTGTCGGCACATTGGTTCGGATATTTGCTTCACACTACCGTTTTCAGCTGTTCTTTTTCGTTGGGCGACAATACTTTTTCCAGATCAAGGAGAATCAGCAACCTATCGTCCAGTTTTCCAACGGCGGTGATGTATTCTGCTGCGATGCTAGAAATAACACGGGGTGGTGGTTCCGTCACACTCTTTGGAATCCGCAGTACTTCTCTCACCGTGTCTACCACAAATCCCACAACATGATCACCGACTTCAACAATAATGATGCGTGTGTCTTTATCATGCTTCTTTGTCGTTATCCCAAATCGCCGACGTAAATCGATGATCGGGATGACTTTGCCGCGAAGATTAATAACACCTTCAACATATTCCGGTGCGTTAGGTACCCTCGTTATTTCCAATTTTCGGTTGATTTCTTGTACCTGGAGAATGTCCATACCAAACTCCTCGTCACCAACATTGAATGTCACGAGTTGGATGAGCTCCTGTGTTCGAGTTTGGTCCTTCAACTCACTCTTTATCGATTTGATGACTGTCATTCCGAGGGTCCCTTTTCTTCTCTATAAATGATGCCTAACGCTGCTGACCAGACTGATCACCCGAGCTCACTACTAAGGAACCATTTTCCCGCACAGCAAGGTTAGCTTCTGCTTCCTTCTGAATGGATAACTGTTGTGTTGATTGCTCCACACTCTGAGTAATGACGGTAGATTGGTCGGATGGTTGTTCATCCGAGAGTTTGAACTTGCCTACCAAACTCCGCAATTTCTCAGTCAGGCCGTTCAGGTTCTCTGCTGCTTGGGCAACCTGTTGAGTTCCTGCCGCAGTTTGACGGGTTACTGTACTGATTGCTTCTATATTTTTAGAAATCTGCTCGCTCGCACTGGATTGTTCCTCACTTGCGGCGGCAATTTGAGTTATCATATCAGTCACTTTCTGAGATATCTTAACGATCTCGCGGAGAGCAGTACCTGCTTGATCTGTAAGCCGGAAACCATCATCAACTTCTTTTGTTCCATTCTGCATTGAGCTGACAGCGCCGGCGGAGTCAGTCTGGATTCTCTTGATCATCCCTGCAATTTCTTTTGTTGCCTTCGTTGTTCGTTCAGCGAGTTTTCTCACTTCATCTGCAACTACTGCAAATCCTCTTCCTTGTTCACCCGCCCTTGCTGCTTCAATGGCGGCATTCAAAGCGAGCAGATTCGTCTGATCTGCAATATCATCGATGACCGAGATAATTTCACCAATATGATCGCTTGATTCACCGAGCGCTTGTACAGTTATTGCCGCTTTTCTTACTACCTCAGCAATGCGTTTCATGCCCACAATAGTTTCTTGAACAACTTTACCACCTTCTTCCGCTGCCTTTTTTGCTTCGTTTGCAGTGTCGGCGGCGACATGAGCATTTTTTGAGTTTTCCAGAATGGTCCCCGCCATCTCTTCAACAGCAGCTGCGACTTCAGCAGCTTGCTGAGCCTGCTCGTGAGATCCCGCCGCCATCTGAGCCGAATCAGCCATGATCTCTTCGGTGCGGTTGGAGACGTAGAGTGTTACTTCCTTCACTTCCCCCACCGCATGTCGTAAACGCTTAACCAAACTATTTAGGCCTTGGACGAGATGACCCACTTCATCAGTCGTCTTTTGATGAAGTTCAATGGTCAGGTCTCCTGTAGAGACAAGGCGAATCCCATCCAAGAGTGGTTGAAGAATTCTCATAATGACACTGACGACTAATATTGCAGTGGCAGAAAACAACAAACACACCAGAAACGACCACAATAAGGCAGCACGAAGATCTGACTGTAATGCTTTCTTAGAAATGCCAACCTTCACTACACCGATTTGTGAGTGCTCCTCCCCTCGGGTAAACACAGGCGCTTCAAACATCGCCAGACTATTCCCTTGGGTATCTTTTATCTCTTCTTGTTGGATCTCCGCCAAAGTAATATGTTTATCTTCTGCCGCTGAAACATCATCCCCTCTGCGGGCAATGACATTTCCTTGATCGTCAAAAAATTTAACAAATCGAACCTCGGGATCCGTTAACGCTCCATCCATAATAGAGGCGAGTTGCGTTGAATCTTTTAAGAGCACACCAATACGACCATTCGTCGCCAAACTAGCAACGACCGAATTACCTCTCTTTGTAAATTGTTTTTCAACGGAACTACCCATGATCAGATCATAGAGCACGGTGAGAGACACAGACAACACCACAATTATGCTCAGCGCAAGGATAAGGATTTTTGTTTTCAGTTTCATAAGGAGTACCTCTTCAAATTATTGAAGAACATACGTGATTAAAGGACTAGGGTCTTCAGGAATCTTTACCTTGAGAACGCCTGCGACCTTTTTATTAAGATGCACAACAATCTTATCAACCTCTTTCTGGACACTGCATAATGCGCCAGCTTGGATCAAGTGCACATCTGGGACACACAGTCCAATGTTGTCTAACAAAGTATTTTCTCTAAGGAATTCAAATGCAGTTTCCAACATTATCTTATCATGCGCATCGGGAATCCAAATCATCCCGACCTTTTTTTCCGAAACCATTTTCTTGTAGAGCATACTGATCTCGCGCGACTCATTGGTCCTTACAAATACCATTTCGACCCCTTGGGCTAAACCGAGGCGAGTGATCTCCTGAAGATCTTTGTCTGTGAGGTTGCTTCCCATCACCCCCACAGTTTTCAATCCAGGTTTCAACATTTTCATGATGAAAACATGTTGTCCCTTAGTGGCAGGTGATTGTGCGAAGAGAGTAGATACTCCCCATCCCACAACGACGAACCATCCAAGAAGCAGTTTCCGTTGATTCATGAAACACATTTTTTTCATTGTCCCTAATCCCTTTTCTCTGTACGTTGACCAAATTAATTTTTAAAGCATCATCAGTTATTGGTCATCATCAATAAGCCACACAATGTATACATTAACCACATCCTTTTCAATACCCAATGTGCTATATGATAGTAAAGAATTAGTTTATCCTTCTCAACACATATTTATAAAAGCGTGATAGAGGTCACTCCGACCTTTTCCCCCACTTTCGGATATGAAGATAAACCACTATCTTCATACATAGAACAGATAGGAGACCAATGATGGAAGAGAAACGCGAGCGAAGAAAATTCGACAAACAGTTCAAGCTCGAGGCTGTACGACTGGCAACCGAAGGAGGAAAGAAAATTGCAGAAGTGGCACGTGATCTGGGCATTGACGCCAATACGTTGTACCACTGGAAACGCGAGTTTGCTGACCACGGAACCGATGCATTCCCTGGAAATGGGCGTTTGCTGACACAAGAAGAAGAATTGCGCCGCCTAGAGCATGAGAATGCAACTCTGAGGGAAGAGAATACAGTTTTAAAAAAGGCGATGGGCTATCTCGCCAGAAGTGAGAAGTAAGGTATGATATCGTGTATAAGCGTTGTACGGTGTTTTCACTTGGGACGATGTGTCGGGGTGTTATATCTACACGAAATGCCACCTCCTGCCAGCGTAACTATCAGTGCACAGTGTGTGGCAACAGTAATGTTGGGGTCGCGGAAGAGATCCACCAAATACACAAGATGATCAAGAAACAATTTGTCTTTCCAAAAGACTCTTTCCTTTTCCGACTAAATGCTTTCAACTGGTTTTAGTTTGACACCCAATTTTCTTCTTTCTTGATATTTTTGACACTGGGAGGAATAGAAAGTCAGGGTACCAGCTATAAGAATTACAGAAGGATCCCAAACATTGAATATTGGGTGGTCATCATATGGTGAGATGGAGAAATTCTAAAAGAGCGTGTAGCTTAATCCAAGAGCAATGCTCTCCTTCACCTGCGTTTTGGGAGAGACTCGTTTCTCATTGACCAGTTGAAGGCTGAACATCGTGCTGATATATTTGTTCACCTTTGCCGTGATCGTGGTCGTATTGCGGACGATGACCTCATCGAGGTGATGAAGGGGATCGAAGAGTTCCAATTGTGTTTTGAACAGCATATTTTCAGCAAGGTTCCACTCCACATCGGTAACAGATTCGAACCCACCGTCAATTGTTGTTTTCTCAATCCCTGGCGTTGTTGGATCATCAGTGTACTGGTTAAACTGGCTGGTGATGACTTCTCGCAATCCGACACCAAACCGCGTTTTGATCTCCGTGACAGGTTGATATCCGAAACCAATACTCTGCGTTAGATATGCAGGATCGAAAAACTGGGAGATCTCAGTACTGCTACCCGATGCATCATACGCGAATCCTTTCGCGAACTGTGTTTTCATGGTTGCGGCAGCATAAGGGTTAATGTCCGCCCAGGCCTTATACATGAAAACCGCTGAAAGGTCAAGGATATCATCTGTCTTTCGCAAACCCTGGGCACCGAGCCGTGTCTGCCCGAAAGCGAATTTGTAAGCAGTAGTCCAATTGATAACCTCTTCATCTTCAACAGACTTGCCATCAGCGAAGATCGTGTACGCAAGGGCATTCTCGCCGCCTTGAGCCCAGTCAGTAAACGCGACTTGCGTCAGCGTTAAGCCTGTAACGAGCCCGTGTTTCCATCCGTGCGTTGGTATTTTCGTTGTATCTTCTCCATAAGCAGTGAGCGTACAGAAAAGTAATGCACACGCGAGTGAGCTTTTCATAATAGTGTTCCCGATAAATTCTTTAACATCAAGTGATTATGGCGACCCTCCTAAGAATTGGCGACACGCCAGACATTGTCTAACTATCCAAACACCTGCGATCTAAGAAGCGCAATGGAAGGCTACCCCAGCGGAGATGTACAATATCCACAGCGTTTCGCCTTGATCGGAATCGTCATCAAACATTGCGGGCATTCCCGTGTCGATGGAGCCGCGATCGTCGCAGGGGCTTCGTGTTTTCTCAACGCATTCATTGCCCGAATAACTATAAAGATACAGAACGCGACAATAACAAAATCGATCATCGTATTGATGAAGACTCCATATTTGATCGTCACGGCCGGATTGCTCCCAATTGCTTCTTTGAGGACTATTGCAAGAATGCTGAAATCTAAGCCACCGAGAAGCATGCCGATCGGCGGCATCAGGACGTCGTTCACCAGCGAGCTTACGATTTTCCCAAACGCTCCTCCAATGATGACGCCGACCGCCAAGTCGACGACATTACCTTTCATTGCAAACTCTTTAAACTCCTTTATCATTGGCATGATGACGTCTCCTTATTTATTATGAATACCTCGAACGCGGTTGTGCGACGGTTTATAGAGTTATGTTGCCAAATCATGGGTGAATCGCTTCCGTGGACCTGTTCACCAAGAAATCGAAATCCACAAAGATTCCTGTGAGTGCTGCCAGTACGCGTCAAATCTATTTCATTACGTACTCCGCATCGATAACATTGTTGACCCCATCTCGAAGGAGCGAGTACTGAAAGCCTTTACGATAACTGAAAGCTCCCACTTCTCCCTGTTTATCGATCGCGATGAAACCGACGAGGAAATCCTGCACATCCTTATACTTTGGTTGCTTCTGTATGATCCGCTCAATGGCCAGTCTGCACGCTTCGGCAGGAGATTTGCCATTGCGCATCAATTCAACAACCAAGAAACTCCCCGCAACCTTGATAACCGCCTCGCCCAATCCGGATGATGTTGCTGCCCCTATTTCATTGTCGACATACAGTCCCGCCCCGATCAACGGTGAATCGCCGACCCTGCCGCGCATTTTCCATGCTGCTCCACTGGTCGAGCATCCACCCGCAAGATTCCCACTCGCGTCCATTGCTACCAATCCAATCGTATCATGATTCTGCTCATTAATTGGAGGCAAATAGTTACTCTTCTTGAGCCATTCGGCGTACGCTTTCTTTGCTTCTTCAGTTAGTAAGTCCTCTTTGTGGAACCCCTGTGCCAACGCAAACTGTAAAGCACCTACACCAGCAAGCATAACATGGGGCGTTTTTTCCATAACCAACCGTGCAACTGAGATGGGATGCATGATGTGTTCGAGAAACACAACCGACCCTGCATTGCCACGTTCATCCATCATGCACGCATCGAGTGTGACATGACCATCGCGATCGGGATAGCCCCCGTATCCTACACTTGTTATTCTCGGGTCTTCCTCCACAATTTTTATCGCCTTCTCGACCGCATCAAGCAGAGTGCCGCCTTCCTGCAGTGTACGAGACGCCGTTTGATTCACCGGTAATTTGAAATCCCACGTTGAGAGAATCATTGGTTGACGAACATCCGATGCCTGCCTCCCTACGCTCGATAATGACGCTCCTGCCTTCACTGTTTCTGATAACACTGCCGCAGAAGCGCCAGCGAGCGATGCAGTTTTGAGAAATGTTCTTCTGTTCATACGTATTCCTGAGTTGGTTAAGTGAGTTTATTCATTCAAAATTATTGTCTCAGAGCTTTGCCAACACCTTTCCATCCATGCGTCGGAGAACAATCAACGATGTTCGCTCCGCAGGAACGGTGACCTCGACCGTGGCACCCGATTCATGATGCGTTAGTGTCAACTCAGTGTCTCTGTCACACTCTGAAACAAGCGTGCATAACACTGCCTCGTCAAAGACGGTGGGCAACACGAGCACAGTTGAATTGTTGGGTTCGAGTGAGACTACCGGAACAACATTTGCCTGCTTCATTGCATAGGCATAGAGCTCGACAATAGGCTCGATCGTATCGGATAGTTCAACGGGGATAGGAGACCAGAGTATTGTTCCTTCGCCGTGTGGGATCATCATTACGTTCGCCTGATTGTGCCCTTTGATCACAGCCTTCTCGACGCGCTGCATCTTATCACCGCGATAACTGAGCCTGTACTCAGAGCCGTCGATCGAAAGAAATTCCTCTTGTGCAATCGGCAAACTCACGGCAGTGAATCCACACTCTTCACTCCGACCAATCGGAAGCCAGTGATCATCGCTATCGATCACGCCAGTAATGAGCATGACTGTGCCCTGTTCAACTATGTCCATTAACCCCTCCCAAGCTTTTTGATTGAGCGTCCGCGGCGAGGGGACAACAACAAGCTTAGGAAGAACGTGCACCGTGTCCATCCGATACTCAGAGACACCTCGTACCGGTGTATTGAGACGATACGACAACACGCGAACGCATTTCTTTGTTGCCTCTGTGGTAAGATTCCGTGTCGAAAATTGCTGTGAGTGTGGAATGACCATCAGTGCTTCTTCATCACGTCGGTTCACCATCAAATGGCGGTTCGCTGCAAGAAATGTTGAGAATGCCACGATGGGATTAAGCTCGGGCTTCACGGTACCATCAACGCGATGCAACCCGATTGCCGCTTCATTATCCGATTTCATGTAGGGATTCGTGTTCCAGATCCATTCAACGAAACCTGCCCCGCCAGCACCAATCGAGATTGCGAGTTTTCGTTCGAGCAAATTGCGGGCGTCGTGTTCAGTCCTCCATGCACTTCCGTCCATCTTCTCGTAAAACATCACACCAGTCTCTTCAATAAGATTCGGCTTATCAGATGTTTTGGTTACAACATTGTCCCAAACGAGATCATCGTTAAACCACCAGTTGTGGATACACGTGAAGTCAACAACATCACCAAAAAACTGAGGACTGGGTCTCTCTCCAGTGCCTCCTTCGTCTTGCCCGACCGTGATCAGTTGCAACCGATTTCCATTGCTCCGGATCGCCTTCGCCATATTGTTCGTCCAGTTCGCGAACATCTCTTGCGCAAAGAGCCGATAATCGATCACTTTGATTGGGCGAGTCTCATTGAAAATATTCACGTCATCAAATTCTTCCACCTTGGGCAAATTGAGCACCTCGCCGGGGGCTGCACGATAGAGTTCTTGCAAATGAGAAATACGCTCATTGTCAGAGGCAAACGGATGGTGGTGCTGTAACCAGTCAGCCCATGCTTGCGACTCATAGTTATCATAGTTCGGACGACATTCCCACAGATGTTGCGGATTGCAGAACGATGGCTCATTAATCACGTCCCAGATAATATCATTCACAGTTCGATAGCGCTGTGCAATTATCGTGATGAATTCTTTTTGTGCATTCACAGATCGTGGATCGAGATACGCATTGACGCCGCCCCACGTCTCGGGAAGAAACGTGAAGAACGTAAAGATAAGCGGAATGTCATACTTCCGGGCAGTCAGCACAAAGGCATCCAACGCGCGGAGTGCAACCTCGTTCGGTGCGCCAACATCAAGCATGTAATTTTTCCAACCTGTCCAGATGCCCGTTCGCACCATGTTGATACCCATCTGTTTCATTTCAGAAAAATCGTTATTCCAAAGATAGGGGTTCGGCTCGAATAAGAATTTTCTGTGTACATCAGAGGTCATGTACGTTGTGCCAGTGACAGGATAGGGTCGACCATCTCGATAGAAATAGTTTTTGTCTACCTTCAGTGGTTTACCACCGGAGAGAAGTTTCTTGTCGAAAACCCAGAAACCCGTGAACTGTTTGATGGTGTATGTGGCATCAGACGATAACGACTTTAGCTTCAGAGTGACTTTGATTTGATACAATCCCGGTGAAAGCGGTTCTTTTTTTCTTGAAGTCAGATCGGCATATCCGGTCACGACTGAACCCTCTCCGAGTAACTTTACCTTCATAGTGTCAATCGATCTGCGATGCTCATCCAGAACCTCGACTCTGCAGTCGTCCGCGAGCAAATTTTCAGCATCACCTCTGGGTCGTCGAAATTGGATTGTGAAGGATGGCATTTCTCCCTCATGGTAGCAGGCGAAAGACGATCGCGCTGACAATTCCATCGATCCCTGCATTGCCAGTTCAACGAGCACTCGAATCGCTTTCTCACTTAGCGAGCCTCTGAGATTTGCAAGCATCCATCTGCCGCCCGCATATTCGCCCTGCAATCGATCAATTTGAATAAAAGGTGATGCACCCCTTCGTCCGGTATGATCCAGGCCGAAGATCAGCGGGCGTAACACAGCATCTCGTGCACCGGCGCTTCCATCCTCCGACGGAAAATCTTCGTTCACTGCAAAGCGAACGTAAAGCTCGTAGATTTCGTCTGCAGTGAATTCATTCAATAATTCGTCAGTGTGATTAAGTCCGTCGGCGACCCGGTATGACGTGACCGTTTCTGCTGAGACCGGAAATGCTTGCGTTATACCAAGTCTCTTATGGTATTCAGTCTGCCGTACTTCTCCGCGCCAGCCATCATGTTCTTTGACGACGGGAACCGACAACGGTATGCCCCCAAGATTCAGCCAGTTGCCACCATCGATCAGGAACCTGGAGATGACGAGGTACGCCTCCTTCGGGAATGCTGAGCCATATGGTGTGACGAGAATATTGAAGTCTCTCGCGTTCAGATGGCTTCCCAGCTCACTCACTCCAAGGAACGCAACGTCGAAACCATCGAGCGCGTGCTGCAATGTTTCTTTTCTCACTGGCTGAACGTCGATTGGAGGAAATGTCGGTTCAAAGAATACCGCGACCCGCGGTTTTGGGGACCTCGATTCGGGAAGCCGCAACGACGAAAGAGCAGGCAGTGTTCCTGCGACGCCCGCAAGGGCAATGCTACCTGTTGCTTTCAGAAAGGTTCTTCGATTGAGTGGCATCTCTACGTTTCGCTCTTAAATGTTATATGGGTATTTTCCATCCGTTGTTCAGAGCAGAATGAGGGCTATCGTTCAGGAGGATTTACATTGTAGAACTTCCAATGAGATGAAAAGTCATGGTCGAGTTTTTGGTTCGTCAAGCCGGCACGCACCATTTCGACAGGGATATTATTTTCTTTCAAGATCGCATCGTGGAACGCACGATTTGTCATCTTCCCCGTTTCAACAAGATCATGATGGAGCGAACGAAATTGCAGCGCACCGAGCATGTAGGCGCACTGATAGAGCGGTCCATACCCCCCACTAAACGAACGTCTCACCTCGGCAGTTGCATTCGCGCGCTCGTGGCCGACCCGTTCGACTAAGAAGTTAATGCATTCCTGTGGCGTCATCTTCTCAAGGTGAAAGCTGAGAGAAAAAATGATCCGAGCGCACCGGTGCATCCGCCAGAAGAGCATTCCAATTTTGTTTTCAGCAGATTGGGGAAACTTCATATCCCAGAACAACGTCTCCCAATAGAAAGCCCATCCCTCTGTCCAGAACGGCGTGCTGAACAAGCCGCGATAGGTTCGGTAGCGAGCATTCATGAATCCCTGGAGGTGATGTCCCGGAATTAACTCGTGAAGAACCGTCGCACGCGCGAAGTTTCTGTTGTTTCCACGCATGCTCATCATCTTTTCCTCGTGTCCCATCGTGTTTGTCGGGAATGAGACGAGGATTGTTTCACCACCAAGGAAAAAGGGGCTCTGCTGTTGCTGCTCTGGAGAGAGCATTTCCATCCGCCAAGTGTCCCGCGCGAGTTGTGGTACAGTCACAAGATCATGTTGGTCGAGAAAGTTTATTGCCTCCAAGGCGAGTTGCCTGATCAACTCAGGCTGTTTCCCCGGCTCGACATGCTGGGACTTGACATATTCGAGCGCTTTGTGCCAATCATCGCCGTAACCAAGTTCCCGGGACGCACGCTTCATTTCAGATTCGCACCATGCGAATTCTTTGTTGGCAATAGCGATCAATTCCTCAGGTGTGTACGGAATCATCTCGTACTCCAATTCGATCAACAGCGCTTCACGTCCGATCGGATTTCCAATGACCGTTGTGTCATCATCCGCTTTCACGCCAACAACTCTCTCGCGGAGGAATTCTGCGTAATTTTTTAACGCCTGATCGACAGCTTTATATGGCTCACTCATCCACCAGGAGAAGATGGGATCGTACCCGTTATAGAAATCGTACCAGCGCTTGAGGGAACTCCTCACATTGCTGAGGGTGAACACGGCTCGGTTGGCAATAACCTTTTTCACCTTGATCCCAGCCGCTTTGCTGTCGGATGTTAAACCCGCCTCAACTGCTTTGCGCGTTTCTGTAACCCGTTTGTTCACCGCGGTGAGAATGTCCGCTGCCTTGAACGGGTCGATCCATTCCATCCGACGTCGGGCATCTTCAAGATCGCTTATTGTCTGGGCGAAGGGGATGATGGGTACCTGTTCGGCGAGCGATTTCGCTTCGAGGTCAAGCCTTCTCAATGCACGATTGAGATAATTCTTGAAGAGAATATAGTCGACTCGATCTTCTTGACTGAGTGAATCGAACTCTAATGTACCGAGAGTGAGAACCCAATCCGTGTAAAATTGTTTGATGCGGGCGTTACGTGTCGAAGAGGATGGAACTGTATAAAAGCGGTCAAGGCTTTCGAGATCCGCAGAAAACCTTTCGATGATGCCTCTCATACGACTTTCTGGAGGCGCGAGGTCATTCAGATCAATCTCTTTCGCCACTTCGTGCCCTTGTGCATTTCGACTCGCCGTGGACTTCCCTTCGCTTTGGATTCTTGCATTCGCATGAACGTGAAACGCAACACTCGAACCTATAATGATTAACACCATCAAGAGATGTTTGAATACGAGAGATTGGCTCATACGACGATTCCGGTTAGAATAATTTCATTGTACAGTTATGGTTATCTCATCCACAAACAGCCAGGCTTCCTCGCCTGCACCTTTATGCCAGTCGGGACACCGTCCAATATTTTTTGCAACGACTCGAACATAACGAGCCGAGATACCATCAAGCTCCTTGACGAAGTTCTTACTCATCACTTCCGATTCTTTTGGCGAAACATCATTGACGATTCTGATAGAGTCAAGAAACGTGACGCCATCATTTGACCACGAAAAATCAATTGCTGTTGGGAAAAAGATCCATGAGTTGTTATCCTGAAGACAGCCAAGGGATATCTTCTTGATTTCTTTCTTAGCCCCAAGATCAACGACAGCATCGAGGTCGTTTTGATGATACCCCTGCCACGCTCCGAGACGGAAATCCAATCCGCCCCGAATGCCATCAATCAACGCCTCATCGCCACCACCCGTATATTGCAAGCTATAGTGTGTATGAAGGAGTATCTTGCCTAATGGAGTCTTTCTGACAAATTCCGCAGTGATCATTTTACTTTTCGCGCCATCTTTGTACGCAACCGCTTTGATCGTGGTGGTGTTCTTCAAGACAATTGGCGATGAAAAAGAGATCGACTTTGAAGTTGGTTCTTCCCCATTCATCGTGTAATGAATTTCTGCATCGGGCGCAACAGAGCCCATCGTTACAGTCACTGAATCGACAAACGTTTTTCCGGCTGCTCGAAGATACGGCGTAGCGACAATTGATTTCATCGGCAGTGAGTGTGGAGAATCTTGATCGGAGTTTGCCCATGTGTGTGCCGGTCTAGATCCCATATCAAATTCCAGCAAACCGCCTTCCACAAGTTGAGCGTACGTGAGGAACGATTTTGTGTATGGCCCGCCGTTTAACTTTGCGCTCTGGATAAAACGGTTTTGCTGAGAATTGTTCGTTGCACTGATGACAAAGCTTCCCCTCGTCGAGCTGTCAATCTTCGGCGGTTCACCATCCGAATGAATCACTACCTTGCTGAATAACGGACTCCCAATACAAAACATCGGCTGTCCCGGACAGACTTGATAGAGTCCCATCGCGCTCAGCACATACCACGCCGACATCTGACCACAATCATCGTTTCCACACAATCCATCGGGTGTAGGCTTGTACAGCGAATCCATAATCATCCGAACGATCCGCTGCGTTTTCCATGGCACGCCGGCATAGTCGTACAAATACGCGGCGTGATGACTCGGTTCATTACCTTGTGCATACTGACCAATCATGCCGGTGATATCAGCCTGTTGGCGACCAGAAAGAGAAGATGAGCTTCCAAAGAGTGAGTCCAATTTTTGGATGAACTTCTCCTTTCCACCCATGAGAGTGATCAACCCATCCACATCCTGCGGCACGAAGAAACTGTATTGCCAAGCGTTCGCCTCCGTATAGTGGACGGTAACGGAGCTCGGATCGAACGGTTCAACCCAGCAAGCGTTAGTTTTTGCACGCATAAAGCCTGTTGAGGGATCAAATACGTTCTTGTAGGATTGCGCACGATCAACAAAATTCTGAACATCGTTGTTCGCACCAGACGATTCTCGCATGTGATCTATACACCAGTCATCGTATGCATACTCAAGGGTCTTGGAGACGGATTCTCCCTCGACGTCACCGGGAATATACCCTTTCTCTCGATACGCTGCCAAACCATAGCGATCTGCAAGTGCTGATTGTTTCATCGCGTCAACAGCATTCCCGGCGTCGAATCCTCCGATCCCTTTTGTGAACGCGTCCACAATGACAGGAATAGAATGATACCCAATCATGCACCATGTTTCATTCGCAGCGAGTTCCCAGACGGGAAGAGTATTTCCCTCCTGATACTTTGATAGCAATGAATTCACAAAATCACGTGTACGCTCCCGATCGATGATTGTAAGCAGCGGATGCTCAGCGCGGAACGTATCCCACAGTGAAAAGACTGTATACATGTTGAAGCCTTCAGCCACATGTATCTTTCCATCCATCCCGCGGTAGTGATGATCGACGTCGCTGAAGATATTGGGTGCAAGCATCGCGTGATAGAGAGCAGTGTAGAATGTCGCCAATTGGTTTCGCGTCCCACCTCCGACTTCTATTTTGCTCAGTTCCTTTTCCCACACCTTCCTTGCATTTTCTCTAACACTATCGAAGTCCCAGCCGGGGACCTCAGCCTCCAGATTCTTTCTCGCACCGTCGACGCTCACCGCAGATATGCCAACTTTCACAATGATGGGATCTCCATTGCGCTGAAAAAAGCGGAGGTAACATTTCAGATCTTTCCCAACGGAAGAGCGTTCGTTCGGGAATAGTGCATTGTCACGCATGATACCAAACGATTCAAATGGCTTCGAAAACTGCGCGACGAAATAGATGTGCTGATCCTTCGCCCATCCTTCCGATCGGCGATACCCTACAACCTCTCGTTCCCCAAGGATCTCAATTTCCGATTCGATCACCTTATCCGGTCCGAGTCCATGATGAAGGTCAATGATGATGTTTGCAACATTTGGCTTCGGAAATGTGTAACGGTGTACCCCAACACGCGTAGTGGCTGTTAACTCGACTCTGATGTTAGAATCGTCAAGCCAAACGCTATAATAGCCGGGGGATGCTTCTTCTCGCTGATGATGGAATCTGGATGGGGTGATGTTCGCTGAAATCTCTCCGAGCGTCGGAGCAACCAAAATATCTCCATAGTCCGGAATCCCAGTTCCGCTGAGATGTGTGTGACTGAAACCGAGGATGGTGCTATCGGAATAATGATACCCTGCACAGGCATCCCACCCTTCGACACGCGTGTCCGGACTCAACTGCACCATTCCGAAAGGCACAGTTGCGCCGGGGAATGTATGACCATGAGCGTCAGTGCCGATAAAAGAATTGACATACTGCGTGTGATCTCTTTCGCTTCCATACACAACCATGCCGGCGCATGTGAGAAGCACGATCACGCCAGATAATATTGTACCATATGATCTTTCGAGGAATCGCATCGTGTGTTCACCCGTAATGAGCTTCATCCATTGGATATTGAAAACGACCCTCGGAATATAATGAATTTCTCCAAAGATTGACAGAATCCGAAATAATCCATACTGGCTCGGTTTCACAGGTGTCACGGTCCACACCGTGACACAAGCACAGAATTCGGTCACGGAATGGTCCGTGACCGCTGTGATTTCATTGATAGCTCACAACAGGTTGTCGATGTCTGTCAATCCAGTATCCCCACGGCACAATGAGCCACAACGTCAACCCAGCAAAGGCAAGGGCTGTTTCACTGGGCGGCGGTGGACTAAGGATGTTTCCAACATACACAAGAACGAAAAAGCAGATGAGCGACCAGAAAGCGTACCGACCCGTGCGATCTCCGGCAACCGTTGTGCGCGCATACACAACAACACCAGCAACAAACAACGCTCCTTCAACGATGATCGTACCTATAACAGAATCCCACAAGCCAAGTCCGACATAGACGCTCACTCCGGGACTGATCGGCATGTCGGGACGATGGGTGATGAAATCGAGCACCCAATGGCTCAGGACTCCTACACCGAGAATCCAACAACCTCTCTGATAATGTCGGGCGAAATAATAGATGACGCTGAAACCGAGCGACCACCCCAGGACAGTAAAGAGACTATGGGAAATAGGATAATCATAGAAATCCAACGGTGTGAACGCCGTGTTGCCCGGCTCGATACGAACATGTTCAATGCCAAGCAACAAGAAGAGGGGCCAGAGCAAATCAAGCAACTGCACCGAGAGAAAGAGTGTGCCTAATGATACCCTCGGCGCAGCTTTCTTGGATGCAAGCGCTACCGCGTAATGACCAATGAACATACGGTATTTCCGCTGTGAGATTCTTGAATGATGGGAGGCTAGTGCCCACCTACCCGACTGAAAAACTTCTGCAACTTCAGCCCATCCAACGCTCCATTCGTCCGGACACCACTACAAACATCAACCCCAAAAGGTCCGACCTCTCGAATGGCATCAGCTACGTTGTCAGGGCTAAGTCCGCCCGCCAGGAAGATCGGGACATCCACCGACTCCCGGATTCTTTTACTTATGCTCCAATCATGTGTTCGTCCCGTTCCACCCAATTCTTTAATTGGTCGCGATTGGTTACCCGAATCGAGGAGAATCGCATCAACATACGGTGCAACTGAAACTGCCTCATTAACAGATTCTTCGCCGGCAACGTGGACGACCTGGACAAGAGCAATACCGGGCATCGCATCCCGCAAGTCTTGAAAGCTACCCGATTCCAACCGATCGCAGATCTGGATTGTGTTCACACCACATCGTCGTTGTTGAGTAATGATGGATTTCGTATCCTGCTCGCTTGTCAAAAGAAAAGAAGAGACCGTGGGAGGCACGACTGAAGCGATCTGTATGATCGTTTCTTCATCAATGACGCCAGGTCCGCTTGGCATCTTGGATACCAAACCTATCGCGGACGCACCATACTGTATTGCCATCCACGCTTCCTGAACATTGGCGATGCAGCAAATCTTTACTCTTAGTCTTCTCACGGGTACCATTGGGATCGCCGAAATGTGTGCTCACCCTTAAACTAAGAAATTCCCTTACCAGCTATTGAAGCTGAGGTCATAGCTCTTATGAACCCTTCAAATGAAAATCAGGATACGCGACCCGGAGAAAGTTCTGGACTTCTACGATGTCGCTCTGACTGCTCAGATCGGGGACATGTTCTGAAAGAGGTATCGTGAACATTGATCTTGGATGTTTGGCAACCATCAATGTGACTGCCGTCGGCAACTCTTTCTCCTGGCGAATCTGATGGATCGGAACTTTCTCCAAGAACGGCATAATTTGATCATACGTAAACCGGAAGATATTCATGCTCACTCCAATCCTTCCACGCGCATCCGCCGCACGAGCAATTTCGTCCAGCGAAGGTTTCTCGATAATATTCTCAAGGAATCCCTGGGCATTTTTCTGGATGACGGAAAACTGTGCGAAGCGTGCCTGATCGAACTGCAACGCTGAGCGGTCATAATCAATCATCGCATTGTCGTGTGTATCTTCAAGGAGTACGCGGAGCGCATGAACAGAGTAGAGATTGTCGCAATTACACGCAGTAAAGTGCTGTCCCTTCCAACCCGGCATTGCCTTGAGTCCTTCCAGTAAAGCGTCTGCGGCACCCATTGGTTTCACCCGACCCGGCGGAATTTTCTGAACTGCATAAGAAATATTTAACTTCTGAAAAAGGGTAGCGCTGTTGTGCTCATAATACTCACGGATCGACGTATCCATCTCACCCACGATGATGACGACACTCTTATAGCCCGCGCACTCTATATTATGGAGCACGTAATCAAGGAATGGGCGATACCCACCACCCACCCCAATCATCGCTTTCGATTTCCGCTCAGCATCCCTGACAAGCGACGGGTCAAGGGCTGGGGAGATCGGCGCAGGTTTTTTCATGCGCGAAGAAATGCCGCCCGCAAGGATGGCGATGTTTGGTTGCATCAGTCTACAACCTCTGCTCGTTCAACACGAGTACCGGAATCGACATGAACAATATATGCTGTTCCTCCCTCCTTCTCGATTGCCTGCGCGACCGCTTCCGGATGTTCTGGTGCATAGGCGAACATACAACCCCCACCGCCGGAGCCGTTGATCTTTCCTCCGAACGCACCCGCGCGGAGCGCAGCTTCAAGCATGCGATCAATCTTCGGTGTTGAAATATGAAGCACATCCCGAAGAATTGATTGGTGCTCATTCAGCAGATCTCCAAACATGCGCTCATCAATCGTTTTTTGCATTAACAGGATGTGCGCTTCTCGCGTGATATCGCGGTTGCGGAGTGTTCCAATGAGAAGCTCACGTTGGTCCGTGCTCAGGTCACCCGCATAATGATCGATCTCTTCCAACAACACAGTATGCAGTGAACACCCTGGATACTTCTCCGAGAGAATTCGAGAAATCGTCAGGACGTTGTTCTTCACCCGCGCTAATATCATTCTCGTATCTTTTGGCTCCCGCGAGTCGCCGAGTACGAACGATCTCAGCAGGGGATTGAGTTTTTCAATGCGGAGTGTTGGATAAAATTTCAAGAGGAGAATCCCGCCGAGGGAAGTTGAGTATTGATCCATCTTACCGCCAGGTTCGTTGAATTCAAGGACTTCCGTCCTGTATGCAAGATCCGCACACTCCTCTGGCGTTAATTCTCGCGGTCGATCACTCATCTGAGCAAGCAGATTGATCCAAGAGACAACCAATGCCGACGAACTTGAGGTCCCTGCCCTTATGGGGATTTTCCCCATCACACAACAATCAAAACCTTGAGAAAATATGAACCCTTGTTTCCTCATAATTTTAATGCCACTACGAAAGTAATCTCGTTCCGCACCATAGTTCAGCGGACGATCCAATGAAAAAGAAATCTCCGACCCAATATCCGGCAACGAGATGTGAACCAGTGAATCGGATCTTCGCTTCGTTTCGATCGCAACTCGCAGTGAGACTGCACAGGGAATGACTGGAAGATCAAGATAGTCCTGGTGTTCTCCGAAAAGGCAGATTCGTCCCGGTGTAGAAACAGTCAGACTGGGGAAGTTAGTCATGTGAATGATTCATAGTGTTTCGATACAATTGGCCGGATCGACGACGCTTGATCAAAAACGCGAGAATTAATGTATACAATTTCATTCATAGTGTCAATGCATCTGGTGCGAACATTGACTATTGTAATAACTCTTTAAGAACGTCTGGTATTGGACTCGATAGAAATATCACGTGTGAGATGAATGAGTCAGCAAAAGGCGACAGCGGCACAGTCCCTGCCCATTATCCCCCTCGATGCGCCACCGGTGGTTTGAGAATGATTCCCTTATTCCCATGCCCGTTCATCTTAATTATAAGCGGAGATGAAAACTGCAGATGCCGGGTGAACATTTTTTGTTCGACTGGTTCCTGCCGGAGCAACCACTCCCAATCTATAAATCCTTGTTGATGCATTGTGTCGACCGTAAAATATCCAACCATGAATGCCGTCAGGTTTTGGAAGAAGTGCGATCCCTGGGACGGCACGACACTAAAGCCCTTAAAACCCGATTCAACAATCGTCTTGGCTCCTGAAATTTGATCCCATCGAACAGGAATGCCAAGCCAGGGGTCGATTGTCCCCCATCGACCTACGCCAATGAGAAGGTACGGCTTGTTCTCCGCAGCGAGCTTCGAGTTGAATTGTCCGACTTCTGTTGCCACCTCTTGACTCTTCGAACGTTCAAACGTATTGACATCGACGACAATAATATCATAAATCGTATCGATCACACCATTACCCAACACCTGGGCGCTTTCGCAGATGATGTGGTCCGGATCGGTCTTCTCGATACTTAACTCTTCAAACTCCCGACTGATCACAAGCGGTCGCATCTGCAGCACGCCGAATTCCTTCGGCTTCCCCGTGGGCACGCGCATGTTAACGGCAAACTCAATTTCAATCGGCGTCCCCATTCCCCCGCTGCCTAGACTCAACAAGAGCTCAAGAATCTCAGGCAGTTGGAGAATTTTGTTTTTCAATATTGGGGCAAAGGTCACTAACCGCATGCCGGCGCGCGAAATACCGTCATAGACGGCGTCGTTCTCCGGTGAATAGGTCGAACCGACGAACGAAAGTGTTCCGTCCTGTTCAGCAACATCCAACGCGAAGGCTTTCGTCAACGTATCGTGTGTATGGATTTCAACTCCGGTGTTTGCTGTGAGATCAAGCGCGAAAAACTCATGTTGGTTATTACCCAACGTATCCTCAATTGATGACAACTGTTGAAGATGACCGGGATACCGTGGACAAAATCGCACCGACGGGCCACCATCCACCACCATCTTTCCCAATCCCAAGGCTACGGAGGCAATGCCATCGGATGACGATTGCGGCGCTGAGGGATAAAAGTTGTATGATTTTGCGACTCCCGCAAAATTCGGATAGAAGCGATTGCCATATTCTGATCCGACCATCTTTTGAATGATCACGGCCATCTTCTCTTCCTCAAGACGATACGATGTTACTTTAATGTACTCTTTTGCACGTTGATAAAACGTGGATGCATAGACGCGTTTTACCGCATCAATCAACTCACCAAGCCGAACAACAGAATCCGGATTATTGTTCGGAAGCATATATGTTTCATACACACCCGCGAACGGTTGATACTGCGAATCCTCCAGAAGACTTGAGGAACGTACGGCAAGCGGTTCGCGAATGATATCGAGGAGGGCCATTAATGCACTGAGGACCTCCGCGGGAAAGATTTCAGCTTCAAGAAAAGTTTTTGTGATCGCTTCATCATCCGATGAACTCATCGCAAAGGCGCGAAGAGCATTTTCTTCGAGAAACTGGTCAAACACATCCGTTCCCAACACAAGGGCGGGTGGCACATAAATTTGAGCTCCCTCAAACCTGTCGCGCACATTATAGGTGTTGATGAGGATGTTGAGAAATCCCAACCCTCTCGCCTTCCCGCCGAGCGAGCCACCTCCGACCCGCGCGAAACTGCTTGCGGGATCAAACGTTTCTTTCGTAAAGTCGGTGATGAGACCTTGCTGTTGGAGCTGTCGGTATTGGTGCAAC
>JACOSX010000083.1 GCA_016178625.1 Ignavibacteria bacterium
CAAAATATTATGCGAGTTGTCAAGACTAATTTTACTATTTCATCACCACCATCTTTTTGATATCCGAGAATTTCCCCGCCTTCAAGCGGTAGAAATAGATGCCGCTGGGGAAATGGCTTGCATCAAAGCGCACGGACTTGTAACCTGCGCTTTGTGTTTCATCCACCAGCGTTGCCACTTCCTTCCCTAAAACGTCGTACACCACGAGACTTACATACCGACTCTCAGGAAGTGTGTATGAAATGTGTGTCTCAGGATTGAATGGGTTAGGATAATTTTGATGAAGAGCGAAGCTCAACGGATTAGTGCTCGGTTCTTCGTACACAGCATCAACGAGCGGTGCAGACGATTTAAACATCCCTCTCCCATGAGTGGCGGCGAAGAGATATCGGTCGCCACGGAGATCAAGGTCAGCTACAGAAACATTCGCAAGACCATTGTTCTGCTGGAACCAATTCGTCCCGCTATTCCACGACTCATAGATGCCAAGATCTGTTCCAACAACGAGGTGGTTGGTGTTGTTCGGATCGATAATGATGGTGTTAACGGGAATGTCCGGCAAGTCGCCGCTCGCATTTGACCAGGTCGTTCCACTATTCGTTGTTTGAAATACATGACCGGGCGTGGTTGGTGTATTAGCATTGTAACCCGAGTAACCGGCAAACGCACGAGCACCATTGGTCGGGTCAACCGCGATGGCTCTCACGACGCGGTTCGGCAAAGGGGGATCGCTGGTTCGATCATTCCATACACCACCTGTGTTGGTTGAAACCTGAATTTTCGAATGTGCCGCCGGTGAAGACGATCCACTCGTGCCAACATAAATCGTTGAAGACGCTGGAGTCTTCGCGATCGCGATTGCAGTGATCGTTGCTCCTGGCGATCCCACTTGCCCGGAACCATCTCCCGCGCCTGTCAGGTCAGAACCGATCGCCGACCATGATGAACCGCCATTGGTGGTTCGGTAGGCTTTGAATGT
This sequence comes from Ignavibacteria bacterium, assembly GCA_016178625.1. GTDB lineage: Bacteria > Bacteroidota > Ignavibacteria > UBA10030 > SZUA-254 > JACOSX01. Next base: position 980 of record JACOSX010000083.1, read on the forward strand.
GCCCGCAACAATGACCTGTGAATTCGAAGGATCCATGACAAACGGTGCAATAAACGAACAGCGATCGCTTGTTCCATCAGACTGCGCCCCACCAGAAGTCGGGATGCCGCTCATCATCCTCGACCATGTTCCCGCAGCACCCGAGCTCGTCGATTTTTGAAAATTAAGATAGACATATTCGGTGTAGACGTTGCTGGGCGATGTAAAGTCCACCGCTGTATATCCACCATCACCGCCAAAGACCTGAGTCCATTTCGGCGAAGCAGTAGTCCGGAGAGTTCCATTGTCTTGAGTTCCACCAAAGTAAATTTCTGCCGTCGGGTGAACTGCGCCACTGTAGAACTGGGCAGTCATCAAGCCATTATTGATTTGTGAGAACGTCACGCCTCCATCAGTTGTCTTAAACATTCCGCCATCATTTCCGAAATAGATGATGGAAGGGCTTGATTGATTGATCGCGATCGCGTGTTGATCTACGTGGATGTAGGGAAGTGCCGACGGTGGATATCCATGCGTCATCTGCGTCCAGTTTGAACCTCCGTCAATCGATTTGAACGTATTATTTCCACCTGTGTAGACGATGCTTGGATTTGTCGGGTGTACTGCGATGACATTGTTGTACCATCCCTGTCCGCCGAGATGCGAGCTGGAGAGAAACAGGTCCATCGGCGTCCCCACTTGCAACCACGATGCACCGGCATCTGTCGATTTTTGGATGCTGTGAGTATAGTAATTCGAATCCGATAAGCAGGCGTAGAGAACAGACGGGTTACTCTTGGCAATCGCGAGACTAATGCGGTTATACTTCGTCGAGGTCGCAGGAAAACCATTGGTGAGCTTGTTCCACGTTGAGCCTCCGTTGGTGGTTTTATAAATACCATCTGTTGAGAACAAACCGAAGGCTGCGTACATAATGTCGGCGTTTGTCGGATCCATTACAAGGTCGACACAGAAATTGGAACTGCTCCCGACGGTTGTGATTTTGTTCCAACTTGCGCCGGCATCGGTCGACTTCCAGATTCCGGCATTTGTTGCAGAGACCGCAGCGAACAAGGTATTGGTATTATCCGGTCGGATCACAAGTTTGTTGATGTAGTAATAATAGTAGGGAGAGCTCGCACCGATAAAGTTATTCTGGAGCGACCATGAGGTGCCGCTATCAGTCGACTTCAGTACTCCCACTCCGCGCAAAGCGTCTACGTTAAAATATCCTTCACCGGTTCCCGCGTAAATAATGCTGGTGTTTGAAGGATCGATGGCAATACAACCGATGACAAGGCTCGATGCAAAATCGCCCTTCGGAGACCACGATGTTCCGCCGTCTGTGCTTTTCCAGATTCCACCGCTCACCGAACCACAATAAATGATATTGCTGTTTGATGGATCGATGGCGATCGATCGTGTCCTGCCGGCGATAGAATCAGGACCAACCGAGCTCCACGAGATTGAAGCTGCCGCTGATGTTTTCTGTAAGTTGTGCTGCTTGGTGTGACTAAGCGCTCGTTCCCTCCAGTCATAGGGGATGGTGCCGGTAGGATATGATCGCTGATCGTTATACCACCGCATCGCCTGCATTGCGTAGGTGGCTTCGAGTCGTTCCTTTTGTATTGAAGATTCGCTTGGTAGGGTCGAATCGGTTCGATACTCGCTCATCTCAAAAGCAAAAGCGAACACCGTGAGTGCGAGAATGGCTTGAACGAGAATTGATTTCATATGGTTCCCATTATATGGTTATCGGTTAGTGACTTCGAGGAGCATCCACTGCCCCGTCGACGTTAACGAGATTTTACCCTGGAAGTTCTCACCCGAACTGATAGTCTTCAAACCCAATAGTTTTCTGTTGTGGCCTACAGTTGTATCGACAGTTCCTCCATCAGTGAGAACGTATTGTGGGGTGACGGTAACCTCCTGACCCGCTTCCGCGAAGCTCGGCGTTTCCCCTTCAGCCGCAACTTGAGTGATGCGAATGGACAGGCGGTAATTGATCGAATCAAGTGGGGCGATGGTGTTCACAGTTGCAGTGATTGCCGAAATGTTCGATTGGAGAGTTGTTGGCTGTGAAAGTTTTTGTTTGTGAATTGCCGGTGCCGTCGAATCTATGATCGAGTGTTGCGTTGCTTGCTGCATCCTTGTTGAGCAACACCCTGCCGTCAGTGAAAGAAAACAGATAAGGCTGGATGAAATCCCTTTGATCATATGCTTTTGGAAATATGCACAGTATTCAAATGAAAATCAAGGGCATGGTGTTCGTCTGTCAGATCAGGGTCACTCAACATGTTTTACGTTCCGATGTACCAGACTTGCTGGACGGAATATATTTCCGCTCCATGCGTACTTCAACAAAACTGTTGTGGACAGACGTCAAGAACAGTCGACCGAATCTGCAGCATTGTTTGCACAACTCCCAAATAAACCCTATCTTCTCATTGCGGATTGCGGATCTTCTCTCAAGAGAGCCCCTCGAGGGATTTCGGATCGATAATCTTCCGCGATTGTCGCATCATGCGCTTACTTTCATGACTCAATTATGCAAACCAGACTAACCCCTTCTCTCCTGAGGTCAACTCAACAGAGAACTCGGTTTCTCGGGCTTGGACTTGTCTGCTCTCTGTTCTTTGCTCTCTACTCTCCGCTTTCCGTTTCACAGGAGAAAGAGAATGCTGATTTCAAGCTCGCTGTCGGGCTGTACAACGATGGCATGTTTGATCTCGCGGCTGAGCAGCTCAAGAACTTCATCAATGCCTATCCGACAACCTCACAGGGTATCGACGCTCGATTCACACTGGGTCTCACACAAATGAAACTCAAGCGGTTCGACGAAGCGCGGATAACATTTCAGAATTTTGCCCTCGCCTACGTCGAGCATCCCAAAGCTCCCGACGCGTGGCTGAATGTTGGCGAGGCATTTCTCGCAATGAACAACGTACGTGAGGCTGCCTCTGCCTACGAACGCGTCAAGGTGTTTCATCCCAAGAGCCAGCTCGTTCCGGAAGCACTACTGAAAGCAGGATCAATCTATCGACAGGTGGGTGAGCGAGAGAATGCAATGAAGGTGTACCGAACAATCATCCAGGATTATCCCACGAGCAGTAGTGTTATTTCGGCGCGGCTTGCCATCGGCGAGCTCTATGCCGAGGCGGGCGAGAATGAGCTTGCGGAAAAGGAAGCCCGCCGCGTGAGTGAGAGCGAGGCTCCTGCGTCGGTGAAGGCAGGCGCCCTATTTTCCCTCGGAAAACTCAGAGTGATGACAAGTTTGTTTGATGATGCCGAGTCGACGTTCAGGTCAGTGACAAAGCTCTATCCCAACACTGCATCGGCAAACGCTGCGACACTGGAATTAGGGAAGTTAGCAATGAGCGCAAAGTCATACGCCACGGCGATCGAGCATTTTAAGAAACTCAGTTCCGATGAAACACATGATGACTCACTTCACGCAGAAGTATTGTTTGAATTGGGAAATGCGTATGCTCTTCAGGCTCTCTACGCTGAGGCTCAGCAGTTGTATGAAAAGGTGTTTGCAAAATTCCCCAAGAGCTCACGTGCGATTCAATCAATCTTAAATGCGGGAAGATCCGCGTTCGAATCGGCGAGAGATAAAGCTAAGAGTGGCACAGCGAACATAACCGACGCTCTCAGGTACGCGAGAAAAGTTCTGTCTCTCCCTGAATCGCCGGTGAAACGTCAGGCAACCGCCCTTGCCGCGCGGACATGCCTTGAATCAAAACAGTGGTCGGATGCTGCTCGATATTTGCAATCATACATTGAAAATTTTCCCGATGATCCCTGGGCACCGTATATGATGTTTCGCCTCGGCGGATTATTTCAAGACCAGCAGGACTACAGAAAAGCAACGATCATCTTTGACCAACTCGCGGGGAAATATCCACAGTCGACGTATGCTGTCGAGGCAACAAAAAATATTGGAGAATGCCTGGAGAAACTCGGTGACGATGAGGGTGCGGTAAAGGTCTACACCAATATGCTGCGACGCTTTCCCTCAAATCCATGGGAGACTGCAATAGAAGATCGTATCGAACATCTTCAAGACTATAGGATTAAAAACCGCGACGCGGGAATTGAAAAACTCGCCCGTCTCATTGGCGAGGTCGTTACACAAGAATCAAAAGCATCGTTATCATTTCAACTTGGTGAAATTTATTTCAAGGACCTCAAGGATTACGAATCGGCTGCCCATCAGTTCACTCTTGCAATTGAGAACAAGATAGATCCAGAGAAATTAATGGATGCCTTTTATTATCGTGCTCGTGCCTATTATTTGCAATCGGTCATCGATACTTCACTGCGTGAAAAGGCTCTTACGTCGTACGAAGCGTTCCTCGCACAGTATCCACAAAGCAAATGGAGCGAAGAAGCAGCCTATTACAACTACTCACTCGAAAGGAAACCCGACGCCGAGCGAGCGGTGGCGGCAAGAAATTTCATCGACTTACACCCCACCTCGCCCTATCGCGCTGAGATTCTCATACGGCTGGGCAATGCAGCGTCGGCAAATAAACAGTTTGCCGAAGCTGTCCATTTCTATAACGACGGAATCGCCGCTAATCCTGGACCGTCGCTTCTCTCCTCAGCATTATTAGGGAGAGGACTTGCCTATCTCTCCATTGGGAAACCGGACTCCGCTGTAATCGATTTCCAACAGGCTGTGAGCTCCCCATCTCCAACCTATTCGACTGTTCAAGCTATGTGGGAGCTGGCAGATCTTCAATGGAAACAAGGGAATGCCGCCGAAGCAATTACTCTCTGGAAAAGAATCTCCACAGAGTATCCCTATTGTTCTCCACTTGCTCATCAGAGTACTGAACGTCTTGCTGAGGGGTATGCGGCGATCGGCAACTTCGATGATGCCATCGCGATCCACGAACATCAGCTACAGGAACTCGAAGCTGATCCATTTCAACCATTGACAGACTGGTCGGGTTATTTCAAGCTGGCAGCGGTGTATGAGAAAAAAGGTGAATTACAACGCGCTGTCCAATACTATAATACCTACCTCCTCCATGATCGTAAAGGAACTGCCGCGATGAAAGCGTTCTACGAACTTGGAGGGCTCGCTCGCACGCAAGGGAAGATCGGTGTCGCAACCTCCTATTTCAAACAGGCATCTGCACTCGGTGGGGCGGGCAGCGCGTCGAAGGAAGTCGCCGATCTTCTGTTCCAGACTGAACAATATGTTGAAGCAGCACGGCAATACACGCAGCTTGCTCTGACGACAGACAGCGTCAGCAGCAAGCAATTCTACCAGGCGCGGTCAATTGTTGCTACACTGCGCGCAGACAAACTTCTCGAAGCCAAGAAACTTCTCACCGAGCTCAAAAAGCTGAATGGCAAAACTTCTTATGAAGCCGAGTTCGAGTTCGAGCAAGGAGCTCTGCATTATCGCACGCAGGATTATGCCGGCGCGAACATTGTGTTTGAGCATGTTGTCGACGATTACGAAGAGACGCGGTTCGGCCCATGGGCACAGTATTATCTCGGAAAAATATCAGAGGTCAATAATAAGCTTGAGGATGCGGCAAAGAGATATCAGAACATCCAGAAGAAATATCCGGCTTCGGATGTCCTTCCGCGTGTAAACCTCTCGTTGGGAAACATGCATTTCAATGCAGAACGCTATGAGGAGTCGATCAAATATTATCAACAGATCACCAACGCACCCGAAACTGCAGGTGACATTCTCCCGTATGCGATGAACAATCTCATCGAAGCTTACGAGTCGACAAAATTGTATGATGCTGCCCTGAAGATAACGCGAGATTACATCGAGCGGTACCCGAACGACGAGAATATCATCGATAAAAAAATTAAGCTTGGGTCACTTTACACAAAGATCGGCTTCTATGATCAAGCGGTTGTCCAGTTTCAAACGCTGATCAACGAAGCGGGCAGCATGCTTGAAGCGGAGCTTCGCTATGACATCGGTGAAGCGTACTATTATAAGGGGGACTTTCAGCAGGCGATACTCGAATTCCTCAAAGTGCCGTATCTCGTCTCGAAGCAGGGAAAAGTCAACTGGACAGCCACGTCCTTCTACATGGCCGGTCAGGCGTACGAGAAGCTATCGAAGTTCGACGAAGCGATCGGTATGTATCAGCAGATCATCGACAGACCCGGGATCGACGCGACATTCAAAGCAGCCGCGCGGAAGGAAGTTGATCGCGTGAAGTTACTCACCAGGAAGGGCTCGAAGTAACGTGTTCGAACAGGAAACAGAAACGATCATTTCCACGATCCAACGGCGAACCATTGGCTCAGGAGAAGCCTTCGCCGTCAAAGATATTTTGGCAAGCGACATCCCTCACGCGGTCAAAACATTTTTTCGCGCCGACGTCGAGGCGATGCTGTTGAAGGAACTTCGCGCGTATCATAACACAAGCCGCTTTCACTGCGAACATCCTGAAGTCCAGAGCCTGCAACAACAAATCAACTCCATTCTCGTCCTCCAGTACACGTTTCAGAGATCGGAGTTTGTGCAGCGGTTGAACGATGCCGTTCACATGATTATTAATTATCTTGTTCGACCGCAATGGACACTCACCTCGGTTCTCTTCGAGAACACCGAGACAATCTCTGCAGAAGCACTGATCGGGCTGTTGCGCTACTTCGGACCATACGAATACCTGAAGGAGATCGTCACACGCTACCTCCACGACAAAGAAATACGTTCGACCGCAAAGAAAGATTTCTCCTCGCTTATATGGAAAATCGACGGCGAGTACATCAAGCGCAAGAGCGGCGACGAGCTGGCGCGCATCGTGTTTCCTCTCTACGATTTTTTTGATTTTCCGAAGGCGACCGGAAATGTATCACTCCCGCTGAAAGCCTTGATGAAATATTTTGAGGATAAAGGCTTACCATCGGTGATGAGACAGCTTGAAGATGAGATCACTCAGGGAAGAATTCACATCACCATGCACGAGCTCGGCGAGCTGCTCGAAAGTGTCCGGCGAGCCTGTGGTGCGTTTAATGTTGAAACAATTGAAGTCGAGCATACAGAATTGATAACTCGCGCTGAGTCCGCCGCTGCAGAAGCGATACCGCCAACGAGCACACATGGAGTATCCACTCCCGTTCAGCCATTCATTACCTTCAATTTTCTCCTGGAAGAACACGAGAGGCGGCGGTTTGTGAAGAAAATTTTCAACAACGACGAAGAGGTATATCGCTCATCGCTTGAATCGTTAGGGAAACTGGCAACATGGAAACAGGCGTCGAAGTTTATTGACGAGCTACTCATCCAGAACGATGTTAATCCATATTCATCCGACGCCGAGCGGTTCATCAAAATCGTCTTCGAGCAATATCATCAAAAGAAATAAGTCCCAACATCACGGTGGGTGTAACGTTCGCCGTTAGTAGACTCACGACTCGCGGGTGTTACGCAGCAACCCTATGAAAGACAACTTTTCAAAACAATCACAACTTTATGCTCGGTTCCGACCGACATACCCATCGGAACTTTATGATTTCTTACTGTCGGCAGTTTCGGAACGAACAGCGGCGTGGGACTGCGGGACGGGCAATGGGCAGGTTGCGGTTGAACTTTCAAAGTATTTTGACAACGTATTCGCGACGGACATTAGTGAAGATCAAATCAAGAACGCTGTGGCTCGGGATAATATCTTCTACACCATTCAACGTGCGGAACATACGTCGTTTGAAAACAATACATTTGATTTGATCACCGTCGCTCAGGCTATCCATTGGTTTGAGTTCTCCAAGTTCTACCATGAAGTCGACAGGACATTAAAACCCAAAGGTGTCATCGCACTTTTTGGATATTCTCTGATGAACATGGACCAACGCACCGATAAGGTTATTCATCACTTTTACGAGGACATCATCGGTTCGTATTGGGACAACGAGCGACGATATGTTGATGAGCACTACCAAACAATCCCATTTCCCTTCAAGGAAATCACATCCTCAACGATAACTGCTCACTATGACTGGACCCTTGAGCAATTACTTGGATACTTGCGGACATGGTCAGCAGTTCAACATTATGTCGATCAACATAATGATGACCCAATCAGTAAAATTATCAACGATCTACAAAATTGTTGGGGCGAGAGTAAAACGAAGCCTGTTACATTTCCAATCTTTATGAGAATTGGTGTAAAAACAACAGCAGACGCGGTGAAGTTATCCGCAACGTCTGCAATTACGGGGATCGATAATGTTCATTGACCAGGCAACAATTTATGTGAAAGCCGGTAATGGCGGCAACGGCGTGGTGAGTTTCCGACGCGAAAAATTTATCCCCAAGGGAGGTCCCGATGGTGGGAACGGTGGAATCGGCGGCAGCATTATTCTCCGCGCCGACAGGCAATTGACAACGCTGATGGATTTCCGGTATAAGCGAAATTACATCGCGCGCAACGGCGAGCATGGTATGGGTTCGAATAAGACCGGAAAATCCGCCGATGACATCGTTGTGCGCGTACCGACGGGAACGGTGATTAAAGACGCCGAGTCGGGCAAAGTGTACGCCGACCTTGTCGATGATGGAGATGAGATTATTATCGCCAACGGCGGGAAGGGTGGAAAAGGAAACGCGGAGTTTGCAACCTCGACGATGCAGGCGCCGCGGAAAGCAACTCCCGGAACACTAGGCGAAGATAAGACGATCCAGCTCGAACTGAAACTCCTCGCTGATGTTGGACTGGTTGGATTCCCAAACGCCGGGAAGTCAACACTTATCTCGCGGATCTCTGCGGCGAAGCCGAAGATCGCCGATTATCCATTCACAACGCTTATTCCCAATCTCGGCATCGTCCGCTATGGTGAGTACAAGAGCTTTGTCGTTGCCGATATGCCGGGACTTATCGAAGGGGCACATGAAGGGAGAGGTCTTGGCATTCAATTCCTTCGCCACATCGAGCGAACGCGCGTGCTTGTCTTCATGATCGAGTCGATCACCGAAGACCCCAAAGCGCAATACAAGACACTCGTGAATGAACTCAAGTCGTTCAACGAAACAATGCTCAAGAAACCGCACCTCATCGCAATCACGAAGATGGATCTGGCGGACGAGAAGCTCAAGAAAACGCTGCAGAAAATTTCATTCAAGAAAGGGATACCGGTGATTCCGATCTCGGCAGTAACCGGCGAGGGATTGAAGGAGTTGATCGATACGGTGTGGAAGAAACTGAGAAAAAGCGAGCATCGGTAGGTCAGACATTTGGCGAAGCCATCCCTTCGGGACCTGTCTGACTACCAGGCAATGAGCGACGGACAGGTCTACCACTCTATCGAGTCGAAGTCTACGACCCTCGGGTCGATAGACCCGTGGGGACTCGTAGAGAATGTCTGTTCCACACAATGTGTTTTTTAGAAAAGGAACAGCTGTAATGGGCAGAGCATTTGAATTCCGACGGGCGCGCAAGGAAAAACGCTGGGGCAAAATGGCGGTAGCGTTCACCAAACTCAGCAAGGAGATCACCCTCGCTGCTAAGAAAGGTGGTGCCGATCCAGAAGCAAACCTCCGTCTGCGTGTCGCGATTGAAACCGCGAGGGCGGAGAACATGCCCAAGGATAAAATCGAGGCAGCCATCAAGCGTGCGACGTCTAAAGAAGCGGCACTCGAGGAAGTTGTATACGAAGGATACGGTCCACATGGAATCGCGATCGTTGTAGAGTCTGCAACTGATAATCCCACGCGCACGGTGGGGAAC
>JACOSX010000084.1 GCA_016178625.1 Ignavibacteria bacterium
AGAAGGGTATTTCTCTCGACTCAAACAACGTTACCGTCAGCATCGTGGTCTCGCACATCGTCATCGACTTGCATATTTCCAATGGTATTTGTCACTATGTCCACACTAAAACAGCAACACATTCTGGACATTATACCCATTCTGAATCCCGCTTCAGCGGGATGAAGAATCTTCTTTTTCTTCGAAGCTTGCAACAGGTGGATGACCTGGAATCCCGTCCTACTGCTGACATTTGACAGGGGAATATATGATATTTTGAGAGGGATTTCAACAAGAACGGAGCGACACTGCCGTAAGCTTTTTTACGCTTGACAATAAGAAATTATACTGATATATTCACCCATCAAGTCAGGCGGGGGAAAACATACTCTGACAAGTGACGCAATATTTCAGTTATACAGGAGTTCCGCAGCCATTCGCTCGCGAGTGGTTACGGAACAACCGCCAGCCTGAAAAATGAATGGGAATAAGAAATGAATCTGCTGTTTCTTGGTGACGCTCTAGACCACTAGAAAGGTTCGCTTTTCAACCTCTTGAGTGAAGATCAGCTTATTTCCAATCTTAAAGTGGATCTCATGGCAACCGATATCGAGAATTGGAAGGAGAAAGACTTTGAGTCCTTTGCCAGACTTCTTAGAATCGATCCCTCTCAGATTCTCAAGCACAATCACCGTTTGAATGGAAAACGAGAATTATATTTTAGTGAACTAGCAGGCTGTTGAAAAACTCATAACAATATTTTTTGTATGATGTCGAATCGCGCGTGCGATGTATTATATTTGCATACATCAATCATACACCGAGGAGAAAAGGATCATGAGCGGGACCGAGATCAAACAGAGTACGATGTTCAGTTACGTTTCGCAGGAAGATCGCATAGCGGAGAATCATCCGATGCGGAAATTGAAAGAGATGATTGACCCGCTCTTGGAGAAGATGTCCCCACACTTTAATGCAATGTATTCGGATGTGGGGAGGTCGTCGATTCCACCTGAGTATCTGTTGCGTGCATCGCTTGTGCAGGTGTTGTACACTATCCGCAGCGAACGATTGTTGATGGAGCAACTGGATTACAATCTGCTGTTCCGGTGGTTTGTGGGACTCTCGATGGACGACGCTGTGTGGGATCACTCTGTCTTTAGCAAGAATCGGGATCGGCTGCTGGAGGCTGATATTGCGACGAAATTTCTGAAGAATGTGCTTGATCTTGCCCGAAGCCATCAATTGCTCAGTGATGAGCATTTTACTGTGGACGGAACGCTCATTGAGGCGTGGGCAGGGCAAAAGAGTTTTGTGAAGAAAGATACACCCCGATCCAACAAGAGTGATGATTCGGGGAATCCAACAGTTGATTTTCATGGAGAAAAGCGAACGAATGATACTCACCAATCGACGACAGATCCTGAGGCTCGGCTCTATAGAAAGGGAAAAGGAAAAGAGTCCAAGTTGTCGTTTATGGGTCACGTTGTGATGGATAACCGTCATGGGCTGGTTGTGTCCACATGCTACACCAAAGCCACTGGGAAGGCGGAACGAACGACAGCCACACAGATGATGAAGAAAGTGAAAGGGAAACAAACGCGCCGCTTGACGCTTGGTGCTGATAAAAACTACGATACGAAAGAGTTTGTCGATGATATGAGAAGCTTGAAGATCACGCTTCATGCCGCCCAGAATACGAAGCGTCGGGGTGGCAGTGCCATTGATGAGCGCACGACACGACATCCGGGTTATCAGATAAGTCAGTGGAAGCGGAAGATCGTTGAAGAAATCTTTGGGTGGATAAAGACGATTGGACCGATGCGTAAAACCAAGCATAAAGGTGTCGAGCGAGGAGGATGGATGTTTACCTTCACCAATGCCGTCTACAATCTCATTCGGATCCGGAATATCATAGGAGCAACGGGGTGAGGGGGTCACAAACAGCCATTTTTCAATGCCAGGATGAACGAGTGATTGAATTCGAGACGACGATGTCGAGGACATCAATGCGAGGCTTCTCATCCAACGCTTCGAAAAATTATTACACATGAATATTTCTTTGATATTCATACATTTTTCAACAGCCTACTAGAAAAGGTAGACGGCGATCTCTTTCTCGATCCAGATACGGGCATTGCCACAAATAATGGCAGAGAGCGATCGAAGTATCTTTTTCCACACGAGTTGCATCAGTTATTGAGTATCAATACTACACGGGTAGTCTCCGTCTACCAGCATATCAGTCGCCAGAAAACCAGGAATCGTGTCCGAAAGGTTTTCGAGGTAATCGCTGACACTAATATTCACTTCGGGTGTTGTAGTTATGAATCACCATCGGTCGCAATGCTCTTCTTTTCCGCTGACATAGTCAGAGTTCAACATATTGGAGAATTTTTTCACCTACTTCTCGGTCATAGGACTCAAGCGAGAGTATATCAATTTTGTCAATGAACAAATTCGGCTTGCGCCCGCGCATAATACTGCGCGGGAAATACGTAGTGCGGGCGAACGTGAGCTTCCTTAACCCCAAATGTGTAATAAACTCCTCACCCTTTAGCCTATGTGCGACGCACCGGAGTTTATCCCGCCGAAAGGCGGGAAGGTGCGTCGCAAGTGAGCGCTCACCAGGAAAAATATTGTTCGACTTCCCTTGGTGGCGGTTCGTAGTCGAGCACAAATTTCTTGTATTCATCCGGTGTGGCAAAATACTCTTTGACAAACTCCCGATCTATCAGCACATCATCCCGGCAGCCAATCCACTCCAAATAATTTGAGTACTTCCACTCCTCGAGTTTCTCAACCAATCCCGCGACCAGCGGATTCCGATGGATGTACCTACAACAATGCACGAGATACTGTTCTTTGTCAACATGCACCGACTTAAAAGGTCCCTCGAATAATGTTCCAGTCCTCCCGTATCGCTTATTGAACGCCTTCGAATAACTTGTTGAAGACCCCCTGAACAACGCTGGAAAGCGGGACTTCACCATCTTGTCTCAGAAGAATGTGATAATGGTTCGGCATGAAGCAGTAAGCGATGACAGTGGCTTGGTATGCAACAATCTTTGATCTCAACAATCGAAGAAGATACTGATAGTTTTCGTCAGACCGGAATATGTTCGCCTTATTGCAACCGCGATTGAAGATATGGTAATAACCTCCCTGAATGAATTGCGCTCCTCTCCTTAGACATATGTGTTCCTCCCTTAGTAGATGTGACGCACCTTCCCGTCTTTCGGCAGAATCTATGTGCGACGCACCCTGCAGGTGCGTCGCACGTATTATCTAGTCGTAGTACTCCAACCCCAAGTGCGTGATCAACTCCTCCCCCTTCAGATGGCGGAGAGTGTTCTTCAGCTTCATCAGTTGAATAAAGAGATCGTGCTCGGGATAGAGTCCGGGTGCGACCATCGGACTCTTGAAATAAAACGAGAGCCACTCCTGGATGCCTTTCATGCCGGCGCGGTGGGCGAGGTCCATGAAGAGCACAAGGTCGAGCACGATGGGCGCGGCGAGGATGGAGTCGCGGCAGAGGAAATTAATCTTCACCTGCATCGGGTAGCCCATCCATCCGAAAATGTCGATGTTGTCCCAGCTTTCTTTGTTATCGCCGCGCGGCGGATAGTAGTTGATGCGAACTTTGTGGTAGTAATCTTTGTACAGATCGGGATACAAGTCGGGCTGTAGGATGCCCTCGAGAACAGAGAGCTTGCTCTCCTCTTTCGTCTTGAACGAGTCGGGATCGTCGAGCACTTCACCGTCCCTGTTGCCGAGGATGTTGCTCGAGAACCAGCCGTTCAACCCGATGAGGCGTGCCTTCAACATAGGAGCGAGAACTGTTTTCAGCAGTGTTTGTCCCGTTTTGAAGTCCTTCCCTGAGATCGGCACCCCCATCTGCTTTGCAAGCTCCATGACCGCGGGTGCATCGACGGTGAGATTCGGTGCACCGTTGGCAAAGGCAACGCCCTCTTTGAGCGCGGCACAGGCATAGAGCATGCTCGGTGCGATGTCGGCGTGGTTTTTCTTCATCGCCTCCTCGAACTTCTTCAAGTTCTTGTGTACGCCATTCACACTGATGAACACTTCCGTGCTGCCGCACCAGATGAGGACGCAACGATCGAGCTTGTTCTGCTTTTTGAACGCGCGGATGTCTTCGCGGAGCTGTTCCATCAGCTCGAACTTATTCTTCCCTTTTTTCACGTGCGAGCCGTGGAGTCGCTTGACGTAGAACTGATCAAAGACTGCCTTCATCGGCCTGATCGCCTGAAGCTCTTTCTTGATCAGGTTCAAATGATCCAGCGTAAGCACGCCTGCGTGGAGGGCGGAGTCGTAGCAGTTCTCATTGCGAATGTCCCATCCACCGAAGACGAGATCATCAAGCTTCGCCAGCTCGATAAATTTCTTGATCAACGGGGAGCGGTGTTCCGTCCGCTTGCCGAGGCGGATCGTACCCATCTGCGTGAGCGAGCCGACCGGTTGCGCGAGTCCCTTTCGCACCGCCATGACGCCGGCGAGAAATGTGGTAGAGACCGCGCCATTCAACCCGACGACGAGAACGCCAAGCTTCCCTTTTGGTTTACGTATGGTATGATTTGATTGCATTGAGATTTCCTTTCGAGAATACTCCATGTGAATGAATCATAATAACCCCTCCTATAATCCTCCTCTTCTTAAGGGGAGGATGTTTTGGCATCCCCTCCTTACGAAAGAGGGGATTACAGGGGAAGTCGATAGAACGGCATTCCTGCGCCGCCCTATGTGCTGTGTTACAATAAAATCTTCTTGATCTCCTCAAATTTTTGTATCGTATAGTCAGCTGCATCGGTGGATGGAGGCGTTGTCCAGCTTTTTCCTTTCAACCAGATTGTGGTGCAGCCCAACTGTTTTGCCGGAATAACGTCGCGGTCGTATGAGTCTCCGACGACATACGAGCTGTTGCCTTTCACACCAAGCTTGTTCAGTGCGAGCTGAAAAATTGCCGGATTGGGCTTCTTGATGCCGACAACGGTTGAATCGATCATCGCACCGAAGAGCTGATCGAGACGAAACTCTTTGCAGACAACCTCGAGGTTCCCGTAGAAGTTCGAGACCAGTCCGAGCTTGTACAGAGGTTGCAACTCATTGAGAATCTTCCACGCCTTTTCGATTACTCGCTTCACATCCTGATAACATGCATCGACCATCTCTTTCAACAGCATACCTTCGCCTTCAATCTTCAGAACGGCAAACTGGAGAGCGACTTGTTTGTGGAGCGTTTGATAGAACGTCAACTTCTGGAGATCTGCGTACTGCATGATCATGTTCTCCGACTGAACGAATGCTTGCTCAACATCTTTCTTTTCAACACCAACACCGAACTGTTGATAGTACTCCCAGAACTTTTCGCTCCAGTGCACTCCGTCGGTATCAATCGTTCCACCAAAATCAAAGAGGACTGCTTTCATCGTGAAGTTATATTGTCCAGCATCATCCTTGTCTATCACCCACCTCTCCCTTACCCTCTCCTACCAGGAGAGGGAATGCTGGCTTGGCTTCTCGAAATCCCGGCTTTCGAGACATCCTCCCCTATGAGGAAAGGATTTCCGCCAAAGGCGGATGCGGTTTTGGCGTAACAGGTGAGGTGAGTTTTACTATTCCTACAAATATGTTCATAGATTGTCTGGAGAACTCCTTCAGTGTTCAGTAAAACATCTCGATCAGAGAATCGAAAAACAGTATAGCCTTGGTCTCTTAGATAGGCGTCTCGTTTCTCATCATGTGCATGACCTTCATGAGTATAATGCTGACTCCCATCCACTTCAATGACAAGCTTTGCACTCAAACAGAGAAAGTCGCAGTAGTACGGACCGTGTGGGACTTCCCGACGGAAGTGGACTCCTAACTGATTGTTCCGTAGTCTCGACCAGAGTCTGCGTCCAGCATCTGTCATTGTGCGACGGAACGATCTCGCCTTGCCGATACTGCCTTTTGGATATTTCAATCGATACGTGCTCATATCCTTGTTGACTCACTTCTTCCTGACCCTATCCTAATTTTGGGATCTTTATATCAAACATCAGGCTTCCAAAACATCCTCTCCTTGTAGGAGAGGATTATAGGTGAGGTGATGACAAAAAAATTTGTTTCCATCCTTCCGCCGAAGGAAAAGAGAATGGCTTCATGTAACCTCCAACACCGCATTGCGTTCCGACGAGCGGTAACTTGCATCGAGCAACTTCATCACGTTCACGGCTTCCTGAAGCAGGTCGTCCGAGTAATTACGCCGCTCCACCCGGCATGAGAATTCTTCAAACAGGGAGGCATACCATGAGACGTATTGATTCTTGTCGGAAATGTCGGCCATAGGGATTTCCTTTGTCCCATCGGCGTTCGTGTGCAGGAGCCGGATGCCATCATAAGAAAGGCTGCCCTCTGTTCCGGCGATGAAGACACTGTTCGCGCGGTGACTTGCCGCCCATGTAAGGCTGAGCTGCATGAGCGTTTCGGGATACTCAAGTGTAACAACTGCCGTATCTTCGACCTGATAGTCTTGATGTTTCAAGGTCCGAAGGATCGCGGAGACTCTCTGCGGCACGCCGAAAAAGTATTGCGCAAGATAAAAGTAGTGCGCGCCCGTATCGACAAGAATCCCGCCACCGCTGTGACTCTTGTTCGTGCGCCACTGCGGATTCCACGCCGCTGTTCCGGAATCGGCATACAGTCGATAGACATTAAACTGCGCAAGCGTGATCTTCCCGAGACTACCCGAAATAATCTTCTCCTGTATCTTCTTCCACAGCGGAGAATACTTGTATTGGTGACAAGGGACAAAGACCACCTTTGCCCCGGTCAAGACACGCACAATGTCTGAAGCAAGATCACTCCTTGCGGCGAGAGGCTTCTCACAGATAATGTGGATCCCCTTCTCTGCACTTATCCGAATATATTCAGCGTGGGTGTGCGGCGGCGTACAGATATCGACGAAATCGATCTTCTCCTTCTCAAGAAGGCTGTGGAGATCAGAATAAAACGTTGCGGCGGGAAGGAGCTCTCCTGCCTTCGCCCGGTTCTGCTCAACCACATCCATGACGGCAACAATCTGCATGCGTGACGTTACCGATTCATGTTGATATGCAGGGACGTGACCGCGCGTTGCAATGTTTCCCAATCCAATAATAGCACCACGAAGCATAATATGCAGAAAATTTTAAGAAATGGCTGCAGTTATGGTAACCTTCAACTAGGGGTTAGGGGTAAGGGTCAAGATAGTTCATACCATTACCCTCTCCGTCACTACATTCACCCGTTCATCCACCATCCCAAGTAATCTTGCGCTCAGTTTTTCCTGATGTCTGGTCACAAGCACCATGATCGCATTGATCACCACAATCTCAACAAGAAAATACAGTGGCAACCTGTCGATAATAACACAGATGGACATGACGATCATGCGTGTGTTGGTTGTGAGGACAGCGTAATATTTCATCAAAGGCTTATTCATCCTTCGGTATTCATCCGAGAACCAGGCAGGAATCTTCGCCCCGAATACCTCATCGACCCGCCTGCGTAGTTTCTGGAAATTTTTTGAGAACGCTTCTTGCTCGACAGTATAATTCAGATACACGCGCAGAAGAATTTTCCTGATCGGATGTTCAACGAACGATGTTGCTTGATATTCTTTTCGGATCTCTTCCGCTCCTTCCAACTCGGATTTCATCGGATCGACAACGAACTTTAAGTACGCATTCCGATAATAGTCGGCAAGCGCGCTTTGGACAGAGTGGCTGAACCCACTCGCGAGAACGAACACCACCAGCAGGGGCCACCACATGTCGGGGAATGTCACGACCATCCTCGCGAAGAGATGCCCGTAGATGCTGAGGAACATGATGTTGCCCCCAAGTCCATCGAGAATGCGACCGATTTTCGACTTATGGTTTGTCATCCGAGCGAGCTGCCCATCAACGCTGTCGAGTGTATCAGCAATCACCCACAGGAGGATCCCGTACGCGTTCAGCGTGACATCTCTATAATAAAGGAGGTGCCCACCCGTGACACCGATGAAAATGCTGACAATGGTGACGATATTGGGCGTAATGCCAAGGGTTCGGCAGCCATGTGCAATGACATAGCCTATCGGACGATAGAAATAGATGTCTATCGTCTCTTCGACGTCGCGCGCTTTATAGGTTGATTCGATCTGCGACATGCGTAAACACCTCGTCCATAATATCGATGCCTTCTTCAGCCGTCGCCTTGTCGATGATCAGCGGCGGGTTGATACGAATGCTGGGATTATATCCCATCACGATCAAGCCACGCTTGAGACATTCCTTGAAGATGATCTTACACGTTTCTTTATCCAACAGCTCCTTGGTGTTCCGATTCTTCACAAGCTCAACACCGATGAGTAATCCGCGACCACGGACATCACCAACGAACGGGAATTTATCCTTGAACGCCATCAGCTTGTTGAGCATAAAGGCACCCACGTTGGCGGAATTTTCCACCAAACCTTCGTCGATGATCGTCTTCACAGTGACGTATGCTGCAGCGGAGGCGAGCGGGTTTCCTCCGTAACTTGAAGAGCTTCCGCTCGGGTTGGCGAACGGTTTCGAGAAGATGATTTTATCGTTCGACATCAAACCGGTCATCGGGTAACCGCCGCCGAAACTTTTACCGATCGTGATGATATCGGGAATGACATCATCGTGCTGGCAGCCGAAGAGTTTCCCTGTTCGTCCGAAGCCGGTGATCATCTCATCGACGATGAGCAGAGCTCCGATCTCGTTTGCAACACGCCTGAGCTCTTGCAAGTATCCTGCAGGAGGAACAACATTACCGTTTGTTCCCTGAATGGGCTCAACGATGATTGCCGCTATATTGTTCGTCGTTTCGACCTTGATTTTTTGTTTGATGAAATCCACACATGCCCACTCGCACTCAGGGAAGGTATGGTTCAACGGACATCGTCGGCAGTTAGCATACGGTGTATTGTAGATGCCATGCGGGAGCGGTCCGAGCTGATGCTTGAAATCATCGCCGATCAATCCGACGACGCCAAGGGTCTTCCCATGAAATCCACCCCAGAAGCCGATCACTTCGGTTTTCTTTGTATAGGATTTTGCCAAACGCAGTGCCGCCTCGACCGCCTCGGCACCCCCGCTGTAATATTGGGTGCGGTAGAGATCTCCGACTGCGTGATCAGCGAGAAGCTTGGAGAGATCGGCGCGCACTTTTGTTGTAAAACTTCCGACATGGATCTTGGCAACCTGTTCCTGCATTGCCTTCACGTAGTTCGGATGGTTATACCCGAGGCTCGAAACCGCCACACCGGCAAAGAAATCGATGTATCGGTTGCCGTCGACATCTTGCATGACGCACCCTTCGCCTTTGTCCATCACAAGTTGCGAGAGCGTCGCGATGGTTTGTGTGCCGGGAGAAATGTACTGCTGTTCGAAGTCAAAAATCTCTTTCGATCTCGGTCCGGGGATTTCAGTCTTGACGAATGCTTTCTTTGTCATCGTATCGTTAATCAACATGTTCCTTCGCCTTTCTGTAGATGAGATGTGCAATGTGCTGACTCGCCCGTTCACGGACAGGCGCAAAGCTGGGCCAGTCATTGATATCAATAATGGTAACGCTGCCATCCCGCCCGATGATGGCATCACCGCCGTAGACATAGAGGTGTAATGCTTCTGCCGATGCCGAAGCAAGATCGCACAAGTTCTTCTCGTCGAATTTCGTATGATACACTCCGTTGAGGTAATACCAGTGGAAAAGATCGGACTCACGAACGGCATAAAACTTCACCGTGTCGCCGTCGAGATGCTCCTGCAGGATTGCTTCTTTGATATCACGCTGATGAAATTCCTTCAAGAGATTTAGCTCTTCTTCATCGGTATTGGCAAGCGTTACGTCTTCCTTATGGACGGCATGGACATCGCCGCGCTTGATCCAGAGTTTCGATGTGGTAAAACCCGCCTGTCGTGCATCGACATCGGAGTCGGTCGAGACGATGACGCTTCGGGGAAAAGGAATTCCCGCACGCGGCAAGAGTTTCACCATGTTAATGCGATAACAATTCATCACTGCTCGCGGCGAATTGATGATGAACGCGCCGCGCTGCTCGATTTTCGACAAGGTATGCGAACCAAGCGGCCCCTGCGCCATAGAAAAGATGAGCTTCTCTTTCATCGTTTCTGGCGTGATCATGCCTTCGTCGTACATTGTCACTTCGGCGCCAAGTGCTTTCAATGCGTCGCCGGTTTGGTTGATGATAAGAAGATCGTTCACCACATGGTTGGGTGAGAATTCCGTCTTCCGTCGTATGCCTGCAAACTTGAGCGTCATGAAAATAATTTTGATAAAAATGATGGTGGATCATCGGGAGGTTGAGGGATGCCCATGGTAATCTCTCTCTCACGGCGAATGATCGCCTGTGTATCAATGTCCTTCTGGAGACGGTAATCGACCATAATCGTTCCAACAATGAACGCGATAAGATTCGCGAAGAAAATCACATGCATCGCCATCTGAAACCCCTGAACATGGAACACAACAGTCGCAAGATATCCGAAGTAAATCATAAACCGTTTAAATCCCGGATCGAATTTTGAAAGCGGCTCGACGATAGTGACGAGGATGATCGCCACAAACGCAAGCACCGCCATGAAATATGTAACATGTCCGACATACGCAAGTGCCAAAAAGATCATCAGCTCATTCAGTCGGTCGTAGATTGTCTCAAGCATCTGTCCCTTCGCCGATTGCAACCGATACCGACGTGCTACGCCGCCATCGAGCCCATCGATGATCTGCGAGATTGCAAGCAACACCAATCCCCCGACGAGATTGCCAATCACGATAACAAACGCTGCTCCAGTTCCGATGATGAAGCCGATCGTAGAGAGCTGGTTTGGTGAAAGACCAAGCTTCTCGTGGGCAATGCGAATAGGGATACGTAATATGCCGTCAGAGTTATTAGCCATGATGAACCAAAACCGTCACTATCTTTTCACTAATACCAACACTGCAATCAGTGCTGCGCACATAATACATGTCCAGATTTCCTTTTGTGTGTCGGAATATTTTCTGAGAATCCCTTCCGTCGAATACGTGCTGAACGGATAGAAGGGTCGCTTTTCGTAACTCACCATGTAATCAAGAACAAAATGAGAGATGAAAAAGAGCGCCGGCACGTACGTCCCTAAATACACCGAGAGCGGGATGATCCACATCAGTGCAACCGGCTCCTGCAACGGCGTGCGCCAGTGGTAATGTTTCTCGTTCTTCCGGCCGTTTTTTTTCAGATACAGTGGCAACTTGATCGGATGATCGACAAGATCAATACCGTAACCGAAAGAATATGCCAACACAATGTCTTTGCCTTCAAGGCCCAGCGCTTGAACACCCAGTGTGGTAACTAAGAGATGGGGAAGAATGGTCACAAGCGAGTGTTCATAATGTCGAGATTAATGGTTACCATTGCCGACGAAACCTTTCGCGAGAACCCTAAGAAGAGAAACCTTATCGTTGTCTACTTGAGATGCTCGGAACACACAATCGACTGCGCAGCCATCTTCACATCCTTTTTCCGTCTTCGACTGCGTACGGATGTCGTCCCACGTATACTGTTCGACGGGTTTGTTCAGCCTTCCGCGCTGCGATGCACAGAGCTGAACATTGCCGAATTCATCAACGTACAACGAGCGGGCACCAGCACGACATTTCCACGATGGATACTTTCCCTCAAGAAGTTTTCGACTGTATTCATAATCGACGAGGCTAAACCCAAAATGGTTGGAATTTTTCCCATAGTAGTCGTACAATTCCAGGTACGGCTCACCCGTAATTGCAACATGACCCACTTCATCATGCACAACGCTGAGACTCATCGGGATGCCAAGCTCTTCCGCCTCATGCAGGAGGTCCTTCACTTCATCCCTCGAGTGTTCACACAAGACTGCCGCGAGGTGCAAATCAAATCGAGCGTGCTTCTTAAGACGCGCCAGTTTTGGACGGAGCACTTTCAAAGATTTCTGGATATAATTACTCGGATCCGGCTTCGAGGTGTCGATGCTGATTTGCATATGACTCAGCTTCGCCTCGTTCAAGTGTTCAATGACTTTTTCCGAAAGAAGGAATCCGTTCGTCGTGATCGAGACCGTCGAATGTTTCCGGCCGTATGCTACGATATCGGCTACCTGAGGATGCATCAACGGCTCACCACCAAGGAGAGTGATATGCACAACCTTAAGACGATGCAAGGAGTCTATCCATCGGCACAAATCCTCGAAGGGAACAGGCGCAGAAGTATTATCGTATTCGAAACAATAGCCACAACTCAAGTTGCATCGGCGCGTCACGATGAGTTGAGCCTCGATCGGCGCCCCGAGGACCAGAATATTATAGAGCGTCGTTAGAGGTCTTTCAATATTCACAGACTCTCCTTCGATGAGGCATGCATCGGTGAGTACATGGGCTTTTCCACAAGAAAATTTTTTGTAATATATGCTGATTGCTCATTAAATTCAAGGCAGAGTCCCTGTCGTCCGCTCCTCCGGATAGGGAATCGCTTTCTCGCTGCGTCGTGTGAGCGGAAGAATTAATAGCAGTCCCAACAAAATCCAGATGAATTCTCGGATACGAATCACAACACCGAGATAAATTCCAAGCATCGGCGGGAGAGCAAGACTTTGCAACCCGAGGTACAACCCACCTTCGCGCACTCCGAGATTGAGGGGAATGAAGAATACGGCGTTGATGATGATGGAGTACGCAACATACACGAACAGCGCGGAGATGAGCGAGATCTCTACGCCGGTGCCACGGAGAATCAGATATACCTCCACTCCCATACATGCGCGGCTCACGAACTCCAGCAGCACAGCTCCATAAAACTTTCCACGTCGGTTGCGATAGGCATGAGTAACCACCTCGTCCATCTCGTTGAAGCTGTGCTCGTGCTTCTTCAAGACATGTGTGAAACGTCGCAGGAGTGCAGTTTTTTCGATCAGGCTCTGCACGCGGTGAAAAACGCCATCGCGAAGCCCGGAGATAATAAGGATAACAATCACTAACATGACCGCTCCCGTCACAATTAACATCCAGACAAGCGAAACAGGAAGTGTCAGAAATGCCAGAGCAGAAAGAGTTCCTACGAATAGGATGAGCATATGACCAAGCACATGCACCATCCGATAGACGAGAACTGCCGACAACGCCTGCCGCGTTCCTACGGTGGTCGCGAGCGCTTTCACTTTATACGGTTCTCCGCCCAGCGCGATGACGGGCGTGATCGTATCAATCGAGAAACCCGAAACAGTCACCATGAACAGGTGTATGAACGTTACCTGCTTGCTTTCCTCACCGAGCAAAAGTTTCCACGCGAGGGTGTTCACAACATAGATAATGAACCAGACGAGCACCGCGCCGAGCAGACTCCATCCGGCACCGGCAATATTTGCCGTGATCTGATCGATGCCGAACCGTACCACAAGGTACAAAAAGACGGCAAGCCCGAAGACAAAAAAGGCGATTTCGGTTTTTTTATTCTTCACAGAAATTAGAACACGGAAACGTGGACGTAGCGCGAGGGATGTTCCTTCAGGTCAACGAGCAGAAGGTTCAGATCCCGCATGAGACCGATAAGTTGATTATAGAAGTTTCCGTCATCGACGAGTTTGGTGATAGTACTGGAATCGCTTGCTGCCTTTGTCATCAATGAATCTGCCCGTGCGGTGAACGATGAAAGGTTTGTGTACAATCGATCGTCCATGATCAGCTTGCCCATGGTGCCTTTGCCTTGCTTGATCTGCTCGGTCACACTGTTCAAGTTCGACGAGAGCTCGGTGATGTTCTTCGAAAGCGATTCATCATAGACAAGCTTCCCGAGCGTTCCGCGTTTCCCTTCGATCGCCGTCACCATTCCGTTGAGCGAGTGGAGGAAGCGTTCCATCTCATTGGCAACGGTCGGATGTTTGATCAATCTGCCGACAGAACCGTCGCCCTTCTCAACAGAAGCTGCAATTCGTTTCGCGCTCCCCATTAACTCGGTAAAATCGTTCAGCGCCGCTTTGAACTGCGGTCCTGCCATCTCCAGATCGAACGCCTCTGTCATCGGAAGAAATGCGTTCTCCGCCAACGCTTGCTCGGCCTGACTTCCGATTGAGATATCGATGTATTTATCTCCAAGGAGGCCGATCGTTTTTATCTGTCCCTTCGAGCTGGTAGTGATCGATGACGCATACTTGGCGATGACACCCATTGTGATCTCGACGCCATTGACTCCATCCTTCGTCGTGAAGCGGAGATCGCGCACGTAGCCAACTTTCAATCCACCGAGCGTCACCATCGCACCATTGACCAATCCCTGGATATTGGGCAAGAAGACCTTCAAGGGATACGTTGAAGTGAAAATATTCTGTTCAGTTCCAACGATACTGATGATAAAAACGAAAATGAATATTCCGATCAGGACGACGATGCCAACTTTAAGACCTGACCACGTTACATGCTTTGAATCCATTATTCTCTACCGTTGTTCATGAAGGATCAAACGTGCTTCCTCGCGAATCTCCGAGAGGAAGTTTTGGATAAAGGGAAGCTCACATGCCAGCAGCTCCTCTGGTGAGCCGTCGAAGACGATGTTGCCGTTGTCCATCACTGCAAGAGAGTCACCGACTGCAAATGCATCGCGCAGAATATGCGTGACGATGATCGACGTGGCGTGACGCTCCTGCTTCAGTTTGATAATCAGCTCCGTGATTGTTTTTGCATTGATCGGATCGAGGCCCGTCGTCGGCTCATCGTACAAAATAATTTCAGGATGGAATGCAATTGCCCGCGCGATCGCGACACGTTTCTTCATCCCGCCGCTGATTTCTTCCGGCAGCAGGTTCATCGTATCCGGCAGGTTCACGAACTGGAGACAATCTTCCACTCGTTCATAAATCTCCGCCGCGCTCATCGTGCTGTGCTCTTGAAGAAAATACCCGACGTTCTCGGCGACCGTCAGCGAATCGAAGAGGGCGTTTCCTTGAAAGACCATCGCCGTGCGGCGGCGGATGGGGTTTAACGCACGTTCAGAAAGATGCGTAATTTCCATTCCGTCTATAAACACTGCACCTGCGGTAGGCTTCCATAAGCCGAGGATAATTTTTAGAAGCGAGCTCTTCCCTGCGCCGCTCGGACCGAGCACAACTTTCGTCTCTCCGCTTTTCACCTGAAAGGACACATCGTCAAGAATCTTGCGTCCCTCACCTTCTACGGTGACATGTTCAACCCGGATCATTAGAGGATCGCCCAGATAACTTTTGTGAAGATGTAATCATTGAACAGCACAACGACGGAGGCGACAACAACAGCGTTCACCGCAGCACGTCCCACACCAACGGTTCCCCCTGTCGTTGCCAACCCGTAGAAGCAACTGATCGTCGAAATGAAAAACGAGAAGACCACCGGCTTTGCACAGCCGACGATGATATCCTTCATCTTCAGATCATAGACTGCCGAATGCCAGAAGAAGCCGCGATCGACGTGCAGCCAGATATCGGAGACGGTCATACCGCCAAGGAGTCCGATCAGATCAGCCACAAGCGTGAGCGGCAAGAACATAACGAGCGCAGCGACGAGCCGCGGGACGGCAAGCTTCTCGATTGGATTGGTCCCGAATGCCCTCAGCGCATCGATTTGCTCGCTCACCTGCATAGAGCCAAGCTCGGATGCGTTCTTCGCACCTGTGCGTGCCGCCATCAAGAGACCCGTGATCACGGGACCGAGCTCGCGGACAACGGCGAGCGCCGTCGTGCGGCCGACCAATAGTTTCGCACCGAACGTCTCCAGCCGGTTTCCGGCTTCGATCGCCATGATGACGCCGCTGAACATGCCGGAGATAAACACGATAGGGAACGCCTGTGCACCGATGAGATACATCTGTTCCAACGTATCGCGGCGATAGCGCCACGCCGCAAAGAGCGCGCGGACGTTTTCTACCGCGAAGATCGAATACTCCTGCAGCCGCAAGAGCTTCATCTTTAAGGCTCGGATGGGCGCTATGTCTATTGAGTGGTTTCCCATTTCTTACCTACTCATGTTACCCAGATGAGTTATCCGTGAAAAAATCTAACATTTGGAACTACTTGTCTAGACTCTCACCCCCACCTTTAATTTTCCCCTACGAAGGGAGGATGTTAAAACACCCTCTCCTCGCAGAAGAGGGTTGCGGTCTACGGCTCTTCGAGTCGGTAGACTCGTAGAGGTGAGGTCCTACACGCCGTGGCGTGACTCAAGGTTTTTCAACAACTCCTCAGCCGTCTGCACATCGTGCACATGATCAACATCGACAATCTTTGAAAATGGATATCCTTCTAATGTGTATCCATTCTTCAAGAGATGCCCGAAGAAATTTCTCAGGCGCTCGATCTTCTGCTTCAAGACGGCATCGATTTCCTTGAAAATTCTAGGGGATAGGACGTAGAGTCCGCCCGTCACCCAACGCACTCGTGTGTCATCCCGTCCCGAAGGGATCCCTTTGGGAAGCGAATCCTGCTGCTCTTCCGGGATGGACTCGAAGGATGAACCGAACCCTGCAATTCGCATTCTCTTATCCACTTGTACGTAGAGCGGATTCTCATCATCAACAAAATTCGTGACGGCGAGAATGCCATCGACCGAACCCCGGTGATGTGCATATTCCAAAAATTTTGAGAACTCCTCCTCCGAAAAAACCGAATCGACGGTTGAGAGGAGGAATTGTCCGCCCATCAGGTGTGGTGAAAGCTCGAACAGGCTGTGCATCGAGCTTGGAGTTGTCTTCACCACAAATTGAATCGGGATTGTGAAGCGCTGTCCTTCGACGAACTGCTTCACCTCCAGCGAGCGCTCATTAACGATGCACACGATCTCGGTGATCCCATAACGGATGAACGAACGAATCAACCGCTCGATAAGCGGGACACCATCCACAGTCACAAGCGGTTTTGGCAATGAGATGCCTTCCGATCGTAATCGGCTCCCCTCTCCTGCTGCGATGATGCCTGCCTTCACGATTGTGGACGAGGTCTGTAAACTCACCGGTGACGGTACCGTTCGGAATGTATCAAATGGCGCATGAATCATTCAGAACATAAAATTTAGAGTTGAAAGATACCAAAAATCTGCAAGATTTCCAAGCATTGGGGTTGAAAAAGGGGATCTTGACAGAGGAATAAATTTTTAGTATGTTGCCAATAATCATTTCGGGGAGTGAAGCATCAACAGGGAGGCGATACATGGTTGATTCAAAACGCTCACCAGGTCTTTATGAAACTGTACGGCAAGAGTGAAGGCTGCGGAATTATTTACCCCGCGAGATAAGCAATTACTGAAAACAAGTGAGGTGTGGGCAAAGTTCTTTGCTCAATGACAGTAGGAGGCATCTTTAGTTTTTCAAGGTGATTACAGGGAGGTATCACAATGAATCAAGGAGGAAAACAGTTATCGTTCTTTGAAACCGTTAGGCGGGAGATGCGATTGAAAAACTACAGCCACAAAACGATCAAAGCGTATATGAGCGCGCTGAGGAGTTTTGTACGATATTTTCGTCCCCGTCATCCGCGGCAACTGAGCGATGAAGATATTCGCAATTACCTTCTTCATCTGATCGTGAAACAAAAACTTGCTGCGAGTACGATAAACCAGGTGTTCAATGCGTTACGACTTTTATATGTTGATCTCTATAAAAAACCATTCGTCATCGGAGCGCTACCGCGGCCACAGAAAGACAAGAAGCTCCCGGATGTGCTGAACGAGGACGAAGTCAAGCGACTATTCGCAGCCGTACAAAATCTCAAACACAGGACAATGCTCATGCTTGCATACGGATGCGGATTACGTGTCAGTGAATTGGTGAAACTGCGGATAGAGGATATCGATGGACAGCGAGGACTCATCCACATACGAGGGGCTAAGGGAAAACGGGATCGCTACACGTTATTTCCCGAATCATTGAGGAGGCAGTTGCTTCTCTACTGGAAGAAATATAATCTTGGAACGAGCGGTTGGTTATTTCCCGGCCACACTGCGGATCATCACTTGGCGGCTCGCAGTCTTCAGGCCGTTACTGAGCGCGCTGTGAAGGCAGCAAGAATTACCAAGAACGCATCGATGCATACACTTCGGCATTCCTTTGCGACGCACATGCTTGAACGTGGCACCGATCTTCGTTATATTCAAGCATTACTTGGGCACCAAAGTGTAAAAACGACTGAGATTTATACGCACGTAAGC
>JACOSX010000081.1 GCA_016178625.1 Ignavibacteria bacterium
CGTTCGTGCCAGTTGGCGGTCGACCAGACATGAGAAACCGACGGTACGTGAAGGTCGGATTCATTGACTCTCACCTTGATGCGAAGACGAAAATGATTCTTCAGTGAATAGAGATTGTAGATTACTTCGAAACGATCGTCTGGACGGTAATAGTCGGCTCCGCAGATGTCTCGGAGAGAGTCGAATCGTAGCTCTGTGTCATCACGGAGAAACTGACCGATCCGGACAATGTCGGACGTTCGCACGATAACGGTAAGTTCACCGCGATATTCATTGATTGATTCGACGGAATCTTTGAAATGGGCGTTAAGCTTTTCGAGGATGTTCTCTTTCATTCACCTGTACAGATTCTTCAATGTAAATTTTTTCACGCTGACCGGGCTTCTCACCGCGCTGGATCTTTTTCTGAACTTCCATCAACCCCTTGAGCAGATTGTCCGGTCGAGGTGGACAGCCGGCAACATACACATCAACGGGAAGAAAGATGTCGATCCCCTTAACGACGGAGTACGACCGGTACATTCCCCCACTCGACGTGCATGCACCCATAGCGATCACCCATTTCGGATCGGGCATTTGGTCATAAATCTTTCGCACGACATGCGACATTTTGTAGGTCACCGTCCCTGCCACAATCATTAAATCACTCTGGCGCGGAGAGAAGCGAAATGCCTCAGAGCCAAATCGAGAGACATCATAGCGGGGACCCGCGAACGCCATCATCTCAATCGCACAGCAGGAAATTCCCATGGGCATGGGCCAGAGGGAATTCTTCCGCGCCCATCCGATGATGTCATCAAGCCTTGTCGTGAGAAAGCCTTCCTTGGTTTCCTCTAATCCCATCGTAACGCGCCTTTCTTCCACAAGTACAGGTACCCTAACATCAGAATCGCGATAAAGATCACCATTTCAACCAATCCAAACGTCCCCAGCTGGCGAAAATTGACCGCCCAAGGATACAAGAACACGACCTCGATGTCGAAAATAATAAACAGCATCGCGACCATATAATATTTCACCGAGACTCGCTCGTGTGCCGACCTCACGGGTTCCATACCACTCTCATAGGTCGAGAGTTTCGTCTCAGTTGGATTCTTTGGTCCAAACCATTCACTCGCTTTCGACATTACGACACCAAAGGTGACGCCGAAAAAAATCATGATACCAATAGGGATATAGGTTTCAAGCATGGAAAATGTGGACGATTTGAACAGAACTATGAAAAAGGTAGGAAAAAAGGGAGAGATATGCAAACATAGGGCAAGTGTGAAGTCGTTGTCGCTATGTCACCCGGTCCAATTTTCCTCCGGAAGCCTTTCACTCATCGTGTACCCGTGTAACTCACAACACATAAGACGCCGGTTGAAAAGATGTCGCCAGACAGCGTTGCGACCGGAACACAAAAGTGGAAACCCAGCCGAAGGCTTATCGTACGATTCCCTCCTGTGCTGAAAGTATTTGAAACATTAGGATTGAACACACTGCCATCCTCAACCCTCACGCCCGAAGTGTATCCAAATGAAACTGGAATCATAAAACAGGAGCCAGGGCACCATGTTGGCAACACAAAATCAACAAGCACATCTCGGTTTTCATCGGCAGTAATGTCAACGCCGAGATCAGTGGTCGTTTCGCCATTGATGGAAGGATGGATAATGCTGGAACCGCTTGCATTGTCCCATGTGACATCGTAGCACATACCGCGAACAACACCTGCAACATCGCAACTGAGCGGACTGACAGAAATATCTCCATCAATAGAAATCTCCGGTGTTGTGGCGTCTTGCGTGTGAACCACATCAGATAGGCAGACCATGAGAGCGCCGAAAAAATATGATCGTAAGCTTCTCATGGAACATTTCATTCTCCCTCATGATTTGACATGATCGGAATTGAAGCAGACTCAGGGGCAACTCTTATGGCGCGCCTGTATAGCTCGCTGTGCAGAGGATAGTTGTCACGTACGTGTCACCGGCCAGCGCAGTGACCGGAGCGCAGAAACTGAAACCAAGACGGAGACCGATTGCCGCACCTGTCCCCGTGTTAAAAATGTTCGGGATGTTAGGATTAAACAATGCACCGTCTTCTATTCTGACCCCGGACGTCGATCCGAATGAAATTGGGATGACGCCTGCAGTTCCTGTCAGCGCAGTGGGCATCGTAAAACTCACCAATACATTCTGACCAGGATCGCCAAGGATATCGGCACCTAAGTCTGTTGTTGCTTCACCGTTATCGGATGGATAAATGATGCTGGCTCCACCCGTTGCGTCGAAGACCACCTGGTAACAAACGCCTCGAATGACATCTGTAACGTCGCAATCTACATTATTCACGGCTATACCAGCACCAGCCACGGTAATAGTTAATGTCGCGACAGCAGATGCGCTTGTGAGCTGCGCGTGAACAGTACAGTTTAATCCGAGAATGAGCAATGTAGATAGACCACCACAGATGTATTTCAAGATGGATCACCCCCTTGTGGAAAAGGTATTATGGAAGCCTCACCTTGTTATAGTATAGTTCGATTTCACCTCAAAGTCAATACCACCTTCCCGTTTATGAAAATATTCTTCGGGGGAAAATATAACTGAGAAAATGATATGAATTTCTGAGTTTTATAGGGACCGTTGAACTGACTGTGTGCATACTGTACCAGAGTCAACCAAAAAAAACCGACCCCGAAGTACGGGGTCGGCTTTTAATCGGTACTGTCTACTCAGATAATCATCACTTGAGTAACAGCATCTTCTTCACGCTGACAAATGTCTTCCCGACGATACCCTCCTCCGGATCGCCAAGACCCTGGGCGGTGAGTTTGTACAGGTAGACACCCGACGGCAAGCTGCTGGCGTCGAACTCGACTTCTTCCACTCCCTCCTCCATCGACTCATTGTTGAGCAGCGTCGCCACTTCCTGACCGAGAGCGTTGTATATCTTCAGTGTCACAATGGCTTCCTCGGGCAGCTCGAAGCGAATCGTCGTCGTTGGGTTGAATGGATTCGGATAGTTCTGATCCAGCGAGTATCTGTTCGGAATCGGCTCAACTATTCCCGACGAGATTGGCTCGGTGAAGTCCGGGATCGAACCGGGGTTCGCGTGCAAGTACGGTATGTCCTTCAACGGCCGCACGCCGGTCAAGTAGAGCTTGTTGCAGCTCCACCTGATGGTGTCAATCGGTCCGCTGAACGCAGCATTGATCGCACGGAGAACGCACAAGTACGCACCCGGTCCAACTCCTTTTGGATCAATCTTACAACTCAGGAATAGATTGACCTGCTGCAATATCTCACGAATCGTCTTGTTGTCAAACGCTGTCGTTTGGCAGAGAGGATTCTTGTGCGAATCCCAGATCAGGTCACCGAGTCCCGGCGGGAACTTCTTGTAATCGCTTGCCAGAACATTCAACTGCAGCGCAAGCGCTTCCGCATAAAGCACGTTGTTATGCTTCACCGGTGGCAAGCTCTTCTGTTGCTTCAAGATCGGCTTACCGCTCGCAAAGGCGTCAAGGCACCGCTCTGTTCCTGTGTGCAACATGTCGACGCCATGCTCTACTTTGATGAGCGACTTCTGCACATCGTTGTATTTGAGATAGATGATAGAAGCAGTATCTCGCGCACCACCCGTTGTGAAGGGGAAGGCGCCTTGTGCCTGGAGTTCTTCACCAACATTGACAAGGTTCGGCATCGGCAGACGCAGAATCTGCTTCAGCGTATCGCCAGGCACAGCAGGCTTACCCGGCAACGCACCTTTGACTACAGGACCTGCAGTGCTGCTCTTTGTCGTCCAGATATAGGCTACCTTCAGCGGAGTCCCTTTCAACCCACGGCCGTCGAACTGAATGACCTGGTTTGGATCAGGAGGCTGCCCGGTCACTGAATCGTTCAAATCAAAATTCCAAGCCACTGGCTTGTTCGGATCTATTGGTCCGCCGCTGCGATAACGTAATGGAATTTGTTTACCCTTGCCATCAGCCCACACTGCGGTTATCCTCGTCGGCATGTTGAACTTCAACGCCAACTTCGAGAACGGTGCAACACCCGCGATGAACGGAGGTTTTAGGTTAAGCTTAAAGTCGACGGCAATCGGTTTGCACTTGAACGACTTTAACTTATTCTTCAGATCCCGAGCAGTTGCCCACTCTTGATACGTTGCCGTACGGTAGAGGGAGTCGGTTCGAGCGGCGGTGTTCAGCCATTCGATGTCCAGATCACCACCCGTGCAGTCGATGGTCCTCACTCCTGATTTCGGGTTGCTATAAGTGAAGCCTGGGGGTAGATCTTCCGTCAGCGTCGAGGTTCCGATGGGGACGTTTTTAAAGCATACTCTCCCTGTAGCATCCGTCGAATCCGTAAGCACTGTGCCGTCAGATAACGTCAGATGGAATGTTACTCCACCCATCGGTGTGTCATCGGGATCATGCGGAATCTGCTGGTTGTGGTTGACATCCCAGTACTTCGTTATGCAAACGTTACAGCCCTGCTGATGGTTGCCAAAGTCAAGGCCATTAACAGTTGTACCGCTTCCCAGGGTCAGAGTGTACGTCCCGCCCGATGGCATTGTCTGGCTCCATCCGGGTTGTAGGACTTCTCCCACATGATAGGTTCCGGTGGGTAAATCCATGAAGCAGTAATTACCGTTTGGATCCGTTGTCACACATACAGTACCAGGCGGCGTGCCGGGTGGTGGCAACGGCGGCTGCTTCGGACAATTGAATTCACAGCGTTGGAGATCATTTGCCGTGCAGTGATTGACCGTCTTGAGCAGAGCAACCGTATCTGTCGGATTATTCTTATCCACCAAGTAGGTATTGAAACCAAAATAGTTTGCTGCACCCGGTGGAATCGTATTAATGGACGTTTGCATCTTCGTTGGATCTCTGTTGACTAACGTCATCCCACCTGCACTTGGCGGGAGCTGAATCTCGTAGAACACATCGAAGAAGCTATTCGCCGTGAAGGGATTTCCACAACTCCCGCTCGTCAATGTAATAGCTCCGAATGATCGTCGATCAGTCTTGTGTCGGATGATGAACGTGTCGTTCGGTAATGGCGGCGGCAGCGTTCCCTTGAGTTCCAACAGTGTGATTTCCGTAAGCTCCGAATCGCCTACAGCGCATCCCGACCCATTTGCTCGTTGGATGGTCGTTGGACCTGAGGCACACAAGAATACCTTCCCTAATGTATTGAGAGGTGGCTTCAAGAAATTAATCGATATCTGTGCCAAGGTCGTGCCGAGGAAATCCGTACCGCCCGTTGCCGGGTATGTTGTTGGATCGGGCCGATCTGGGTCACGCGTGAGGCAGATGGTCCATCCTGGAAGACCTGGCTCGCCAGGATCTTTCACACCATTGCCATTCAGATCGTTGAACTTCATTCCATAGATATTCCCCACCTGGGAGTTGCCGAAATCAATACCGCCCACTGTCTGTCCAGGGCCAACGTTGATAGTGTAGAACGGTTGACCTCCGGTCTGTGTCCATCCAGCTTGCTGAACCTCTTCAACGCGATATGTGCCGGGGTTGAGACCGTTGAAGCAATAGTTGCCGGCAGCATCCGTAACCGCGCTTAACACCAGACCAGTGGATACCTCGGTGGCTTTGATCTTCCACCCAGGTAATCCAGGTTCAGTCGGTTCCTTGATGCCGTTGCCATTATCATCCGACCACTTCATACCACAGATCGAGCCGGTGACGATGGTAGGTTGGAGTTCCACGTGTGTCGAAGAAGTCGACGGAGACCAACTTTGCCCCCCGTCTAAACTCACCTCAGTGAAGATGTCGAAGAAACTGTCGATCAGGTAGCTTCCGTCGGGGAGCTGCTCGACCACTGACCTACCGGTGGATGCCAGCGTGGGACTCTCCCGGATCATCACATTAGGAGGCAGCGTCCCACCAGAGAGACTCATTGAAAGCATCTCTGTGTCAAAGATATGCCTCATCCCATCGGTACTCGTGTGCGCAACGTGCACCATCACGTCCGCAGGTGCGCTGTACGGTTGGTATGTATTGCCGCCATCCATGGAGACCATCATTTGTACCATCGAGCCGAACGAATGATCTTGACTGCTTCCCTGGGGTGGCGGAGGTTGGTTGTTCGTGAAGCGTTCGTGGCTCACGTCCTTGACTATAATCCCGTTTGCGTACAACTTGTGATATTGAGCCGGGCTAACATAATGACTTGGAATCGGTGGCAGGTTCGGACTTGGTATTGGACCGATGGGCGGAGGATCAGGCTGCAGCTCCATGTGTGCCGCGCCATCCGCTGGAGACCAGCTTGCACCGCCGTCCACGCTCAGCTCGGTGAATACATCGAAGAAACTGTCGATGTGGAATGTCCCATCTGTCATAGACATTTCGGTGGTCTTGCCTGTGGATGCCAACGTAGGGCTTTCCCGGACCATCACCCCGGGCGGTAACGTTCCACCAGCGAGATCAAGTTGGAACATTTCAGTGTCGAAGTGCATACCGCCCCCGTCATCCATTGTGTGCATCACTTGCACGGTCACATTCGCCGGTGCGCTATACGGTTGGAATGTTGCGCCGCCGTCCATCGACACCTCCATGTCAACCATGGAGCCGAATGAGTGCGTCGAGCTCCCACCCAGCGGCGGGGGTGGATCGTTGTGTGTGAACAGCTTGTGCGACGGGCCTCTCAGGATAGCCCCGTTCGCGTAATGCTGGTGAGGCTGAAAAGGGTTCCTGTATGTGCCCGGTATCGGCGGCAGGTTCGGACTTGTCGTAACAAGGATCGGAGGATCGCCCTGAAGAACGACGTGCGTAGCGCCATTCTGCCCCGGCGACCACGACACCCCACCATCCACGCTCAGTTCAGTATTGACATCGAAGAAACTGTTGATACGGTACATACCACCCGGCAGCATGGTCACCATAGTCTTGCCGGTGGACGCCAACGTGGGACTCTCTCTGATCATGAACGCTCCACCAGAGATGTCCAGTTGCAGCATCTCGGTATCAAAGAACGAATTGCCCGCAGCATCGTCACTCGTATGTGCCACTAACACCCTCACGGCTGCATTTGCGGACGCCGGGGAAAACGTCTTTCCGGTATCCATCGACACCTGAAAATCTATTTGAGAATTGAATTGATGAATTTGAGTGCCGCCTGGCGGTGGTGGTGGCAAGCTTTGCGTGAAACGCGAGTGCTTCACATCCTTGATGACAATTCCCATTGCGTACAACTGGTGGTACAACTGCGGGCTAATGTACGTCCCCGCAGGTGGCGGCAGGTTCGGACTTGTTGTGACCTTTCCCTGCGCGTGGAGTTGGCAATTCGCTATCACTACCAGAGCGAATACCAACAGAAAGAACGCGGTAATTTTTTTCAACATAAACCCTCCTGTTGTTGAAAAGTGAGAATGAGAAAACATTTATTTGATGTTCATTGAAGATTACATGGAAAGCTTACACACGGGGGTTCCGTGAGTAGAGATGGGAGCGTTAAGAGAACTGAAGAACATGCGAGCTTGATGATAGCGCTCTCAGGTCTGGACTCGTGAACCCTCACCACACTAGAGCACTGTTGCTCTATTCATCGATCCGACCCCACATAAACCTGCCATATTGTATTATAAAAGAATATAAAAGTCAAGAAAAAAATGAGCTAAGGGTCGATTTTTTTATCGCCACCTTTTCATCTCCTTCAATTGAATTTCTCTTAATTCCACGAAAGTATTTTGGGTAAGTTAATGCGGTTGATTGATTTACCCAATCACCAGTGGACCCGAAAAAACTGTCTGATAAACTGCCTATGTCGATAGAATGCAAGACGGATGGATATAGGTAACACATCTTCGGCGAGGATGGCAAGTACAGTGCCAGAAGAAAACCATTATTGGTGAAGCCACACCATCGAAAACGTGCCGAAATGGAGGGAGTCTCATCAAAACTCTTCCCCTGCACTCCCCTTCAATGCCAACCGATTGGCAAGCCTGTCATCCTGTTGGCAATCCCCCCCCGACTGAAGGATGTAGGTGATGAGAAGAATCACTGGCGTTGATACTCTTTCAAGGCATGGAGAATATTGGGCGGCACTTCTGCTGCTTCCACGTGAACGCCGGATCTCCTCATGCACACAACCTGCTGCTCCCCCCGAGCGAGGAGTTCTTCTTTGCCATTCTTCATGCGGATGTAATCGAATCCCATGGTAATGCGTGACTGGGAGAGTTGCAGTAAACTCATGCGAACAATGATTTCATCGAAGACAAACGCTTCAGAAAAGAAATCGCAGTTACTCCTGCTCGTCACCAGATAGAGATCACCCTGAAGATCGCGTAACACTTCCGGAACATGATCGCGCAGGAACATTTCCCTGCACGCTCCTTGCCAACGGAAAAAATTTGTGAAGTACACGTTTCCAAGCAGGTTGGTCTCTTCAAAACTTACAACGTGTTTGTAGTCGTAAACTCTCATAGAAAAATCTATCTGGATGAAACAATCTCCTTGGGGCGCTGAGTCTCGCTGAATATAGGCTCGAGTAACACGGCAACAATTGCCCCCTGTTCGAGGGTTTTCAGTTGTAATCGATGAGTCGCAATAATGAACTCATGACCATTATGACGAAATGGTGTGAGCAACCATTCTTTCCTCGGTTGAGAACTAAGAAGAGGAAGAGATGCTCGACTGATTCCAGCTTTTTTCAGACACTCTTTCATCGTCCACATACGCGTGTACATTACATCTATTGGCTCATTGAGATCATTCATAAACGTGTTCGCACATTGGGTACCCTCTTCTCCCAACAAATCAATCCACAATTGCTCAGAGCGATGTTCTATCACTTCCAAGTCGCACGCGCAGGTTCCTTCGCCTGCAATCGCGAGGGTTACATTACCGGAGTGCGTTGCTGAAACAATGATGGATGCTCGGAGACTACGAAGGTCTTCCGATAATTCGATTTCAGGTTTTCCGTTTTCTTGATGGAGGATCTTGATTGCGCTCGACGGTACATCTCTTCCTTTAGTGACACGAATAAGATTTCGAACAGCCTGACCCATCGCCTCTTGACTCGATCGCTTCTTCTTCAAATGGAGGAGTTCATTCTCTCTCGAGATAGCGGGCGAATTCTTCTCTACAATAATAATCTGTTCGATGATCGACGTCGAAATGCTCAAGCGTTTTTGCGGATACAACTCCTGAAGTTCGCGTTCGAGATATGGTGCAAGCAACCCGACCGGTATCTGAATAGTTGACTGCTTCCCATTTCCCGTCCCCGCCGAAATCCTTTTTCCTACGGATCGGCACCGGAATCCTTCGAGTGTTTCTACGAATTGTCCTTCCGGAGTGAACACATGCACATCGTACAAAAATTCACCGTTGGCACTCTCCCGTTCAACAGCTTCAAGAAGAAGTCGAGAAAACTCCTTGAGGGGTTGAATGAAGCGAATTCTCTCAATGGACAGCGGTAAGATAAACTGCTGCGGCACGCATGGTTGAATGGCATGGAGAAAGACATCGCGTACAGTGGGTCGATCGGTCACAATTTCCTGCGGGAAGTACCTCCCGAACAGTGATGCCGAAGGACGGCAGTCTATCTCCGCAAGGCATCTGGTTGCACTCAATTCGCGGTATGCTGTCAGATGCTGAAACATCGGTCCCTGGAACAAGAGACCTCCATAGAGTTCCTGTTGCGGAGAGAGCGGCACTCGCTTGTCGGAAACCTCAGGGAACGCGTGTGTAACGGGGGGGTCTTGGTTTCCAAAAACACAACGACCTCGAAAATGATCCATCGCGAATTTCGTTTCCGCGCTCCGAATCACCACATCAATATACGTTGTCGTTTGAATTTGGGTCTTGTTCCCAGCTGAGAGCACTGGAGAAACTTGCGCCATGATCCTGATTGTCGTCGTTCCTCCAGGGGGTATCATGATCGGTCGCATGAGTTCGAGGTTCTCAATCATCGTACATGATCTGTCGCTCGCGAGCACCGAAGCCAACTGTACCATCGCTTCAATGCCCATCACAGCGGGAAAGAGATGCATCCCCTCAAATACGTGGTCGTTAAGATAAAGATCGGTATCAGTCGAAAGGTCGCATTCACAAATCAATTCGACGCCGGCGTAATAGACTCGCCGCCGATCGAGAAAACGCAACAGCGGGAGTGGATCCTCGGCAAATCTCCGGGTTGGCGTCTTGCCCATTCTCCCGTTGATCAGGAGCTCAGACGTTAAGAATCGACTTCGTATCAGTTGCAACAATACATTCACACCCTCTCCCGGTTCAATGGGTGTAATACCTTCTCGCACCAGAGCATCAACGCTGCCTAACTGCTCGCCCATTCCTATGCCTGACCAGACCGACCAATTCAAGCTTAAACATTTGATTAAAGGAGCGGTCTGCTGGAGGCGCAGCAAGGAAAGATTCATCCATTCATTGGCAAATGCGTAAGCGGTTTCTCCTCGCATACCGGTCTGCCCGATAATCGATCCGAACGCGATGAATAGTTTGACTCGTGATAGATCGAGCACGCGAAGAAGGTTAGTGGTGCCGAAAATCTTCGGCGCAAGCACCTTCGTTAGAGCGTCATGAGAGAGATTTTTTGTGGCTTGAGGAACGTTGTTTCCTGCACCGTGCAATACAGCGGTGACGGGACCAAGCGTCTGTTCAATCCGCTTGATCGTCACTGCAACAGATGAAGCGTCCGACACGTCGCAGACCTCATAGCGATGCAGGATGCCCGCAGCCTCAAAACGCGCAAGTGTTGCGCGCACACCAGATACTGAGGCATTGCTGCCATTGCCCTCCAACGATGTCCTTCCGACAAGCGCCACCTTACAACTGCACTCCCGAGCGATCGCGAGGGCGCACTCTGCTGCAATACCGCGCCCTCCACCGGTGACGAGCAAGACATCATCCTTCTCAATCCCGACATGTGATTCGCCATTCGGTTCGATGAGCTTCATCTGAGGCACACGCCGCGTGCCATCGTCTGTATATCCTACTTCCACAAAACCGGATGCGCGTTGAAATTCCGTCAACGTGATGTTTGCGGCAACCGTCGGATTCATTTCCGGTGAGACGTCAACGACACACGCCGATGGGAGGCTCAGTTCGAGAAATAGACTTTTAAGAAAACCGGAGCCACTTGCCAGATCAATTGAGGGGAACGTCACTCCCTGTCGACCAAACAATCCACCCCCGAATTGAATAACGCCAACGAAGAGGCTCGGGTTCTTCTTCTCCGCGACCCAACCAGCGAGATACTTGCCCGCTGTAAACATCGGATGTGTAACCTGATGCAGCCGTTGCCTAAGCTCTTCAGGCGCGATCTTCCAAACTTCACCATCCGCAGATTGCGGTAAGACGAAGATGACAGCATCGTACTGCTGTCCTGAGGAGAATAGCGTTTCGTAATACTCTTCTGAAGAATTCGCGGGACAGAACTCGACATCGACTCCCTGAGCAGTAAGGCGTTCCATGAATACATCGCTAAACGGATGTTGTTCTCCAGTAATCAGAAGACAACGCTGCCCCGCTTTCACATGGTTAATACTTGACAAAGGTAAGAGTTCTTCTTTCATCTCCACAATAAACGGACGCACCCACGATGAAATGCCAGGCGGCTCGACCTCGCCAATACCTTGAGTGCTGATACCCCGAGTCGACGCGAGATCATACAGCGCGTGAGCAATATCCTCTAAGGAAGCCGTCGAGTATTCGGTCACATCCGCAGGTCGCGGAAGGTTGAGTCTGCGGGCAGCCTCTGCGGCAAGTTGTGCCGAAGCAATAGAATTCAAATTCAGATCTCTCAACAAGAGGTTTTCCCGCTTGATGATGTCTCGCGGATACTCGGTAATCTCTGCGGCGAGATCAAGGACAATGGTGAGAACAGCGTTATAGTCAGACACCCCCTCAACAGCCGGTTCGGCGCTCTGCTGCGGTTCGATCTCGGTCTCCTGAGGAATCTCAACGCGGAGAGAACCTATACCCGTTAGAGGGGCATCCGACAAAAGCTTCTCAACAACTGCTTGTGTTTGGTGATCTTCTTCTTCATCAATCTCGCATGGATTTTGGATAAAACTTGGGTGATAGCTCAAACTGAATGGACGGGTGAACCGATTCTCAAACAATCGTTCTGTTCGTACAGGCGCACCCAACGCAAACAAACAGGCAAGCGTGAGGTTCATCTGTCTGGACGTCGTGCCTCCCGCATCATCCGTATACAGGATCGAACGCAGACCGTTCATCTCAATTTCCCCCACCATACTGCCGAGAGAGTGTCCCGGTCCCACTTCGATAAATGCATCCACTCCGAAACGTTCAGCGTTCTTCACTGCATCGAACAATCTTACGGGCTCAAGAATCTGTTGACAGAGGGTCTGTCTTACGCTGGATTGCTCGACTTCGTTTCCGGTGATCGTTGAGAGAACAGGAAAGTCCGGCTTCTGAAACTCAACCGTCTTGAGCTCGGTTCGTAGAATCTCGGCTGCGGATGACACAAGTGTGGAATGGAACGCGTTCGAGACTTTCAACGGTATTGCAGCTATACCTTTCGCTCGGCA
>JACOSX010000082.1 GCA_016178625.1 Ignavibacteria bacterium
AAAAACGTCTTCACTCATCGCTGGGCTACTGCTCACCGGTTGAGTTCGAAGATAAATTTCATTCACACAGAGCAGCCTAACTGCCTGTCCGGTTTAATGGGGTCACTCCAATCCTAATACTGACATCACTTACGGGCTGCCTGAGGATGTTTTTGTAACGTTGAAAATTTACGATGTCCTGGGGCGTGAAGTGAAAACGTTAGTCAATGAAGCTCAGCAAGCAGGGTACAAGACAGTTAGTTTTGATGCGAGCCATTTCCCCAGCGGCATCTATTTCTACCGCTTGAAGGCGGGGAAATTCTCGGATATCAAAAAGATGGTGGTGATGAAATAAATGAACTCCTTGAACAATAGGGAATCATTTCTTTATCATGTTCTTCACAACAGCTTTAACCATTGAAGGTTCGATCGAATGTGTTATGGAAACTCTGCCAATCGCTGCAGGCAGAACGAAGCGCGCTCCATTCACCTTCTTCATCAATGCAATAACCGATGACGAATCGCGGAGAAATTTCACATCGACCTTGAGAGGAGTGCGATCTATCAAGCCGGAGATCTTCTTGAAGTCAGCATCGGAGATGATAGACGCTTCCTTCGCAAGATGCAATTCCCATCGCAAGCCTATCACAACGGCTTCACCATGATGGAGCTTATAGTTCGAGACCGTTTCGAGGGCATGACCAATGGCGTGTCCAAGGTTCAAGACCATCCTTCCACCGTTCGGATCGAGCTCACGCTCATCTTGAGTGATCAGTGTAGATTTATATCGATTGCACAGAAGGACTAATTCCTGTAAGATGTCGAGGCGTTTCTGATAAATCGTTTCGATATGCTTATCAAGGAAATCGAAGATTGGTTCATGTAAGATTGCGTACTTCAATGCTTCACCAAGACCACAGGTGATCTCTCTCGGAGGTAGAGTCGACAGAAACTCGACGTCGGAAAAAACGAACCTTGGCTGGTAGAAAGCCCCAATTGCGTTCTTGCCGAGTGGGTGGTTCACGGCGGTTTTTCCGCCGATGCAACTCTCGACTTGGGAAAGGAGTGTCGTTGGGACCTGAATAAGGTGAATGCCCCGTTTGTACGTTGCAGCGATAAAACCAGTGAGGTCGCCAATAACTCCACCGCCCAGGGCGATGATCGCTGAATGACGGGTGAAGCCCCCACGAAGCAGTTCTGAATAAAGTACGTTCGCACGTCGAAGGGACTTCTGCCGCTCACCAGAGGGGATGATGATTTCTTTCACTTCGAACTCGTGACTGCGAAGCGCGTCCACAAATCTTTGCAGGTGAAGAACTGCCACATGGACGTCGGTGACGATCGCTATTCGCTTCGGCAAGTTCTGTTGAATTGCTATTTCCGGAAAGTCCCGGAGTGTTCCTCTCCCCACGTAGATTGAATAACTACGCTCCCCGAGATCGACCGTGACGGTCTCTATCCTTGAGGGCCTTGCGGGAGTCAACGGTCGAACTTTCTCAGGCCGTCGACGATTTTATCAACCGTGACACCGACGCGGAGGTCATCAGACATGACGGTGATATCTGCTTGGCTATAAAACCGCTCGCGTTTCTCGAGGAGAATAATTATTCGGCTCCGAAGTTCCTCTTCGTCTAACATTATTCCGCTGTTTGATTTCAGGAGGGGTCTGTCAGTCTTATACTTGAGGCGGTGGATAATCTGTTCACTGTCGACTTTCAAGTAGATCAGTATGCCGGATGATTTTACAAGTTGGAGGTTTGGTTCGTTGGTGACTGTTCCACCCCCGAGTGAGATCACACACCCATCCTTGAGGCTCAGCTCCCGAAGTATTGTGTATTCCACTTCCCGGAAATACTCTTCACCAAGCTCAGAAAAGATATCAGAAATCTGTTTCCCCGTGAGACGTTCAATCTCTTCGTCCACATCAACATGAGCATACCCGAGTGTGTTAGCGAGGATGGGGGCAATGGTGCTCTTGCCGCTTCCCATGAACCCGGTCAGGTAGATAAGATGTTTCTTGGGCACATCCATCAGAAGTGAAACACAAGACCAAGGCTCAGGGTCATTCCATCGATGTCGATGCGTGAAGAGAATGGTTCCGGATCGAGCGCCACAGCGACGCCATTGTAGAGAGCAGTGTCCTCGACGAATTTATTCATATTCTCAAACTGGATCTGGCGGAATTTTAATTCGCTTCGAAGTGATACTCGAGGATGAAGTGCGTACTGTAAGCCGCTCAGGATGTGGATCCCGTACCCAACCTTGCGACCGATGATGGCTGCACTCGTGCCTGCATATTCATACTGTCGGCTGCCGATATACATGCCACCACCGCCGCCCATGTACAGGTGCAGATCATCAGTGCCAACAGGGATGATGAAGTAGCCAGAGAGCTCAATCGGAATCGCTGTGAAGCCGTCTTTCACAGGGATGAGCGTGGACGAAGAGTCGGGAACATACGATGTTTCGGTTTTCTTGAGGTATTCGATGCTGATGCCTATTTGAATGCGAAGTGCCTCGAAGCTGCGCCGG
The DNA here is from genome assembly GCA_016178625.1 of Ignavibacteria bacterium. Lineage (GTDB taxonomy): Bacteria > Bacteroidota > Ignavibacteria > UBA10030 > SZUA-254 > JACOSX01. The sequence goes on from JACOSX010000082.1 coordinate 2,512, forward strand.
AGATCAATTCCGGCGCTGAAAACATTGTTCAAAGGGAGAAATGCACTGCGGAGCAGCTCGTCCGCATCATTGGGATGATGGAAGAGCTTGGAACTCGTTGTAAACGTTCCAAACACTGCCAAATCGTAGGGATGATCTTGAGCAAACGAGCTTGTCGAGCTTAATACGATAGATAGCGTTATCCATAAGCCAAAAAAGCGCACTTGCATTTCCCTTCATGGAATTTTTGCGCGGGTGGTGTTACCGATAAAATATATCTCGGTTATCGACGATGTCTGCGGACTTTTTCAGGTGGTCGGACCATTCGCTGAAGAATCGATTCTTTTTTTCACTCAACAACTGAGCGCGTGAGGTCTCTTTCTGATTATTGTAGGCGGATGTATCGAAGCCAGACTCACTCGTGAGTTTGACGACGTACATTCCACGGTTTCCTTCAACCGGTTTGGAGATCTCGCCGGATTTCAAAGCTGCAACGCAGCCAATGAATGATGGATCACGCCCGATACCCGGTAGGAATCCTCCGAGCGTAAAGCTCGGTAAATGCTGCACACTCAGGTTGGGATGACTTCTCACAACTTTGTTGAGACTGTCACCAGTGGCAAGCGATTGCCGAATCTCGGTTGCCATACTCTTGACCTTTTCCATCTTCTTGTCTCGCTTCACGCGTGTTTCGATAGAAGCTCTGAGCTCATCAAACGGGCGGATGCCTGCTTCTTTTACCTCGGAGACCATGAAGACCGCGGTACCATTCGTGAGCGAAATTGGCTCACTCACTGTTCCCACCTTGTTGCTAAACGCGAACTTGTTCGCCGTCGTATTCATGCCGATGCCGGGAATGACCGCATTCTTCTGGAATGACGGTGTCTCGGTTAGAGTATATTTGCTTTGCTCTGCTTCCTTCTCGAACGAGCCCTGCTTGGCAAGATATGCAAAGTCTTGAGCGCGCTGCGAGACGTCACTGCGGGTTTGCGAGCTTGTCTTGATCACCAAGTGAATTTCAGAGTACTTCACCTCTCGATTATCCTTTGCAATCACTTTGATAATATGATAACCGGATTGCGTTCGAACAGGTCCGGTGATCTGACCGGGCTTTGTTTTGAACGCCGCTTCCTCAAATTGTTTTACCATTCTTCCTTTCGCAAACCACCCAAGGTCACCGCCGCGCGCCGCGGAGCCGGGATCTTTCGAATGTTTCTTTGCTAACTCTCCGAAGTCTTCACCACGCCGAGCCGCTGCTGCAACGTCTTTTGCTTCCTTAAGCGCTTTCGCACTATCGTTATTCTGGATGTTGATCAATATGTGGCTTGCGTGTATTGCTTCTTCGGAAGAGGGACGAAAATCAAGGACTTTCATCAACCGGTACCCATCAGCTTCTTTTACAGGACCAATGATATCTCCAATCTTTGCCGCAAACAGGGCGTTCTCCTTGTCGGACGTCAACTGACCATGCTTGAAATAGGTTGTATCGTTGGGGGGATTTTCTGAATACGTTTTCGCGAGATCACTAAAATCGACTCCTGCATTCGCACGTTTGAGGATATCTTCGATATCAGAAAGAACACCTGCTGTATCTGATTTCGAAGGTACTTCATTAAAGAGTACATATTTCAATTTTCGCGATGCTTCAACTTTGTATTCATCAGAGTGCTCATTGTAATACTTCCGGAGGTCATCATCTGTCACCTTCACCTCATCATCTTTGACCAGAAGATTGGGATCGAGCAAGATATAGTCGGCTTCGAAATTGATATGCTGATCGATAAACTTTTGCCGAATATCTTCCTCATCAACCTGAACACTCGCCATGATGATGCTTTGTAACTTTTCGCGTTGGCGTTGCTTACGAAGAGCATCTTCCACTCTCACCATGATCGCTTTGTTTTTGGGATCCATGATTGTTTGCTCGTATACCTGACGGTTGAATGTTCCAGTTGAATCGGTAAACTGTTGTTTGAGAAAATCCGGTGGGTTTTCGCCTTTCACCCAATCAACAATTTCCTGATCGGTGACAGTGATCCCCAGTCGCTTGATTTCTTCATCGTACAATGTTTGATCGATGAGTTGATTCCAGATTTGATCCCGGATCGCTCGTTGTTGATTCTCATCAGGTTCAGTGCCTGATTGCGTTTTCTGATTGTCGATGGCACGACGCACCATTTCTGAAAAATCTCTCGCCAGAATTGGCTGATCATTGATCTTCCCGATTTCTTGTGATTCAGCCGTCCGGCTGCTATGACGACGTCCGGTGATATCCATTCCCCAGTCAAGCACAATGTAGACAACAAATAATCCGGCAAAAACCGAGAAAAATGTCGTTAGCCTCTCACGAATTTGAGTCATTAAAGGCATGATTGAATTGATCCTTTTGAAAAAGATGGTGGAAAAAACGATGCATCAAAATATACGGGAAAAATGGCTGAGAAGCAAAAGAATTACCTTGGACAAGGATTGATGGGGCGGAACACCGTACACTGAGACAACGATGATGATGCATGGAATTGTTTCCTCATAATAAAAAAAGCCGCTACACTCTTTTGTAGCGGCTATGGTCTCATCCTTTTATTCATTCCACCGTTTCTAATCCACCATCTCAACTAAGGAGGATGAGATTCATTTGTTAAAACGCACATGGTATCGCCAAAGTTCCTGGACAGGATCTCTAAGAAATTCTTAATCATGTTTCTTTCTTTTCCTTAAGTAATAATAGGGGATAGATAAGAACAGGATTCTTACAAGGTGGGATCAGTTAATGTAATTAATCTCTGGCTGTTGGGAGAAAAAATAATATTGAAGTCACTAAAACCAGCGCCATAGCCAGTATTTTTCAAACACCACCTTGCCCCAATGGTATGTCACGCTTGGCTCGTGGAAGGTAATATCGGGTGCGGGCGCACTGAAAAAGTTTCCGTGAATGTAGCCGGCTCTTCCATTGCCTGTTTCAAGGAAACAAAACCCGGTCCCTCCAAAGTCTTTTCGAAATCCACTGCTATGAATGTCTTGTGCGATGTTATGTGCTACCACCTCTGCCTGGTTGTGTGCAAACACACCCGCTTTTGGGAGGGGGAGTCCATTGGCAAGGGGAATTGTAGTAACATCTCCGAGGGCGAAGACATTGGTGTGTTGGGTTCTCAGTGTTTGCGCATGGACGGGGATCCATCCATTGTCATTTGTGAGTCCTGCTGACCGAACAACCTCCGGAGCGCGATGTGGCGGAACGACGATCAGCATATCGAATGTGGGTCTCTGATTATTTTCAAATACGAGGTGTTGAGACGTTGCGTCAACCGAAACGAGTTTGTGGCTCGTGTGCAACTCGATCCCGCGCTGCCTGAGCAACTGTCGAATCATATCTCCAGCTTGCTGGCCTGCAACGAATAACGGTGATGGCTCAGGTGTATATACGTTGATGACGGTTCGATGCGTGCCTCGGCGCGCAAAGAACGACTCTAGCAAGAGTGCGGCTTCGTACGGTGCGGGTGGGCATTTATATGGAAGGCTTGCGATGACGATCGCGACGGTCCCGCCCGTGAACGTTGTTAATGATGTATTCAACTTTCTTGCCGACTCGAGAGTATAAAAGAAGTGTACATTCTCGGAAAATCCGAGAATGCTTTCAGCGACAAGTTCTGCTCCGAGCGCAATAACAAGATAATCATAGCTAAGAATAGCACGATCAGTCTCAATAGTGCGTTTTTCGAGGGAGATATTTCTTACAGCGGCGTGATGAAATTCGATCCCATACTTTTCAAGCATGGATAATGGTTTTTGAATTGTTTCAGGCTTTCGCCAGCCGACCATAACCCATAGGTAAGAGGGAGGGAACGAGTGGACAGGATTCTTGTCGATAATGATGACACGGTGATGGGTGCCGAGGAGTCTGCGCAGCTCGCGGGCGGTAACGATACCGCCGATTCCACCCCCAAGGATAAGTATCGTTTTTGTTGGCATATCCGTTTGTGGTCTTGATGTAATTGTGAATCTACAAAATTAATCCAATAAAATCGAATACATTGTTTCTTACAGGGGCATCAACTATATTACACGAAACGAAAGAAAAGGTTCACGCCTGAAGACATCATTCTTTACACATCTCCGCTGCAGCCATTGTCATCAAACCTACTCTCCTGAGACAATTCAGACTGTTTGCCATCAGTGCGGCAAGACGCTACTTGCTGAATATGATCTCGCGTCAGCAAGAAGGTGCCTGACTAAAGAAATGATCTTGAAACGGGAAGGGACTCTGTGGAGATATCGCGAGTTGCTCCCCGTCTTTGACTATGCCTCGATTGTTTCGCTCGGCGAAGGATGGACTCCAATCATTTCCCCGCGCACATTACAAGATGAACTTGGTGTCAGGCATCTCTACATCAAGGAAGAAGGGTTCAATCCTACAGGCTCATTCAAAGCGCGCGGGTTATGCCTTGCAGTTTCGAAAGCCAAGGAGCTCGGCGTGGGCGAGACCGCAATGCCATCTGCGGGAAATGCCGGAGGAGCGCTCGCCGCGTATGCGGCGAAGGCGGGGATCAAGGCTCATGTCTTCGTCCCAAAGGATACGCCGATCGTCAACATCAAAGAGGTCGCGCTGTATGGAGGCGAAGTGTATCTTGTCGATGGCGTTATCAGTGACGCTGCAAAGAAGATGACCGAAATGCGGCAAGGGAACCACTGGTTCGATATGTCAACGATGAAGGAGCCCTATCGTCTCGAGGGAAAGAAAACTATGGGCTACGAGCTTGCCGAACAATTTGATTGGACTCTTCCGGATGTGATCGTTTATCCGACTGGTGGGGGAACGGGGCTCATCGGGATGTGGAAAGCCTTCCACGAGATGGAAACACTCGGATGGATTTCGGGGAAAAAGCCGCGCATGGTCTCCGTGCAGGCATCAGGGTGTGCCCCGATCATCAAAGCGTTCCGTGAAAACAAAGCCGAATCGGAATTCTGGAACGACGCTCGCACAAGCGCCTCGGGGCTTCGTGTACCCAAGGCATTTGCCGATACATTGATTCTGAACGCTCTCTATGAGAGCAATGGTACGGCCATAGAGGTTTCCGATGAGGAACTTCTCAATGATATGAACCATGTTGCTTCACGCGAAGGGATATTCCTGTGTCCCGAGGGTGCCGCGGCAGTCGCGGCGGTGAGGAAGCTGATCGTGCAGCGGTTCATTCATCCTGATGACAGGGTCGTTCTTTTCAACACAGGATCAGGCTACAAATACGTGGAATTGTACACAGGGGTACTGGCTCAATTTGGGAGAAATGTGATTAAAGTCAAAGAGAGTGGCTCAGTTTGAAAATTCTTTGAGTCTTTCATGATAGATAGTTAGAAGTTTTATGAGCCATCTTTTTTCCTCTTTTATCTGAACAAGACGATTTTCGAGCTTCTTTATCCATTCCTCTAATTCTTAGTACATTTTCTGAATTTTCCATATCCCACAATTAACCAGATTCCAAACCCTTGTCAATATTATTTTTTTACAAGGATTCATTTTTCACTTGACAACAACCTTGTAATTCATTATATTGTTACAAGACAATATAAGGATTACAAGGTATGGCAAATATGATTTCTTTGGAAGATTTGAAGGCACGTTTGGAATCACTTAAACAGGAGGAAGAAGCCCTTGAAAGATTAATTGCTGTTTATGAAGGGCAGCCAATTGATAATAGTTCGATTCCTAAAGTTCCTTACAAATCTATCACAACCTCTTTTTCTGTTGCTGGTCGTCTTGTGGACTCTATTGTGGAATTAATCCATCAAAAGGGTAGACAGGTAAGCAGCAAGGAAATTCTTGAGTACATCAATGAGAAGGGTGTTAGCTTAGGGGACACAAAAAATAAACCCGGAACATTGGCGGCTATTCTCTCTCAGGAAGTTGCTAAAAAGGGTACTGCGAGGTTGAGGAAGGTAGCTCGTGGCGTATTCGATCTTAAACAATAAGGCACTCTTCATGACGCTAATCAACGTAGAGTGCCTTAGAAACGAACGAGGACGTAATCCTCAGAAGAAAGGGCGGTGTATGAGTAAAGTGCTTAAACTAATACAGTAACGCCCGCTATTTAGCGGGTCTGTAAAGTGCGTTAACACCTTACAAACCCTAAATCACCGCTTGCTATGAACAAGCAATGACCCAACACAAATATAGTTCATGGCAAGCTCAAAATCAAGAGCTAAAATTTAAAAGGAAAATGCCATGAACAAATTATCAGTAGAAAAACAAGTCTTAATCCTCTCCCTTCTCGCAGAAGGCAATTCACTCCGTACCATCTCCCGCGTGTCCGGTGTAGCCCGTAACACAATCAGCAAACTCCTCTTGGAAGCAGGCGAGAAAGCCCGCGAGATCATGAACCGTGAAATGGTCAACCTCAAAGTGAATTATTTGCAGGTCGATGAAATCTGGACGTTTGTAGGCAAGAAACAGAAGAGACTTCAACCTCACGAACTCGATACAGAGCTTGGCGATCAATATGTATTTGTAGCCCTCGATGCGGAAAGTAAGCTCGTACCTACATTCCGCGTCGGAAAACGTACCTCACAAATGGCAGCATCGTTCATGATGGAGCTTCGTACAAGAATCAATACGACATTCCAACTTTCAACTGATTCATTCGGTGGTTATCGTGATGCAGTGGATAGAGTTTTCGGTGAGGATATTCATTATGGTCAAGTGCATAAAATGTATGCAGAAGAATCACAAGGCGAAAAGAGATATTCCCCCGCACCGATTGTGAGGGTAATAATAAATCCGATCACTGGTTATCCCGACAGAAAACATATTAGTACATCTTTCATTGAGAGACAAAACCTCACCATGAGAATGCAGATGAGACGCTTCACACGGCTCACAAACGCTTTCAGTAAGTCGTTGAAGCACTTAGAAGCGGCGTTAGCTCTTCATTTTTTCCATTACAACTTCATGCGGTTACATGAAACAATCAGAGTTACACCTGCCATGCAAGCGGGAATCTCAAAGCATCTTATGACTTGGGAAGAGTTTTGGGGATGGGGGAACGAAGAAAAGAAAGCAGCATAGCAGGAATCTCACACATTAAGACCTTATTCTTGCCATCACTGACAATGGGAAATCAAACTCCTTGGTCATCGCGTCAATTGTTTCCAACATCGTAGAATAAGTTTCTTTGCCAAACATCTTCAGGGTAAACAAAACAAATTTCAGGATTATCTCCGACCTGATTAGCGGTGTATATGAAAAGAATGCACTCACAAGAGCGTATCCATAGTCTTTGCGTAGTCCTGAAAGCTTCGGGTTGTCGTCCCACTTTATTTGTTCAAACGAGTGATTTGTTATCTTAAAATTTCTGAGATACTCCAAGAATCTTCGGAAATTGAAAAGTGATACCTTCAGTTCTTTGTAGTCATGGATTGTCATATCGAGGAGTTTGATAAAAGGTCGTAAGGCAACATAATCATCCTTGGCGAGATTCTCACTATCGTCGCGAAGTAATTTCATCGTGTCACGTCGAATCTGACAAAACATAAACAGTACATTATCATGTTTCTTCATTTTTCGTAATTGTATAATCAACACTAATGAGGTGATCAATATTGGGGTCATTGCGAGATAGAACATTTCACTTCCTTCCGATTATATGTGTTTATTTGCCAAGATGTTTGTCCAACAATGCCATGAACTTTTCACGATATTCGTGGTTCTCTTTCGCTATTAGGTCAATCTGCTTTTGTCGATCCTTCAATCTTTCCATGTAAAGCCTATAGATCCAAAAATGAGCACCAAAAAAGAAAACCGTAAATAAGCCCTTTTCATAGCCAAAGGCTTTGAAAAACTCAACTACAGCGTTCCAATCTATATCTGGAAACAAATTCAATGACCTCCTGGTATCTATAGACGTGTAGCAGTGAGTAGCGCAAATGAGGTAATATACATCCCCCAATTCCCCGGTAATGTGGGCGATATTAAGCCGCGTGATCGTTGTCACATCAAAGGGATTTCTTTGGTGAGTGAATATACATGAGGTTTTGTGCAAAGTCAAATTTTCAAACTGAGCCACCCCACGTGATTTCACAACGGTTTCATTCATACTGAGCCAGTACCTACACAGGAAAATAGTTGACTTTTACTCAAGACTTTTGTATGATGGATCATTCAACTCAATCCTGAGAACCAAACTTACATTAAGCGGGAGTTCTATGCAAATTAAGGAGAAATTGGAAGACAATGTTGCCGTCATTACCCTCAAGGGTGACCTTCTTGGCGAACCAGACACAACAACAATTCGAGAAAAAATTCACAGCCTCGTTAACGATGATGTGAAACATGTTGTTGTGGATCTCGGTGGTGTAAATTACATGAACAGCTCCGGATTGGGAACATTGATCTCCGCACTCACGACCATGCGCAACTCAGGGAGAGCTTCGTCTTGCGCGAGTGGAGGGAAAAGTTCAGAACTTATTCGTCATGACCCAGCTCGTCAAAGTGTTCGATACCTACGAGACAGTCGATCGCGCCCTCGCGAGCTTTAAGTCTAACAAGAAGTAGACAATATCTTCCGGAGGATTCCCCGGTGCGAATCGTATCGTCTGCATTTCAGGACGGGAAACCGATTCCCACGAAATATGCCCATCCCGGCGTCACAGGCGGTCAAAATATTTCTCTTCCGCTGAGTTGGAGTGACGCTCCACCAACTACCCAGTCGTTTGCTCTTTCGATAGTCGATCCTCACCCGGTCGCGAAGAATTGGGTGCATTGGTTTGTTATCAACCTTCCCCCAAAAACGACGGGACTTTCCGAGGGTGCTTCGGGACAACGAATGCCGGCAGGCTCGAAAGAATTGTACAACACCTACGGTACAGTCGGTTACGGTGGACCTGAGCCCCCAAAAGGTTCCGGACCTCATCCTTACGAAGTGACACTTTACGCGTTGAATGTCGGTTTGCTGGATCTTCCGGAGAACACATCGCTCGCTACATTCAAGAAAGCGCTTGAAGGAAAAGTGATCGCCTCTGCGAAAGTGACCGGCATCTACGAGCGCTGACCCCGATCAATTGCGAAGACATCCCAACCCTTTAGATAAGGAACTCTTTCGCGTACCATCGTTACGATGAGAGCCCATCCGTTCACGGGTTCCACCAATAACTTGCCTTAATCAGGAATACATTGTCGCCCGGACTTGAAAGCAAGTTATGGAAATCTCTCCCGAAGTTGAAATCACCAGCATCGAGGGTATTCGTGCGTTGCTGAGTCCAGACGAGATAAAGCGTCGAGCCCGGTAAATATTCCCACCGCAGCACGGCGTTGCCTCGGAGCGATTTGAAGTTAAAGTCAGGGTTGCTGATGGTAAAACTATGAACGCCTGTTCCATCGGGGTCTACATCGTAGTCACCATCGGCGTTCTTGTTGATGTTTGAGCCGTTGTCTTCCCCATAAAGGTTGAACGAGTAGGTTCCCGGCTCTTTCAATTCCTTGAATTCATTGTATCGACCTACAGAAACTAACGGTTGCAAAAACAACTGCAGTGTAAGTTTAGGAGTGAACGTCCAATCTAATCTGATGTTCGCGGAAACCTCTTGTAAGTCAAGCTTCCCAAAAATATACCGGGCGCCATACGTGCGGATCGCGGAAGAATCATCTTGCTCTGTTACCCATTGCGCGATGGTTACGTCGTGATTGATTTCCGGAGATAAGCTCAGATTGATACCTGACGTTGGTTTCCAAGTGACTCCCGGATCCCACGTGGTGCGCCATCCGCCCGATTCACTTCTGGCTCCTGAAAAGCCGTAGTCAAATACCACAGCTTGTCGAGAATCAGAAGAGCCGAACAGATTAATAACATATATGTTGGTGTTCTTCATCAATGGACCGCCTCGTGTGTTACGAGAATCGAACGTTGCTGGATTAAAAATGAAGTTGCCATTCAGCCGCCAGTAGTTCATAAATTGTGTGTTATAAAAGAGAAAATATCCTTCACCATTTTTCCGCCCTCCGAAATCAAAATTTCTGAAGGTGGCAAGATTAAAACCTTTTCGCCGGAAAAACCCATCGGGCTCGAACCAGTTATACCCGAGAACGAGATGGGCATTAATGACATCAGTTCGGAACATAAATCCGAGATCGTTGGAATCGAATCCAGGAGAGACGACACCTACGGCAGCGTTGAGATAAGTGTTTCCTTTCTGTTTGTTGATAGCAACGCGTCCTCCGTATCCGGCGAGCGAAGTTGCATTAGCATCAAGTGCAAGATAGTCTGCGTCAGGGCGCTGGAAATAGTGCAAGGAATTTTTTTGAATCGACAGGATACGGTCAGATGTTCCTTCGATTCGCGTGGTCGAAAGCCATCCAGTCATTACCCACATCTGGTCGGGATCGAGATTGGTCCATCCGTCTACACCGAACGCGTAGGATCCGTGGTTGAAATTATCGACAAGGTACCCTCTGTTGAAGTCGCGCATGACTCCTGTGCCGATCATGCCGATTGCCTGATGTCCTTCATTAAATTCTCGCTGGCTTCTTACGACACCATAATAGCTGAATGGTTCAACGACATCGGCGAAACGGACTCCAGCGCTGTCAGTTTTTCCATACTCCCGTGCGGTGAATGCCTGAAGTGCGCCGATCGACCATCCCTCGGCGATTTTTCCTGTTAACTTTGCCGCTCCGATGATATGGGTGCGATCAGGGATATCGGTGAACACATCGTGCTGGTTATCATCATCGGAGTGTTGGACGTCCCCTCGCGGTGGTCTTCCGATGCGACGACTATAGAAGAAGCTTGGATTGCCAAAGTTAAATCCCCAGTTGTTGTTCGAGCCGCCGAAGCCGAAATCAAGAAAGTTGGAGCCTTCGACGAAGAACGGGCGTTTTTCCTCGAAAAAAGTTTCGTACTGGGTGAGATTCACGACTGCAGGATCGACTTCGACTTGTCCAAAATCAGGATTCAATGTTGCGTTTAACGTGAGGTTGCTGCCAAGCCCAACTTTAACATCTGCTCCTATATTTTGATTAAAGGTATGCCCATTATTGAAGGGGTCGCCGGCATCATGCTGAAGAAATTTTCCACTCGATACGACGTAGGGTAAGATTTCGAGCTTGCGCGGCAGGTTGAGGTCGCGTAGTCCGACAAGATCCGCAAAACGCGAAACCCACCCACTCTCCTTTTTCGGGACTAACACAAAATCATCGCGTTCTTTGTTGCGTTCAATCGAGCGAATGAAATTGATCCCCCACGTATACTCGTCTCGTTTGGGAAAACGGAGCTGCGAGTACGGAATTTTCATCTCTGCCGTCCAGCCCTGATCGTCAATGCTTGTCGCTGCATCCCACACACCATCCCACGTGTTGTCATCCCACGAATCATTGAAAAGGGTCCCGTCGCTCATCGAGCCACCGGCATACACTCCAAAGTAAAATCCAGTCCGTCGATCGTGGTAAGAATCAATACCGACATAAAACCAATCAGAGTTGAGGTCAGCATCACGCCTACCGATCCGGCTCATAATCGAATCAGGATGCGCGTCGTACATGCGGGCGGCAATATAGAGAGCCGCATCGTCGTACGCAACCCACACTTCTGTTTTCTGCGACGGCAGAGAACCCTCAATTGGGTCACGCTGAGTGAATTGCGTCGTGCCCAGATGCTGCCATTCCGCCTCAGATAAGATTCCATCAATCTTGATCGGATTGGTAACGCGGAGTGCGGTCACCGTAGGTCGATGAATTGTTGTGTCGGTGTTTGGCGATTTACTGACTGAGGTGTCGAGAATGTTCGGTAACCCGGCGGGAGCCCCATTGAAGATCGTAAGCACTATGATGATTGTCGCGAGATATTTCATGGAAAGAGCACTCCTTTTATGGATCGCAGATGTACAGTTAGACGAATGGGGGTGTTAAAAAGTTGCGGCAATCTTTTTCAACAATCAAAGCACCATTTACCAGGACACACAAGAAGTACGATTGGTTGACGAACTTGCTTTTTTCCTAAAAAATCTTCATATTTTCCATCCGAACGAAGCACAATACCCGAAATATTCTTCTTTTTTAATCAACCAGTAACGATGTCCATTCTCGTCAGTAATCTTTCAAAGTTATACGGTGACGCTAAAGCGGTAAATAACATCTCCTTTGAGGTTCACTCGGGAGAGATTCTTGGTTTTCTTGGTCCTAATGGTGCTGGGAAAACCACAACGATGCGGATTATTACCTGTTATCTTTCGCCGAATGCTGGTTCGGTGAAAGTGGAAGGTCGAGACATTCAAACAGAGTCGTTCGAAGTCCGCAAGCTTGTGGGTTACCTGCCAGAACAGAATCCGCTCTATCTTGACATGAACGTGCTTGAATATCTTGAATATGCCGCGCAGCTTCAGGGTGTCACAAAGCTCATGATTCCTCGACGGATGAAAGAAATGGTCGATGTGTGTGGACTTGGAGAGATGAAACATAAAGATATCGGACAGCTTTCGAAGGGATATCGACAGCGCGTTGGACTTGCGGCGGCGATGATCCACGATCCGAGAGTATTGATTCTTGATGAGCCGACCAGCGGGTTGGATCCCAACCAAATCGTTGAAATCCGCAGCTTGATCCGAAATCTTGGGAAGCAAAAGACCGTTGTGCTCTCAACACACATCCTTCCTGAGGTGCAGGCAACGTGCAATAGAGTGATTATCATCAGTCGCGGAAAGATCGTCGCCGACGGTCCGATTGAAGACCTCCAGCGAAATCTCCATGGTGGTGAGAAAATTATTCTGGAAGTTGAAGTTCCCGGTGGACAATCATTCGAGATGGTGTCCGTTCAGGTGAGGAGTATCCCCGCAATCGAGACTATCTCGTTAGTTGAGGAACGCGATGGCGTGAAGAAACTCAGCGTTGAAACATCAAACGCGACCGATATCCGGAAAGACCTCTTCCAGCTCTGTGTGCAAAAGGGGTGGGGGCTGCTTGAGCTTCACCGCGAAAAGACGAGCCTTGAGGAGATCTTCAGACAACTTACAGCTCATTGAGTCATATGAAGTTTGCAAACATCAAATATATTTTTCAGAAAGAACTGCGGTCGTTCTTCAATTCACCGGTGGCGTACATTGTCATTGTTGTTTTCTTGGTGATTTTGGGATGGTTCTTCACCAGCAATCTCTTCATCGCAAACATCTCGTCGATGCGAACCGTGTTTGAGATGACGCCGTTCCTTTTACTCTTTTTTGCTCCTGCAGTTACGATGCGGCTTATCTCCGAAGAGAAAAAATCGGGCACGCTCGAGTTGCTGATCACGAAGCCAGTCCGTGAGTATGAGATTATCACTGGCAAGTTCCTCGCAGCGTGGGCTCTATACTTTCTCACCTTGATGCCGACGCTTGTGTATTACATCTCGATCTCGGTTATTGGCAAGCTTGATCTTGGTCCGGTCATCGGAGGCTATCTCGGATTGATGTTCGTAGGCGCCGTGTTCCTTGCCGTAAGCGTATTTGGTTCTTCGATTACGGAGAACCAGGTAGTTGCTTTTATTGTCAGCTTTCTCATTGTGTTCGGACTGTTCATGTTGGACAAGGTTCTCTTTTACTTGCCGAGCACTTTGGCGTCGACGCTGGAATATATCAGCGTTGATTACCATTTTTCGAATATCGCCCGAGGTGTCATTGATTCACGAGATATGATTTATTACGCATCGTCGGTTGGATTTTCACTTTTCCTGGGGACGGTCGTTCTCCAGAAGCGCAGGTGGTCATGAAGGAGGCAATGAATCGATGAAACATCGGCGCCAAAACATACTTCGCATCCTCTTGGTTCTGGGGATCATCATCTTTGTCAATATTATCGCGGTGCGTTTCTTCAAGCGCGTCGACCTGACGCAGGAGAAGCTCTACACACTTTCCGATGCAAGCAAGAATCTCGTGAAATCGCTGGACGATAAGTTTTTAGTGAAAGCATACTTTACATCCGATCTCCCTGCGCCGTATAATAACAACAAACGCGATGTGCAAGATCAGCTCGATGAATACCGTGCCTACGCAAGTGGAAATTTCCAATACGAATTTGTCGATCCTGGAAAAAAGGAGGAGCTTGAGCAAGAGGCACAACGGTATGGCATTCCGCCCGTGCAGGTGCAGGTCCTAAAAGAAGACAAGCTGCAGATCGAAAAAGCGTACATGGGTCTGGTCTTCCTGTTCGGAGATAAGCAGGAACGGGTCCCTGTTGTCCAATCGACATCCAATCTGGAGTACGAAATCAGTTCAGCGATCAAGAAGATGACCTCGAAGGAACTGAGGAAAATTGGTTTCATGAGCGGTCACGGGGAGCCAGCTCTCCAGCAAGTTAGTCACGTGCAGGAGATGTTAGCAAAACAATATCAGGTGACAACCGTCGAGTTGAGCGGCGGAAAACCGATTCCTTCAGATATTGCCGTACTATTGATCGTTGCGCCTTCACAGCCGTTTAAGAACTGGGAAAAATTTCTTATCGATCAGTATCTGATGAAAGGTGGAAGAATCGCGTTCATGTTGAATAAAGTCAACGCGACTCTTCAGAGCCAGATGGGACAGGCTCTCAACCTGAATCTTGACGATCTGCTCGAATCGTATGGCATCCGGATCAACACAGACATGGTGCGCGATGCAAGCTGCGCTTATGTGACAGTGAGCCAGCAGGCAGGATTTATGGTCTTACAAAATCAAATCCCGTTCTATTACCTTCCTCGGGCAAGCGACTTCAGCAAAACGAGCCCTGTCGTTAAAGACCTCAGTTCCGTCATTTATTACTTTGCGAGCTCCATCGATACCAGTCTTGCGAGAACGAAGGGATTGACGGTGAATGTTTTGGTGAGATCATCCAACAAGAGCGGACGCCAGGAAAACTACTTCACGATCAACCCGACCATGCAGATGACAAAGGATATGTTTAAGGAGTCGGGGATCCCTCTTACAGTCACGGTCGAAGGTGCGTTTGCGAGCGCATTCGCGAGCAAGCCGGTCGGTGTCGACTCAACTCTCAAGGGTTCGCTCGATACGACAAATAGAATCCCAACGGGCAAGCTTTCTAAGATCGTCGTCGTCGGAGATGGAGATTTTCTCCAAGATCAACTCTCCGGCGGCAACAAAGATAACTTCTTGCTCGCGAGCAATCTCGTGGACTGGCTTGCCGATGATATTGGCCTTGCATCAATCCGCGCGCGTGACAGTGGAAGCAAACCGCTCGATGAAGTTGCTGAAGGGACAAAAGCTTGGGTGAAAGGAGTTAATCTTGCTGTTCCTCCACTGCTTGTTGTTCTTGTGGGGGTTGTTCGGTGGCGATGGCGCGTCTCGATGCGAAAAAGACTCGAAACCAGAGGACTTTAGTGTGAAGGAAAGAATTTTACAATGAACCGTTCTACTCTCATTCTGATCGGATTACTGCTCGTGCTTGGAGCGATCACCCTTTTCTTGCTCCCGTCGGAAAAAGAGCGCGAGGCAAGCTACAAGCCCGACCAGGTTTCCGTCAGGGTCGATTCGGGATCCGTTGCGAAATTTGAAATTACACGGTCAGCCAAGACCATTGCAATCGAGAACGTCGGCGGGCGGTGGACAATTACCGCACCCATTCACTACGTTGCCGATCCGATGGCCGTCGCTCAAGTTCTCAAGGGTATTTCCAAATTCAAGGTCGGCAGTCTCATCTCCTCCAACCCTGAAAAGCAAGGTCTCTTTCAGGTCGACAGTAGCGGCACGGCGTTCGTTGTTACGGATCGGGAAGGAAAAACTGTCAGCATGATTATTGGGAAGATGGGCCCATCATTCTCCGAAGTCTATTTCCGTGTCTTGGGATCAAAAGATGTCTATCTCGGCGAGGGCCTCGATTCCTGGCTTATCACCAAAGATGTAAAAGAATGGAGAGATAAGACAATTCTCACAACCACCTCCGAGTCCATAAAAGAACTCTCGTACTCTGTAGGTAATAAGGACTATCATTTCCGCCACGATACAACCGGGTGGAAGTCAGGAGACAAGACGATCGAATCGAGTGTCATGAATCCGATCTTGAATTCTCTTTCGAACCTCCGTGCCGACGATTTCGTTGACACGGCTGCTAAAATTGAGTCCTATCCAATCGTGTTATCAATTAAAGGACAGGATCAGACGTCGTTGAATTTATACCCCATGCTTCCGGACTCTTCAAAGTATTTTGTGAGCATATCGACATCACCGCAGATGTTTGTCCTAAACAAGTGGACCGCGCAGCAGCTTCTTAAGCCGATAGAGAAACCGGCCGAGCCGGGAAAGCCCGCTCCCCTGGTTGCCGAGACACCAAGAAAAGAAATCGCGAAGGCTCCACCTCAGGTTGCTCCGAAAGAGCACGTGGAAACAAAAAACCAAATACCTCCCCCAATTTCCAGGAAGGAAGAGACAAAAACTCCATCTCCTTCACCCGTATCTGTGGAGAAAAAAGAAAAAAAGCAGGATGTTGTTAATAAGGATGCATCTCCTCAGAAAAAAACCGAAGAACCCATCGTAACAAAAGAACAACAGCGGACTCCCACCATCGTTCCGCCTCCCTCTGGAAATAAGCAGCCTGAGATCCGTGACCAGTCGGGTGGCAGTGAGGATGAAGGTGAGCTTATTGTTCACACTGTCAAGAAGGGTGAGACAATGTTGTCGATCTCAGAGCAGTACCATGTTTCCATCCCCCAGATCAAGAAATGGAATCTTCTCAAATCTGGCGCAGTGAAGCCCGGTCAAGAACTCTATATCTATGTCAAGAAATAAGATCATCCGATTCCTCGCCTTCTTCGAATTGTAGGTTGGAACTTTTAACCAACTGCCATGTGTTAGAATTGGTGCCTATTGATGGTACTATTTCAATACTCAATTATTTCAAACAACAATTATTATAACGGAGGGTCACCCATGAAACGAAACCTGGTTGTTCTGTTCACACTTCTTCTCGTGCTTGCTATTTCAAGTGCATTTGGGCAGGATAAGATGAAAGAGGGTAAAGTCGAAATGAAGATGGCGTCCAAGGATAAGTCAATGACGATCAAAGGAGAAGTCGTTGATGTTTCCTGTTATCTTGCTCACGGTGAGAAGGGCAAAGGAGAGGAGCATAAAGGTTGTGCTGAGGCTTGCGCAAAAGCTGGTGGACCGCTTGGCATCCTTAGCAAGAATGGAAAACTCTATGTCTCTGTTATGCCCGACGATCACAGTGCGGGACCCAACGCAAAGTTAATGGATCATATCGGACATGAGGTCGAGGCGACCGGGATGGTTCGTTCACACGCGGGTGTCAACGGCATCATGATCACGAAAGTGGAGATGGCGGGAGAAGGAGAGAAGAAGTAAACAAGCAGTTTAAAAAAAGAACCAACAGCTTGAAAGAAACCCCGTTCAGTGATGGACGGGGTTTTTCATTAAACCATCTTCATCCTTCCTCATGACGACCACTCGAGACTTCCATTTGTTATTTCTGATCGCCGCATCAACGATCGGGCTTGGTGTTAAGTAAAGCGCCAGAAACTTATAATGTGCGTCCAAGGGAATTTCAATAATTCTTAAACCAGAAAGATCATCACCCGGACTTATTGGCAAGAACGGAAATCTATTTGCCTGCTCTGAGATTCTTAGAACAAGCGGGTGAGAAATAACAAGGTTGACTTTCCGTTCAATAAGGTACTTCAATGGAGCAATTCGTTGGTGACCGGGAATGGTGCTGATGGGTGTGCCGTTTTTGGCTATCCATCTGTCGTTCAAGCCCAACATGTCAACGGCGTAAAGTTGTGAATAGTACGGTATCGCGCCTGCCGCAGTCGTTGCAATTGACACTTCGCGACTGTGATTGAAGAACGTACTCAACGCTTTCCCGATTCCTATCCAATTCTCGTGTTCATCAATGATGTGGTCCTGGAGTTGTTTGATTGGCTCGATCCGATCTCTTTCGTTGTACTCGAAAGTTGATGCGTGAACCGCCGTCCCGATGAGTATCAATGCGACCAGTCCCCTTCTCAATATTTCCCAGCGAATGATATTGATCAGCAACCAGACGATGAAAATGAATGTTATCGGAAGGATTGGGACTAGGAATCGAAACTCCATAAAGTCACCGCCGATTTTGATGATGTACAAAACCCAGAGCAGAATAATACAAACAAGAATGAGAATATTGTGATATGGTTTCTTTAAGATGTCCTTGGCAGCAACGATGCCTGCTATGGGAAAAGCAAACAACAGGTATGAGGAAGTAAACCGGTAGAGATAGTTTAACCCTCTCCCGGGGGAAGTGGAAGATGCAGCCTTGATGTAAAATGTATTGGGCAGAACATCGCCATAATACGATAACTTCCATAGGAACCAGGAACCGACCAGCACAGAGAATGGAAGTATCAGGCAGAGCACGTTGACGAACCTTTCACGTGGCGCGCGATCCTCCTTTAATAAGTGAATGACTGTTGCAGTAAAAAGAACGCTACACAGTAAGGCAGAGTCGAGCCGGGTCAGTACGACGAGTGTGAGTAACAGCGATAGGATGAGGAGGTTTCCGATAGTGTTTCCTTTCTTACCAAGTCCGTCGATGCAATAAAACGTGCTCATGACGAAGAGAGCAGCTTGCATTGGTGTTTCAAGTCCACCGGTCGCATACGCGCTGAAGGTATAATTTGTGCCGAGCAGAATGACCGTTAGGAGGCTCATCGTTCGGGATTGAAGAATAAGCCTGGAGAGCATGTAGGTGAAGAATAAGGAAAGGACAAAGAAGCATATCCCCAGAATTTGTGAACACAACAGAGGATCACAACCAAGTGAGATTCCTCCAGCGATGAGAAGTGTCCATAGGAAGTTAGTGTAACCCTCGATCCGTTCCGTGGGATTCCACACAAGCCCATGTCCATGGGCGAGGTTTTCAGCGTACCTAAACGAAATGAACGCATCGTCCTGGATGAACCTGTTTGACCATGCCAAACAGGTTAATCCGACGATCACTACTATGAGGATAAGAACGAACCGAGACTCATACCCCTGAACACGATGCTGCATGATGGAAGAATCTTGCGACTCCTATCGCCAACTCATTAAGATCACAGACATGATTACGTACGTGACGACCGTATATCCTACATTGATGAGATACAACTTCATCGACCGCGACTCAAAACTGTAATTGGCCGCCTGCGTGGTAGCAATGAATCCGATTGCTGCAGCTAGGCCTAATTTTATCCCACCGAATAGGGTCTGAACGTCCATCCGCGCAATGAGCGCCGCCATAACAAAAGCCGCAACAAGTGAACCGATCATGCTAATGATGTACCCTTTCTTTGCTCCAGCCTTGGTCTTCTCCATATCCTCGGCTTTCATTCCCATTTCATTCATCCAACTTTTCGCAAACAGTATCGGTGAATACCACATTGCACCAATGATCATATTGCTGATCGCTGAAGCGAGGACCGCCAGGTAATTGATTTGTGAAAGATGCTGGTCCATGCGAAACTCCTTGTATTGTGAGTGGATGGTGAATTAATTGTTCACACCGCAGGTGTTTGGTAAGAGAGTTTTTTCGATATGTTCACGCGTCCTTATCGACATAGTCAATCGGAAGTGGCGGTGCCATCGTATAAAACACCGGATGTCTCGCAGCATGTCGATTCCTCAAAAAAACCCGACTGAATCTCAATACTGGTATGGTTCTTTTTGACAGCGGTAATTGTACTGAATTATTCTCTTTCTGTCAAGCAGCGGGGGCGATAACCGGGAAAGAGGCGAAAACAACCGCTGGGGAGTTGAAAGGCACGAAGTGGGTGGAACTACCACGATGACCGTCTTCGTAGGACGGTCATCGCGTTCAGATGAACTTATTCCGTGATGATGACAAGGTAATTGTCCTGCCAGAAGTTCTTTGGCTCGACGATATTAAGAAGAGAATGCTTGTCTTGTTGAGCAGACGCGGTATAAAATTGTTCGTTGCGTTTCGGCACGATCTCCACGATCTTCCCGGTTACTTCTATCGACATCTCGCGTTCTTTATTGATCGGCTTGAAATATTCGCGATTGAATCCGTTGGCGAGTACGGTAGTGGAGCCGAGGAGTCCCCAAAGAAATCCGCCCTCGCGTGTGATGATTCCTTTGCTCTCAAGATCTTTCCGCGTGCCTACGATGTAGAACCCCGTTGTGATCTGTTTTTCCTGGACGTCAATGACAGCGGTCTGTCGAGTAATCACTGAGTCGCGTTCCGAAATCAACCGCTTCCCCTCGCTGACTTGTGTTTCAAGTCCGCGCACTTTCTCTTCCAATTGCGCGATGGCTTGCTCACGTTCCTCGATAGTTTGCTTCAACGTTGCCACCATATTCTTCAAACCGGCAAACTGCGTTCTGTATGAACTGACCTTCGCTTGAAGGTCGTTGATTTTCTTTCTGTTGCTGGCGAGGTTGGAATCAATAGTGGATATTTGCTGCAGCAACTTCTCCCGCACTTCCTGCCTGTTGAGTTTTTTTGTGGTTTCCATCTGACTCGATTCCTGCAGGATCTGTCGTTCCTTCGATCGCACGCGCTCGATGTTGTCATATACTTCGTTCATCGATTGTGTGACGCTATCGATGTAGGCATCGCGTGTTGATAATTCTTGACTCAGCTCGCTGTTTTTCGACTGCAATGCTGCAGCCTGTTTTTCCAGTTCCTCGGTCCGAGTGTTGCAGCCAGAAATAACAAACGCAAGAGCAAGAAGAGCAGAAAAGAATTTCATAGGGTTAATCTCCTTCAATGACTCGTTGATAGGGGTAATACCGGTGGATCAAATTTGGCAATTTTTTTTCTTGATAGCTAATTAAAAAAAATTAATTACACAAAACACCATCGCTTTCAGTAGCTGCTTTGAATAATAAGTCCGGCAAAGAACACTTCACTCCTTTTTCTCCCCGCGATCTCGATATCCTTCATCGACCGCAATTCATAGCGTGAGTCGTAATCACTCTTGGCGATGAAGGGAGGTTCATATTTTTTCAGCATCTTCTTAAGCCGTTGATATATTTCGCTGCGAGTATCTTCCATGACTATTCTCCTCATGCTCTCCGTATGATCTTTGCAGCACCCCAACCTGCCACAATCAAGACAGAGAGGATCACCCAATTCCATGAGTCGCCGTATGACGTGACAGGATAGTGGTTGCTGATCATGATGAAGACAACCGGCACTGCCATGAAGGTGTTATGCTTGGAGCGCATCTTGGCTCGTGCTGCCAACATAAGATCCGGTTCTTTCCCTTCGTGGAGTGCTGCCACCATCGTGCGCTGTGCAGGTAATATTCGGAGCCACACATTGGCAGTCATCAGCGTGCCCAACATGGCGCCGACATGCATGTACGCAGCACGTCCTTCCATAATATGAGTGAGCCCAAAGCTGACCAGTACCAACAGCGCATACGAGATGCACGCTCCAACCATCTCACGCTTGGCGAGTTTTGACCTCCATAGCATGTCGTAGATAAACCATGAAACAACAATGAGACTGATTCCTATAACGATCGCGGTGTTCTCTTCCATATGCTCATTCACCATAAGACCCCCCGCATAATAGACAAGAATGAGCAAGGTGATTCCACTTAGCCATGTCATCGCGGCTTCCCACTTGAACCAGTGGAGCGTTTTCGGAAGGTGCTGAGGTCGTGGTTGCTTTCCGACCACGTAAAAACCACCGCTATGAACCATCCATACATGTTCATCCGGGTTCTTCACAGCATTGTCGGCGGTCATTTCAGAAAAACGCCCATCGAGCCAGGTGAAGAAATATGTTTGCCCGACCCACATGATGCCGGCAAATACGTGAATCCATCGGGCAGCAAGATTAAGCCATTCACTGAGATTAAAATATATATCTTCCATAATGCTTGTGCACTTAGTTGGTTTGCGACTCGAATGTATGAAAGGGCATAAACTTATGTATGTCGAATAAACCGTCGCGACTTAGTTCCATTTCGGTATCCAGCGATTAACCGATTTCTTATATTCGAGGTAACTATGGCCAAACCGTTTCTCAAGTCCGTCTTCCTCGACAAAGAGAACAAAGAAATGCGCAAGCAAAAGCCAGACCAAAGAGAAAAAGAGGATTGAGAGCGAATGCTGGTACAAACCGAAACCGATGAGCACGATCCAGCCCCCAATGTATATGGGGTTACGAACATAACGATATGGACCAACAGCAACAAATTCACGCGGAGCGTCAAAAGGAGCAGCGGTTCCCTTTCCACGAACAACAAATATTCCCACACAGAGAATCGCGAGAATTCCTCCACCGATCATTAGAACGATTCCAACTATTTCCGTCCATAACGGTAGCACTACCCCGAAACTATGATCGTACCGGCGAACGCCTAGGGCAATCCAGCCCCAGAGCAATATAAAGCCGATCATGTAGATGAAAGCTCTCACTGCAGTAAGGAGCGTGTTCATCTCAAAATCTTCCTTCTCCTTTATTAGACGCTATCCGAAGAGTCAACGGGAGTAAATCTGTCATTCTCAGACATAATGATGTTGGCATGGAGACACCAAGCAAACCAATGACGCATAGCGTTTGTGCTTTACGCCGTTTGTTTTACCGCTACGATAGACAAATTTCATTTGCGGCAAAACAAATGGAGCGAACTCTATAACATTAGCCAAGCTGAGCTTCAACCCTGCCTCATCAAAAAAATGTGAGCGTCGTAAAGCAGCATTGCTATGTGCAGCGGGCGTGGTCGGTTCCTTGTTCCTTCACTCTTTCCTTTTCAACCTACGCAGCTTTTCCGTAGACGGTTCGAACTTAGGATTCTTTTCGAGTGCCTTCTCGAATGCTTTGATCGCATTCACCGTGTCGCCGACTGCAAGGAAGTAGTCGCCCAAACAGTCATAAGAATCTGGACGATCCGCTCTGCATTCAATGAGGTAATCAAAATAGCGTTTTGCCCGTGCCCAGTTTTTTTGGTCCATCGCCGCATAGCCTGCGCCCCTGAAGGACTCAAGGTTCTTCTTGAAAATACGTAGTGCGATGCTCGTGTCATAGTCACGAAACGCATCTGGAAATTTGTCAAGAACTCGATATGCGTCAGCTCGCATTAGGTAACACTCTCGAAATCCGAGATCAATGCCCTCTTGGGCAATTTTGAGTGCCTTCTCTTTGTCCCCACCACCTATCGCAGGAGTGTTGATATAAGAATAAAAGACATAGTATCGATAGGGAAGCATGCGAGGCTCAAGGGCAAGTGCTTGCTCGTATGCGTCTTTAGTACGGATATGCCACTTCCATTGAGAGAGAAAGAACGATGAGTTTTCTCGCTGCTTGAACGCAATGAGCGCTTTTTGAAAATAGTGAAGATGCTGCTTAGGCGAAAGTTCGATCGCTTTATCAATGGTTTCCCATGCTTGGTCGAGATTTCCTTGATGGCGTTGAACTTGAGTAAGAAGGTTCAACACACCATCTTTATCTCTGCCTTGCGTGGTGAGATTCTGAAGGCATGTCTCTGCCGCGAGGGTATCGTGAGACTGGAGTTTAGAGATACATTCCTGCAGAGAGGGCCACGATGAAAGATACAATCCCATTTCAATGTCTTTAGGCTGGTCAAGGTAGATGACTCCTTGCACGTCCTGTGAAGAGGCTGTACGGAACATAGTCAGTAGCGCCACTAAAGTGGCAATGGATGAAATGTTAATGTTGAACATTTTTGTCGACATATAGGATATCCTTCCACGGCTTTACCGTTTTACACTAACACCCGTTGCACATAACGTTGCGCGTGTTTACTCCGTGCCGGTTGCCGCCTATAAACCAATTCATTTTCTTTTGTGGCAAACGGCATGGAGCGAACTCTCTAACTTGAGCCAAGCAGAGTCTCATCCCCGACTTAACAAATAGAATGTGAGCGGGATGAAGTCCGTATATTTGTGTAAAAATTAGGAGGGGCCGCTCCGGTTGGTTAGATTTGAAGTGAGCAAACCACAAATTCTAATCAAATAAAAGGAGACAGCACCATGAATAAGAAGATACGGCCCTCGGAGAAGAAGAGCAAGCAGCTTCAGGAAGTATTTGAACGTGAGGGGAT
>JACOSX010000085.1 GCA_016178625.1 Ignavibacteria bacterium
ACCTGTGCGTTCACTTACGTTGCGACCTGGCCTATTGCGTAGCACCCTTTCAGGTTACATTGTCGAGTCGCTTAGCCACGGGGTGTTTTCGACCCCGGGCTGACTCCTCGCTACGTGGCTTCAGAGTTTTACCACATTCAGGACTTGATAGAAACCGCCGTCTCCATCTCACCTGAATAGATTTGGAACAGTTTAGCTTGGCACTCATCGCATCAAGAGCATTTTCTTCACGTCGACAAACTTGCCTGATTGCAGTCGATAGAAGTACAGACCGCTCGACAAATTACTCGCATCAAAACTAACTGTCTTGTACCCTGCTTGCTGAGCTTCATTGACTAACGTTTTCACTTCACGCCCCAGGACATCGTAAATTTTCAACGTTATGAAAACATCCTCAGGCAGCCCGTAAGTGATGTCAGTATTAGGATTGAACGGGTTCGGATAGTTCTGCTCAAGAATATACGCTGTGGGTTTTGTCGATGAAGTATTCTTCACAGAGTTTTTCACCAACTGAGATTGACCTGATGAGGGAGATGATAACCTTCCACTCACTGCGTCGAGCATTCTCCTCAATTCCAAAGTTTCTTGGAGATCTATACTTTCACCTCGCACACGCATGGAAGCATACGCCTGTTCAGCATTAGCAAGATTACCCATACCAACGTACGCAGAAATTACCTGAGCCTGGCAGTAAAACCAAAGTTCATCGTCTGGTATTCCTTGAAGAATAGTGTTGCAGAGTGAGAGCACACTACTATAGTCTTGACGTTCGAGCCTTGCCTCGATTTTGTACACAAGTGCTTGTCGTTTCAATCTGGGTGATAGTGATGATTGTTCGAGATTGATGAGATAATTCTCCCACGGCACACCTAAAGCATAAATGTACTTGCCGAGCGGACCTACGAGCGATGACAGCATCGGAATCGCGTAGTCCGCGCTATCAGGGTTATTGTTGACCAAAGAGAGAAGATGCTTGATTACCTGGAGTGCGTCAGACGTGCTTGCAGAAACCGACTGCAATTGATCAACATCAGAATCGTTTTTCTCATGAACGACGATCGGTGCAATTTCCGCGCAACCTTGAGGATATTCCCGATACACCGTTCCATTAAACGCTGCCGCAGGCGGTGTGGGACATACACCCCAATAGGTAAGGCGCGCGAACACGGCTGGAGTGATCGGTGTATTGTTCACCCAATAATAGTTGCCGTTAATTGTATTGTATCCACCAGACTCATGCCACGCGAACGTGCAGCCCGGACCGCAGCCTACCAACACCGTTGGTGGTTCACCCTTGGGCTTCGTCTCACAGTCGCATTGCTGCCATTTGTCTCCGATAAAAACCGTTGCACCTGGATTTACCCAGACCTGTCCGCTGGCGTTGCCTGTGACCACATTCCACCCTTGACCTGCTCCGCCAGCAGCGAGTAGCGCAGAAGTTGACGCCTCAGTAGCTCTGAGACCAACCCCACCGTTATTTTGCACATTCGTGTGATCGATTGACAGAGCTGCCGACTTGGTCACGTTGATGCCATCTCCGGTGTTGTTACTTATTGTTGATCCTGTAACATTCGCTTGCGCTTGAAACAGCAGAAGACCAGATTGAGCATTGTTTTGAATCGTACTATTTTGAATGTTGATGACGGCGCCATACACGAGAGCATTGTAGCCGTAAATACCTGCACTACTGCAGTTCGTCAGAGAACAATTTTGCAACAGTGTCGCGGCAGTGCTGCTGACAGTAACACCATACTGAGCATAATTGACCGTACAGTACTGGAGCGTGTCGGGTGTATTTCCGCCGATGAAGAGACCATACCAGTCACCAGGAGCGGGGTTCGATTTAGTCGACGTGAATGTAATCGGCTGCGATGAGGTCCCCTTCGCTACTAGCGACCCATTGATAGTGAGCTGAACGCCTTGTGAAAATGCAATGATTGTTCCCGGAGCAACTGTAAGTTTTGTGCCGGCTTTTGTGGATATACTCTCGCTGAATTTAATCGTGTCTTTCCCTTTCAGAGTACAATCAAAGTGTTCAAGTGTATATTTCAACGCCTTATAGGCATTCACACGACCATGACCCATCTTGATGTTATAGTGGTTGGCATCGTAGGCGTACGGCGAATTGCCCTATAAAAAAGGTAACCGAAGGGCGTTGAAAACTGATTCGTTGCCTCATAATATAGGTAACCCAAATACTACGAGGTTACCGGTGACGAAACAGTCAAAAAAAGAATATCTCAACGACATGCGACAGCGCT
>JACOSX010000087.1 GCA_016178625.1 Ignavibacteria bacterium
CTCTCGACTCAAACAACGTTACCGTCAGCATCGTGGTCTCGCACATCGTCATCGACTTGCATATTTCCAATGGTATTTGTCACTATGTCCACACTAAAACAGCAACACATTCTGGACATTATACCCAGAATGACACCCTCCTCTTTTTGGACAGACTCCCACCTAAAAGGACAGCAGCTTTGTCCGTCCATTCTTGATTTTCCTCCCGAAATTTTCTACTTTGGGTTGACTAAATTTATTGCAGGAAGGGTTTTTGATCTACCATTCGATCATCGTACTCCGAAGTTTCATTCTTTCTTCACTCCTTCTTCTCGTAACCATACCTGTCTTTGGTCAGAACAAGCTCATTATAAAGCCGTCATTCATGCCGCCAAGCCTTGATGGCATGCACGTGCATCCTATTCAATCAGGAGGTCGTCCCAAGGTTGGTCTCGTGTTCAGCGGTGGTGGCGGTCGCGGCTTGGCGCAGATCGGCGTCTTGCGGGCGCTTGAGCGACACAACATTTCTATCGATCTCATCATTGGGAACAGCCTCGGCAGCGTTGTTGGCGGTTTGTACGCAGCAGGATATTCCACGACTGAGATAGAAAGCATCGCCATCTATACGAATTGGAACGAGCTCCTTTCGTTCTCTGAAGAAACGAAAAGGACAGACCTCTTCGTTGGACAGAAGCAGGCACACGAGGAAGGATTCCTTCTCATTCGCTTCGATGGCCTCCAGCCGATCATTCCATCGTCGATCTCAAGCGGTCAGCGACTCTCGAACTTTTTCTCTTACCTCACGCTGCAGGCGCTCTATCATCCAAATCCCAGTTTTGACGACCTGAAAATACCGTTTCGCGCGACCGCAACCGATTTGCTTACAGGAAAGCGTGTCATCATGGATCACGGCTCGCTCGCCGAAGCGATGCGCGCGAGTGTGACCGTGCCGTTGTTGTATTCACCAATCGAACGAGATTCGATGTTTCTCGTTGATGGAGGATTGGTCTCGAATATTCCCGCGGATGTTGCCCGATCGCTCGGCTGCGATGTGGTGATCGTCGTGAACTCTACAAGCTCCATGCGGAAATCGGATCAACTGAACGCGCCATGGGAAATTGCCGATCAGATTATGAGCATCATGATGCAGGAAGCTAATGCGCGGCAGCTCCAGCTCGCCGACGTGGTCATCACGCCCGGCGGTGGGGACAGGATCGTTTCGGACTTTACCGGTATCGATAAACTCATCGAGCTCGGGGAACGGGTAACGGAGGAAAGCATGCCGAAGATTCTCGATGCTATCCATGCAAGGACAAAAACAACTTCCTCACTTTCCGTTGATCCGTTCAGACGAGCGCTTCTTGACTTCCAGGGGGATTCGCTGCCGCATGAGATCAAACAAGAACTCTCGAACTATGCCGAGACACGATCCCTTTCTCCCCTTCGAATCGAGGAGTCGCTTAATCGCATTTACGCGACGGGCATGTATCAGGAGGTCTATGCCGAAGTCACCGAAGCGGGGAGTCCGACCGACGTGAAGGTTCATGCAGTGGCGAACCCCGCACTCACCGATGTACAGTTTTTTGGAAATGAGCTCGTCCCCGATGAGGATATTCGGCGGGCGATTGCCTCGTGCAAGGCAACAAACTTTTCCTACGTGGAAATTCAGAAAGCGATGGAGAACATTCTCACGATGTACCGGAAGAGAGGCTACTCGCTTGCACGTATTGAATCGCTTCACGTCGATCCTCTCAAAGGATCCCTCCAATTTAGGATTAACGAGGGCAGGATCGCGCAGATTCGTTACGAGGGAAATGATCGGACGCGAGATTATGTGATTCGTCGCGAATTTCCACTCGATGAAGGTGATGTATTCAACATGGATAA
This sequence comes from Ignavibacteria bacterium, assembly GCA_016178625.1. Taxonomy (GTDB): domain Bacteria; phylum Bacteroidota; class Ignavibacteria; order UBA10030; family SZUA-254; genus JACOSX01. The sequence goes on from JACOSX010000087.1 coordinate 1,867, forward strand.
AGCATACCAGGGAATTGTGAACATCAAGAGCACCGGACTCTTCGATTATGTTCTTCTCGATGTGCGATACACAAACAACCAGCCGGTGATCGTTCTTAAAGTGAATGAAAAAAGCTCGGAGCTTCTTCGACTTGGGTTTCATGCCGATGATGAACGAAGCGTCGTGACGACCGTCGATATCCGCGACGCAAATTTCCGCGGTGCATGGGAGGATCTCGGAGTCGTGATGAGATACGGCGACCGCGACCGCGCAATCGGGTTGGAATATACCGTCAACAGGATCTTTCATTCGTATTTCACCCTCAACCTGAACGGGTTTTTCAAATCTCGCGACGTTAATACGTATCGGGACGATCAGTCACTCCCATCCGAACGGTGGGAGAGAGTGGAAGACGGAAGATATCGTGAAAGTCGTTACGGGTGGTCGCTCGCCTTTGGCAGTCATTACGAGCGCCTGGGAGATGTTCTGGCAGAACTGCGCTGGACGAACCACAAAGTGGCGCCGCTCTCAGGCCAGGGATATATTCCAGAGCAGTACCGGTATGTTGGCGTGAAGCTTCAAAGCATTGTTGATACCGAAGATAAATTTTCATTTCCTACGAAGGGCGTTCTTATTTCCGTCTCGTATGA
>JACOSX010000038.1 GCA_016178625.1 Ignavibacteria bacterium
GATGTTAAAACATCCTCTCCTCACAGGAGAGGGTTGCGGTCTACGACTCTTCGAGTCGGTAGACTCGTAGAGGTGAGGTCCAAAAAAGGAATCAATCTTTGATTCTGCGTAACATCAGTTACTTAGTGATGAAGAAACTATTCGTCAAGAACTCTCCTCACACTTTTCAATAGTTCATTTGGCGAATACGGTTTCTGAATGCAATCCTTTATGCCTGAACCAAACAAAGCCGCTTTCATTTCTGGGTCCCAGAATCCACTGGCAAGTATGACTTTCACTTTCGGATTCAGATCCTTCACTTTCAAGAACACCTCGGTTCCTTCCAGTTTGGGTAATCCTACGTCGCTCAGGACCAAGGCTATTTCAAGGGCGTGGTTCTTGTAGACCTCAATTGCTTGAACGCCATCATTAGCTGTCAATATAGTGTAGCCCTTCGTGCTGAGAATTGTTTTCACCAACTCTCTCAGCATTTCTTCGTCTTCCACGACTAAGATTGTTTCAGCACCACCGGCGATTTCCTCTCGTTCTCCTTCTTTCGATCTGAGATTGTCGTCAGCACTTTGTTGTACAGGGAAGTAGAGATAAAAAGTTGTTCCTTTTCCAATCGTGCTCTCGACATCAATGAATCCATGATGTGACTGAATAATTCCATACACCGTCGCCAGTCCTAAGCCTGTTCCCTTATCTCGATCTTTTGTTGTAAAGAAGGGCTCGAAGATACGTTTCTTTGTCGCTTCATCCATTCCCATCCCGGTGTCTGACACATTGATAGCAATGTATTCTGAAGCGCTGGCTTTCGGGAATGTATGTCGGACTGCTTCGCAGGTCACACGCGTTGCAGTAATCGAGAGCGTTCCGCCTCTTGGCATAGCGTCTCGGGCATTGACACACAAGTTGAGCATTACCTGGTGAAGCTGAGTAGCATCGGCATGGATCATCGGAAGATGCTGTTCAATCTTGGTGACGGTGGTGATCGTTTTTGGGAACGTCTCGCCCAAGAGTCTAGTAATTTCATCGACGGTGGAGTGGATGGACACAGGCTCGAAGAGGAGTTCCGACTTGCGGGCAAATGTGAGAAGTTGCCGGACCAACCCGGCTCCCCGACGTGCTGCATTGTTGAGGGCTTTAATACTTGCAGGGAAGTCTTCCGGTTTGTTTTTACTCATCTCGATCAAAGAAGCGTGCCCCATGACGATTCCTAAGATATTATTGAAATCGTGCGCAATACCGCTCGCCAGTGTGCCGAGGCTTTCCATCTTTTGGGTTTGAAATAATTGCTGCTCGAGCTGTTTCCTCTGGGTCTCATCTCGGATAATTCCGCGATAGCTCAGGACATTCCCCGCGGCGTCACGAACTGCAGTGACTGTTTCCAGGAGGAATAATTTCTGGCCGTCTTTCTTTTTCGCTATCAGTTCGTAATCTCTCACAAAACCATGCTGTTCCAATATGTGATGTAAGGTTTCTCTCTCTTTAGGATCACCATATAAATCTTGATCAATGTCGACGCCGAGGAGTTCTTGCTTGGTTGAATATCCGAAGAGATTTACACCAGCAGGATTAATATCCAAAAATTTACCTTCGGGTGAGCTAATGAAAATGACATCCTTTGATTCTTCAAACAGGTTGCGGTATTTTTCTTCTGACTTTCTAATGGCCTCCTCTGCCCGCTTACGCTCAGTGATATCACGAAAGATAACCTGAGCGCCCAATTTGCCTTGATACATAAACGGAATTCCTGCCACCTCGATATCTATGACGACCCGGTCAAGACGGATAAATTTCTCTTCAACGAGAGGAACATCTCCACCCTTTCTTACTTGACGTAAACGCTCTTGTACAATCTCTCGATAATCGGGATGCGCAAAACCAAGGATTGATTTCCCAATAAGTTCGTTTGGTGTTTGTGCAGCAAGAAGTTTCGCCGCTTCACCGTTCGCGTAGACAATCTTACCTTCGGTATGAATGATGATTGCCACCGGGGAAGATTCCACGAGCCGGCGATATCGGTCTTCGCTTTGGCGCAGAGCTTCTTCCGCACGTTTTCGTTCTGTAACATCATTAACTGCAACTAGTCTCGCGGGTCGCCCCGAGAAACGCAAGGTATGCGATGTGATTTCCACGTCGATGAACGTCCCGTCTTTCTTGTGATGTCTCCACTGGCTTGCTTTTTCCAAGTCGGCGGTTGATCGCTGGAGGTTTTGAACCAACGCCGGAATATCCTCAGGCGGCCGGATATCTTTGATGGTCATCGCCAGGAATTCATCCCGTGAATAGCCGTAATGGTTGACCGCCGCATCGTTGACGGCGAGAAACGAAAGCGTCTCTAAGTCGTACACCCACATCGGCTGTGGATTGTTTTCAAAGAGTTCTCGGTAGCGCTGTTCGCTTTTGTGCAATTCCTCCTCTGCCCGCTTACGCTCGGTGACGTCTGAAAGCAGACCGTCGGCGTAGCGTTTACCGTATTGCTCATAGATTGCAACGGCACGGTCGTACCACCACATCCAATGGCCGTCACGATGGCAAATTCTGTATTCGATTCCAAATGGTTTGTTTTCAGCAAACAGTTTGGTGTATGCCTCGCGCACCCGCTCTACATCGTCTGGGTGAATCTTCCCAAACCAGAGCTGATGACCGTCGCGGTAAATCTCATCAGGAGTGTACCCAAAGACCGCTGTAATCCGGGCACTGATGAATACGGCGTCGCCCTGATCGTTTGCAGTCCAGAGCACATCGGGGATGTTGTCGATCAGTCGTCGATACTGGATATCCCGCTCGACAAGTGCTTCCTCCATCCGCTTGCGCTCCGTGATGTCGCGTGCGGACATGCAGACTGTTTCATAAACTCCATGAGCGGAAGGGAGGGGTGCCACCCGCGCAAGAAACCATCGTTTGTCACGGCTCAGATCCATCGCATACTCGAATGTTTCAGGCTGGCCCGTGGTTAAGACTCGTCGATAGATTTCGGTGAAGGGACGAACGAATTCCTCACCAAGAAACTCGGCAGCTCGCCGTCCAATCAATTCATTCTTGGGTCGAATGAGAAGTCGTTCATTCGTAGTCCAAATATTGATGTAAGTCGATTCTTCATCAAACTCGAACACAATTTCATCGATTGATCCTACCAGAGTTTGAAGTCGTCGTTCGTTCGCTCGTAATGTCTGTTCAGCCTGCTTGCGCTCGGTAATGTCACGGTTCACCCCTACCAACCCCAAAATTTTGCCTGTGCTATCTTTCAGAGGAACTTTAGTAGTCAAATTCCATTGTAGCTCTCCCGTTCTCTTGTTCACAATAGGTTCCTCGCGATCGATAAGTGGCTGACCCGAGGTTATAATAGTTTGTTCGTCGGTGAGATACTGTTTCGCCAGTTCACTGGGGAAAATGTCAAAATCGGTTTTCCCGATTAAATCTTGATCCGACGTTGCACCTGCATTGAGTGCTACCGATTTATTACAAAGGAGGAAGTGGCTATTGGAATCTTTGACATAAATTTGATCCGGTAGGTTATCGATGACGGTGCGCAGCATCAGACGCTCTGCTGTAAGTGTTTCTTCCATCCGCTTCCGTTCTCTTTGATTCTCAGCTTCGTGCAGCGCGCGCTCAACAGCCGGCACAAGCCGCGATATTTTCTGTTTCAACACATAATCTGTCGCGCCGTTAAGGAGGCTTTGAATGACTGTTTCTTCCCCCATGGTTCCGGAAACGAAGATAAAGGGGGTATCGGGACATAGTTCTTTGGCCAGTTTCAATGCCGACGTGCCGTCGTACGATGGCAACGTGTAATCGGAAAGGATTACATCATAATTGTTTTTCCGAAGTGCAGCAGAAAATTCGTCGCGAGCATCCACAAGAGTCAGTTCTAATGCAGTTCCTTGAGACTTGAGGGTGGCTTGAACAAGCTGCGCGTCTCGTGGGTTATCTTCAAGATACAAAATACGTAGTCGCTTCTTCATCTCAATCCGTTCCTTTCGCACATCGTACTGTGATTGACGCGGTCAAAGGTTTATATGAGCTTAGAAACCCACTGTCTTTGGTCTTCTGATGCGACCTTTGACGGTGGTTACGAGCATTGGTTTCGTCATTGTACTACGACCCCTCTGTCACTGCGTGACAGTGGTTGTCCAAAAAGTCCCCGAACGCGTCATTGCAAGTCACGAAGTGACGAAGCAATCTGACATTCCGAGGGAAATTCAAAGGTTGAGATTGCTTCGCTCGCAATGGCTGTAATAATTACTTTTTGGACAGCCTCAGGATTTTTCTCTCCCTCAATGAGGGGGTCATAAAAGCCATCGTCTAAGACGAAGGTTTTGTTCGATAAAGGCTGTCAACATCAGTTCTACATCTCGTGGATTGTCTTCTACTATGAAAATGCATTGGGAGTTCTCCCATGATTGAACTTTTTGTCTTACTATCTGCTATAGCTTATCTCGGCAGAGAAAAATAGAACGTGGCGCCACCATCGACTGAACCTTCCGCCCACGTTCTTCCACCATGCCGGTTGATGATTCGGCGGACGCTGGCGAGCCCTATGCCGGTCCCTTCGAACTCATCTTTTCCGTGCAAGCGTTGAAACACGCCGAATAGCTTATCGGCATAGTCCATGTCAAAGCCGACGCCATTATCGCGAACGAAGATTGTAATCTCGGCCGCCTTGTCCTGCATAGATCCGATCTCGATGGTTGCCTTTTTTTGTGGTCGTGTAAATTTTATAGCATTTGAAATGAGATTGACCATCACCAGCCGCAGCATGGAAGAATCTCCCGTGACGAGGGGTAGATCACCAACGGTATACTTGATCTTTCTCCCCTCACTCTCCCGGCTGAGTTCCTTGATTACCGCGCGGACGACACTTCCGAGATCAACTTTTTTGCTGACCAACTCAGCGCGTCCCATCCGGGAGAATGCCAGGAGGTCATCAATGAGAGTACCCATTTCTTTTGCAGATGTAGCAATGGTTGATAAGAATCGCTTGCTTTCCTCGTCCAGCGTAGCATAGATTTTCTTATGGAGTAGATCAATGAATCCATCAATATGTCGTAACGGCGCTCTGAGATCATGGGAGACGGAGTAAGCGAATGCCTCAAGTTCTTTATTCGCGATCGCCAATTGACCAGTCTGATTGATAAGACGCTGCTCAAGTTCTTCATTCAGCTTCCGGATTTCCTCTTCGGATCGCTTACGCTTGGTAATGTCACGGTTCACCCCTACCAATCCAAAAATTTTACCCGTGTTATCCTTCAGAGGAACTTTAGTGGTAGAATTCCATTGTCGCTCTCCCGTTCTCTTGTTCACAATAGGTTCCTCGCGATCGATAAGCGGCTGACCTGATATTACAATAGTTTGTTCATCGGCGAGATACTGTTTCGCCAACTCGCGAGGGAAGAGGTCAAAATCAGTTTTCCCGATCAAATCTTGACCGGACGCTGCGCCTGCATTGAGTGCTACCGCCTTATTACAAAGGATAAACTGGCTGCTGGTATCTTTGACATAAATTTGATCCGGCAGGTTATCGATCACGGTGCGCAGCATCAGGCGCTCTGCCGCTAATGCTTGCTCTGCTCGCTTGCTTGCCTCCTCGGCAAGCTTGCGCTCGGTGATGTCGATTGCCACGCCGAGAGCACATTTTTTGCCGCCCAACTCAGTGGTATCGATGGAAGCCAAGACTACGCGTTCCTCGCCTGATTTCGTCCGCAGCCTGACTTCCTTGTCGCGAACGGGCTGCCCCAGTGTGAGAAGTTCCCTTCTTGCCTGTTGCTCCTCCACATCGATAATAATGCCTATCTTTGCGGGCACCTGGCCAATGATTTCCTCCCGCGTGTATCCGAGGAGCTTGAGGAAGCTTTCGTTGATATCGATGAAGGTCCCATCCTCTAACGTTGTTATGGTCATGGGGACTGGGCTGGCATGGAAGGCTGTGGAAAACCGCTCTTCTGAAGCGCGCAGTGCTTTTTCCACCTGCATGCGTTGGTCATCGCGCTCCAACGATTCAATAGCGTAGGAAAGATCTGCTGCGAGTTCCTCGAGTAGATGCACCTCATGGTCATCGAAGATCGCTGGCTCTGTCGAGTAGAAATGGATTGCACCCCATGCATTGTGAAAGACTTTCAGAGGTAGTACTGCGAATGAGCGGTAACCCCACTTCAATGTCTCCTCGCGCCACGGCGACATTTGTTCGCGCTCAATATCGTTCGAGATCATTGTTCTACCCTCTCGAATCGCTGTGCCTGTTGGTTCTTGGTCTCTTGAACTTTCCTCCGAGATAGAGAGGTTAAGGTGTTCAAGATATTCTTTGTTGTGATCGTGGCATGCCGCGATCTTTACGGTTTTCAACGTATCATCAACGCAGCCGATCCAAGCCATGCGGAATTGACCTACTTCCACGGCGATGCGGCATGCCTCATCAAAGAGTTTTTGTCTATCATGAATGCGCACAATAGCCTGATTGATATCGCTGAGGACGGCATAGACTCGGTTAAGCCTTCTGGTTTCCTGCTCAGCACGTTTGCGTTCGATGAACTGACCGATCTGGCTGCCGATGGCTGACATCATCTTGAGCAGGTCTTCATCCGGCTGGCGAATCTCGCGGCTGAAGAACAACATCGCTCCCAGAGTATTATTTTCCAACAAGATTGGGAAAGCAAAGGAGCTATGCAGCCCAGCTTTGGCTGCAACGGCTGCGCGTCGAAAGTTCCTGTCTGTCATCACATTGGGAATCCACGTTGGCTGGCCACTTTGCCAGACCTGGCCAGGCAAGCCGATACCCGGGGCGAAGGTGGCATGGCGAGAAATGGCAATGAACTCGATTGCGTCGAGGGAAGGGGTATTCCAGATTTCCATGCAACGAATCAAGTTTGTATTGTGATCTACCCTCCAGAGTTCACCCATTTCCCATCCAAGGCTTTCACAGATGACTTTCAAGAGTTGTGGTGTGGCTTCAGTGAGCGTTGTGGACTCTGCCAGTACGCGAGTGATGGAATATTGAGCGGCTTTGCGCCGCTCCTCTTGTTTGCGCTCAGTGATGTCCGTCGAGATGCCACAGATGGCATAAGGAGTTCCAGTTGAGTCGAAGAGCGGGAACTTAAGTGAGATGTATGTGTGAAGCCCATCGCCATGAGGAGCTACCTCCTCTTGCTCCAGGGGGGTTCTAACACGGAAAACCTCTTGGTTCGCAATGTGGAAGGCATTGGCGATCTCCTTGGGCCACACGTCGTACAGGGTTTTACCTGCAACCTGTTCTTTGGAAAGATGAAAGAGGATCTCCCATTGCCGGTTGACTGTGATGTACCTTCCCTCGGTATCGAGCATGTAGACGATAGCGGTGGTGTTATCCAGAATGGAGCGCAGCCGCTGTTCGCTAACAGCCAGTTGCGCGGTGTGCGTGCGTGCCTCCTCACGAAGGCGTGCTTGCTTCACTGCGCTCGCGGCTTGCGCGGCAAAGAGGGAAAGGAGGCGTGCATCCGAATCAGTAAACTTGCGCGTTGTCTTGAACTCAGCTACGCCTAATACGCCGATCAACTCGCCACCGGAGAGCATCGGTACCATCATTAAGGCTCTGACTCCTGTACCCTCGAACTGAGGCAAACGATCTTCCGAAGCACCGTAGTCGTTCACGACCGTAGGCTGGTGGCTTTCGACCACGCGCCCGATCATACCCGTATCAAGTGCGATGCGTGTGCCGATGAGGAGCGGGCTGTCTTTCGCGAACACAAGTTCCAGGTTGCCCTTAGCAGGATCGTAAAGGAATACGCTACACGAAGAAACGCCAAGGAGTGCTACAGCCCGTTCAACAATGGTCTGTTGCAAACCTGAAAAATCCCACTGTGTGGCGAGTTCACGAGCGATGTCGTATAAGGCGGCGAATTCGAGGGCGCGATGCTGGAGTTGCTTTTCTACCAGGGAGCGTTCCATGGCTATCGAGGCAAGCTTCGCAGCAGTCTCGATCATCTGCAGGTCGTGTGCAGACGGTGAGCGGGGCGTCCGGTAGTACATTGCGAATGTGCCGAGTACATTCCCATCCCGAGAGAAGAAAGGCTGGGACCAACATGCGCGCAAACTAAACCTGTCAGCGATCTCGACGTACCGCCTCCACAATGGATCCGTTGCAATATCGGTTACGATAACACGTTCGCGGCGGAAACTGGCTGTACCGCACGAGCCGGCATCGGGACCGATCTCGAGCCCATCAACGAGCTGATTGTACTCCTCTGGGAGATGAGGAGCCGCACCGTGACGGAGATGTAGTCCATCCTCGTCCAAGAGGAGGACTGAACCAACCATGTCAGCGTTCTGTTCTTCAATGCTGAGCACGAGTCCTGTAAGGATCTCATTCAGCGACGTTCGGGAGGCGATTTGCTCAAGGACTTGGCGCTGCATCTCTTCTAACCCTTCCGCCCATTTACGCTCGGTGATGTCATAAACCGTAGAGTGACTCATCACATGATTGTCCGCCGCATCCTTGATAGTCGTAGAGCTCAGGAGTACAGACATTATTGTGCCGTCTTTACGAGCGAGTTGAAGCTCAAGGTCGCAGATTGAACCTTGCTCGACGACCTGAGGAAAATTCTTACGGAAGGTTTCTGCGCTCTCGCGGGTGAGGAGGTCGGCAAACTTTATTTTCCCGATGACCTCCCCTCGCGGGCGACCGAGCCACTTGAGCTCGGTTTCGTTTATCTGAAGGAATACGCCGTCTTTATCCAGAGTGTGGTAACCACAAGGCGCATTGTTGTAGAAGTTTTGGATAAGCTCTACATTTTGCCGCAGGGATTGGTTGGCGCCGACAAGTTCCTGTATTCGGCCCTGAACCTGTTGTTCAAGTTCATTATGAGCTTTTCGAAGAGCAGGAAAAAGTTTGGATATCGTATCTCTAATCATGCCGACCATGTTCATCGCAGAGACGCTGTTCTAGATAGCAATACGGGCTTTATGAAGCCGAGTTCGTCAATGGATGGGCTTGCCACTCGCGAATTGTGTGTGGGAAGCCGATGATGTTTCTTCACGATGAAAAGGGAGAGATGCCCTTGGTTCAGATCATACGCCTGATGGAATATTGAACTTTAAATAACTTAAGAAAAGCGAAGGCAAATGTCAACAACGGGTAATGCATCAGTTTGGTTCTTGGTAGGACAGACATTTGGCGAAGCCATCGAGACTGTGTAAAAACTCCGGGCATATTTTTGTATATTAAGCAAACAATTCATGTGCTATCATACACTCGACTGATAAAC
>JACOSX010000009.1 GCA_016178625.1 Ignavibacteria bacterium
CACATCGTCATCGACTTGCATATTTCCAATGGTATTTGTCACTATGTCCACACTAAAACAGCAACACATTCTGGACATTATACCCAGAATGACACCCTCTTCTTTTTGGACAGCCTCATAAGGAGCGTCAATCCAATGGAAATCGACAGGCAAGTCTATCTACGATCCTACGAATCGTAGATTCGTAGAACGACTCTATCTAGTCGGAGACTCGGAGAGAATGCCTGTCCTACCATCTCAATTCTAATTAGGTCGGAGATTTCTTTAAGTGAACATCGAGATTATTCATTTTCGTATTCGGCTCTCTCAGAAAAATTTTTTATATTACGTACTCGGTAATGGAATCATGGAAGAAAAATCTTTATGTGTTGTGGGGAACGCAATTCCTCACGATGATGGGAATGAATCTGGTTGTTCCCTTTCTCCCGTTCTACATTCGGCAGCTTGGCATTACCGATCAAAATGAGCTGGCACGGTGGAGCGGCATGGTGTTCGCGGCTCCATTTCTTACAGCGTTCATAGCAACCCCATTTTGGGGATCGATGGGGGACAAACACGGACGCAAGCTGATGGTCGTTCGTGCCCTTTTCGGACTTAGCTTCGCGCAAATTCTCATCGGCTTTGCTCAGAACCCACTGCAGCTTTTACTGTTCAGGTTATTCCAGGGTTTAATCAGCGGGTTCATCGCGGCGGCATTGGCACTCGTGTCAACTTCGACTCCGAAGAACAGGATTGGCTACGCTCTCGGGTTCCTTCAATCAGCGTCGGCGGGTGGAGTGATGCTCGGGCCTGCGGTCGGAGGATTCCTCGCCGACCTTCTCGGCTATCGTGAAATCTTTTTCATCGCAGCCGGAGTATGTGTCATCGGGGGCTTCGTGGTCATCAAACTCGTGCATGAGGTCGAGATCCCCAAGGAAAACGGTCTCAAGCCGACAATTTTCCAGAACTATGCATTGATGACCAAAGACCCCCAACTGCGTCTTATCGGATTAACAATTCTTTTGTCGCAGAGCGCAGCATTGATGATCGAACCAATCTTCGCCCTTTTCATCGAGGGGTTCAAGGCTGAAACGAAATACCTCTCCACCCTCACCGGCATTATTTTCTCAATCGCCGGTGTGTTCATGGTGATCTCCGCACCGTGGTGGGGGAACCGAAACGACAGGATCGGCTTCAAACGAAATCTTACGATCGCACTCACCGGCACGGGCGTCGCGTATAGTCTCCACATTATCGTTCCGAATTTATACCTTCTTGGGCTATTGCGCGCTGCGCTCGGTTTCGTCCGCGGTGGAATTCTTCATGCTCTCTTTTCGATGACGAATTTACGCTCTCCTGCCCGTCGACAAAGCGGCCTCATCGGCATCGCATCCAGTCTCGCTGTTCTCGGAAATATGCTGGGTCCGTTAGCCGGCGGGTTCATCGCCGGACATTTTGGTACGACTGCGGTGTTCACAGTGAATAGTACCATCTTTATTCTGATGAGTTTCATCATCTGGAAATATCTTGCCGAGCTACCCAAACATCAGACGGTTGAACTCCAGGAAGCAGTGGGAGTGCCGAAGTAAGAAAGCTATTCGGGGTATCCTTTCCCCATGTGCTCACTTTGATCCTATAGGATCAAGATAATTCTGGAAATCTCGCCTCCGTAATGACACTGCCGCCCACACCACAATCGGTATCACTCCAACTCCGATCGCGTTATAGAAGTTATAGAAAAAGCTGACAATGCTATCCCGGATCGCAGAGTCCGAGAACGGAGTAAACGCATGATGATCCGGAAGAAAGGAGTACGACCAGGTCAGGATAATAACAACAGCGAGACTATCGACGATGTACATAATAAGTATACCGATGCCAACGGCCTTGAGTTTTCGCGGTAATGAGACAGGCATTGCCAGAATGAGTGCAAACAACATTGGGAAGTGAGAGCGGATCGATTCAAGCTTGAAGTCGAAGAGCGAATCATCCATCCCTGCGGCGTCGCGATGGTACACAGCAACGTCGAATCGGGGATCGCGAGACGGACCAATCTGAGTGATGTTCGCTACGCCAAGGATCTGAAGCTCTTTGTTAACAAGCGGAGTGACGATCCCCATATAATCGTGGATAATGTACGACCATCCCCAAAACAACAGCGCATACAAGAAGATCGCTCGGAGAATGAACCAACCGATTGCGTTATACAATGTCGGCGATGTTCGTCTTCGAAGCCTTCGCAGCCCAGAGAAGCCAGATGCCAAGTGTGAGAAGGATGAAGAGTGCCTGCCAGGCATAGATGTGCACCATGTCGAAGAGTGAGGGGAAAAAGATCCCGATGTAAAACATCGAGATAACACGAACGACGTTAAGGATGAATAGGATGATCGCACCACCGACAATCCCCATGAGCTTCCATCGCCAGGAAGACGGATACGCGATCATCGCTGCCCAGAGCATTGCGGTGGGATAGAGCGACTCGCAGCCCTTCACAATCTGGACGCTGAACCGAGTTGAACTGATCAAAGGGCCGTTAGCATCACAAGAAGTCCCTGCGAGATTCAAAACCTTGCCACAGAGTGACGCAACGTGAGCGAGATGTGGTGAGACGAATGATTGCTGAACTGAATCTCTCTCGAGGATAAAGGAAAACCCACCCAGAGCAAGAGTAAAGATCACAATGAATTGCAGGACCTCTCGTCTTATCCCGAACCAGTCTTTGAACCTGTGGATCGTCGATGAATCTCGTGATTGCTTCCTCATTGGTATCGTTACGTGCCGACTCCGGTTGGTAGTATAAGTCTTTGGTGAAGAAATGTCAAGATCGAGCTACCCATGACCTGGTAGTAATGCTTGGTGCTGGCTCGCTTTGAGAAGTCACAGCGGTCACGGACCATTCCGTGACCGAATTCTGTGCTTGTGTCACGGTGTGGACTCCCGCTTTTCAGCGGGACAGGCTGTGACACCTGTGAAACTGAGCCAGCACCTAATGCGTGACAGATTTGTGGAAACAATAAAAATTGCTATCTTGTCATCAGTGGTTCTTCAAAACCTATCTATCATGTTCCCGAATTTGCATTTGTAGTTCATGTCGATGAAATCATCTCACGGCACTGCCACGAAAGAGCGTCTCTTCCTTCTCGATGGCATGGCGCTCGCTTACCGCGCGTATTTTTCGTTCATCAGCCGACCGCTCATCAACTCGAAGGGCGAGAACACGAGCGCCATCTTCGGGTTCGTGAATACGCTCATGAAAATCCTCAATGACGAAAAGCCTGAGCACATCGCAGTGGTCTTCGACACGAAGGAGCCGACGTTTCGGCATGTCATGTACGACCAATACAAGGCGACTCGCGAGAAGATGCCGGAGGATATGAGCGGGCAGATGGACAAGCTCAAAGAGGTTGTGAAAGCATTCAACGTGCCGAGCATCGAGCTGCCGGGCTATGAAGCAGACGATATCATGGGCACGCTCGCACGCAGGGCAGAGCGCGAAGGAATCGAGACGTATCTCGTCACTGGCGATAAAGATTTCATGCAGCTGATCTCTCCTCTCGTCAAGATGTTCAAGCCCGGGAAACAAGGCGATGAGTGGGAAATTCTGGATGAAGAGGCAGTCAAAGAGAAATTTAAAGTATCGCCAGACAACGTCATCGACGTTCTTGGATTGATCGGCGATAAATCTGACAACGTACCGGGCGTGTACGGCATTGGCGAGAAGAGTGCGATACCACTGGTTCAACAGTTTGGCTCCATCGAGAACATCCTCAAGAATGTTGACAAGATACCTCAGAAAGGATTACAGGAGAAACTGCGGGAACATAAAGATAATGCCCTTCTCTCGAAGAAGCTTGTCACCATTGATACGAACGTTCCTATCGATGTCGACCTCGATCATCTCGTCTCGAAGCCGCGTGATACCGCGGGTCTTGCCAGACTTTTCACCGAACTCGAATTCAGATCTCTCCTCAAAAGATTGATTGATACCTCCCCCACTGCCGGTCAATCAGTCGAATTTGATGTCGCCAAACTTGAGCAAACAGATATCACAACGGAGAAACACACATATCATCTGATCACGACAGAGAAGGAGTTCATCAACCTTGTCAAGAAGCTTCGGAGCTCAACGCTGTTTGTATTCGATACAGAGACAACCGGTACTGACCCGCTGCAAGCGGAGCTCATTGGGCTTTCGTTCGCCGTCAAGCCGTCAGAGGCGTGGTACGTGTCGGTGAAACCGAATAAAGATGACTCGCAACTGAGAAAAGAGAGCATCCTTCCCGGAGGCAAGTCATCAGACTTGTTTGCAGAGCATCATCCGAAATCGGATGAGGTTCATGCTTCCCACGATGACGGCGTGTCACTCCCAATAATCCTCAAACACCTCTCCCCTATTTTCGAAGATCCGGCGATCAAGAAAGTCGGGCAGAACATCAAGTACGATATGCTCGTGCTTAGATCGCACGGGATGAACGTGCAAGGCGTTTTTTTCGACACGATGGTCGCAAACTACATTCTTCGTACGGATGGACAGCACAACATGGATGCGATGGCTTCCGAACATCTGAATTACAAGACGATTTCATACGATGATCTTACAGGCACAGGCAGAGAGCGAAAAGAACTCCGTGAGATTGAGCTTGCAAGGATCGCGGACTATTCGGCGGAGGATGCCGACATCACGTTTCGACTTTATGAAACGCTCGCAAAAAAGTTGGGGGATCAGCGCCTTTTACCACTATGCGACGAAATCGAGTTTCCTCTCATCGAAGTCTTGGCAGACATGGAGTTCGCCGGTGTTTCTCTCGATGTCGAGTACCTCGCTGATCTTTCGAAAGAACTGGAGCGAGTGTTGCAGAATCTCACATCACAGATTTGCTCGCTCGCGGGTGAATCATTTAATATCAACTCGACACAACAGTTAAGCAAGATTTTGTTTGACAAGCTGAAATTATCTGCAGTGCGGAAAACCAAGACCGGCTTCTCGACTGATGTTGCTGTGTTGGAGGAACTTCGCCACGCGCACCCGATCATCGAGCAGTTGCTTGAATATCGACAGCTCCAAAAACTAAAATCAACCTATGTCGATGCGCTGCCGGCGCTGATCAATCCTCAGACAAGACGGCTTCACACATCGTTCAACCAAACCATTGCTTCGACCGGACGGCTTTCCAGCAGCAATCCGAACTTACAGAACATCCCGATCCGAACGGAGATCGGCAGGAGTATCCGCAAAGCATTTGTCCCCGGCGATAAGAATATGCTGATTATGTCTGCCGATTATTCGCAGATCGAACTGAGGATCATGGCGCATGTCTCAGGCGATGAAGGGTTGAGAGAAGCGTTCAGACATAACGAAGACATCCATGCCACGACCGCGGCGAAAGTCTTCGGTATCTCACAGGATAAGGTTACAAAAGACATGCGCCGCAAGGCGAAGGAAGTGAATTTCGGCATCATGTACGGCATCGGACCATTCGGACTCGCGTCGCGACTTGATATCTCGCAGACCGAGTCGAAAGAGATCATCACGAAATATTTCGCGCGATTCCCGAAAGTCAGTCAGTACATTGCCGATACGCTCGCACAAGCACGTCGGGACGGCTACGTCTCGACGTTAAAGGGCAGGCGGCGCTATCTCCCCGATATCACGAGTAAGAACTACAACGTGCGCGGGAACGCAGAGCGGCAGGCGATCAACATGCCGATCCAAGGGGCGGCAGCAGATATGATTAAGATTGCGATGATTAATATCCACCGCAAAGTCAAAAGTCAAAAGTTAAAAGTGAAAATGTTGTTGCAGGTGCACGACGAGTTGGTGTTTGAGATAGTGAAGAGTGAAGAGCCGCGCGCGAAGAGCTTGGTGATGAAAGAGATGAAAGACGCCATGCCGCTGTCCGTTCCCATCGATGTGGAGATTGGTGTTGGGAATAACTGGCTGGAAGCGCATTGAGCTCTCCTCGTATTGCCCCTTTTTGGAGCGCCCAGCTCAACAAACAGATAAGCCACGTCAATTTCGCCTCACTTTTAGACCCCATAAAACTTAATAATCTGCCTATCAGATTTTACTTGACTTTTGGAAAAAAACTACTATCTTTCGGGAAACTGCCATCCGAGCAGATATAATTCCATTTTTCCAAACCAACGATGTAGCACTAATAACAACCAAAAAAGGAGGTTCATATGTCTACATTTCTATTTGGTGGTGGAGACGCGGGAGGAATCATTATCGGTCCCCATGGAATTAAACCAATCCCACCATTTGATCCAGGTCTTTCTCTTCAGATGAAGGCTATCTCCGTGCTTCTCCAAGCACAAACGAACGTTGGAAACAAGGAGACCCAACATCAATTGGCAGAGATAGCAAATAGGCTTAACGACCTTGTTGTGGGAGAAGTACAACATGCGGTTGGTTCTATGGACGCAGGATCCAGCATTGTGTATCAGGACGCAGATGGTGGATTCACATGTGGCTCTACCGGGAAACCGCCAATCCCTTTTCCACACCGTGGACCAGTTCGTGGCGAGATTGGTTAGATGTAGTTTACTTCATAAGTGGTAATGGAGGTGCTTTCTCAGATTCGTATAAGAACCGCCTCCCAAACTATAGTGCCGCCCAACAGGGGCGGCATTTTTGTTCCTATCATCTGGCAACGACCCTCTCACTGGAACAATTCCATGAAGAGGAGTGTTAAAACTTTCAAACCCTATTACCTTAAAACAGTCAATCTATCTACGCTTTCTGCTGTGCCTCAGCAGGAGGAGATGATATGAAAAAGATTTGGATCCTTATGATAGCGATGGCGCTACCTTCATGCAAGGAGACTCTCTCCCAACCCCCGCTACCCATGCCCATGAGCCGGATTGTCTCGTACGTACATTGGCAGAACGAAGGAATCGCAGGAAAGAAAATCGAGTTGGTGCAGACAGGCGAGACCAAGCTCACCGATTCTACGGGCTTAGCTGAGTTTTCTGTGCTCGCCGGGCACTATGTCATCCGCGCGTTTGAGATCAACAGAGGTGGCCCATCCGCTCGGTCCATCGATTTCAGTGTCGATACACACTCAGGCGAAACAGCGACTGTTGATATTATCGACTGTCTCCCCTGTCTGGCAGTGGAGTGACCCCATTAAACCGGACAGGCAGTTAGGCTGCTCTGTGTGAATGAAATTTATCTTCGAACTCAACCGGTGAGCAGTAGCCCAGCGATGAGTGAAGACGTTTTTTGTTGTAGATTGTTTCAATGAACTGTC
>JACOSX010000104.1 GCA_016178625.1 Ignavibacteria bacterium
ATCGCCGTCGACCCATAACCACGATTCTCCTTTCCGCCCAACTTAACCATTCTTACCGTCCGGCGCAAATGGGTCAGTTCATAATGGAACAACTGCAAACAAACTTTTGATCCTCATCGATGGGCGAGTTGTTTATACACCGCTCTACTCTGGAGTGTTCTGGGATGTACAAAATGTTTTTCTGGAGGATGTCGATCGGATTGAAGTGATTAGTGGTCCGGGAGGGACCCTATGGGGGTCGAACGCCGTAAACGGAATCATCAATGTCATCACCAAGAATTCCAGAGATAGCGCGTCGCAAGATATCTCATCGCATGGTCTCCTCGTTTATGGAGGGACAGGCACAAAAGATCGAGGGTTTGGCGGTATTCGTTACCATGGATGGCTCGGAGAGCAAGCTGCGTTTCGCATTTATGGAATGTACTTTAATAAGAAAAATTCTATGCTCCCAGGGGGCGGCGATGCAGCAGATACGTGGAATATAAGGCAGGTCGGGTTTAGAATGGACGGGAATACAACGGAACAAGATGAACTTACACTTCAGGGGGACTTGTACACAGGTAAAATTGGTCAGCCTGTCAATGATGACATCGCTGTCCAAGGTAATAATATCATTGGTCGGTGGAACCGCCGATTCAACGAACAGTCGAATATTGAATTACAGTTCTACGGTGACCGTACGTATAGAAAGATCCCCGGGACGTTCGGAGAGAATCTGGCTACCTATGACTTAGATTTCGGGTACCGCTTTTCCCTGTGTGAGCAACACGATCTGATTTGGGGAGTGGGATTGCGATATTTTGACGACCGAGTGGAGAACACAACGGTGGTGGCGTTCCTGCCCCCCAACCTTGCCATCCGTTTGTACACAGCCTTTCTGCAAGATGACATTACCGTTATTCCAAATCGACTACGTTTGGCCTTAGGCTCAAAATTTGAGCATAATGATTTCTCAGGATTTGAATACCAGCCAAGTGCGAGGGTGTCATGGTTGGTCACGAACGATAACGTCATTTGGGGGTCGATCACACGAGCAGTCAGGACCCCATCTCGCATTGACCGTGATTTTTATGTTCCAGGTTCACCGCCATACTCCTTTCTTGCTGGGGGTCCGAATTTTACATCTGAGAAGCTCATAGCTTATGAAATCGGGTACCGTTTCTCTTCAGAAAGAACAACGTTCGATATAGCGACGTTTTACAATTCATACAATGATTTACGGAGCATTGAGCCGGGCCCACCGCCAGTGTTTGATAATGGTCTTGAAGGAGTATCATACGGTGGGGAAGTGGAACTTAATGTTCAGGCGACTGATTGGTGGAGAGTCAAAACGGGGTACCAATATTTTGAGAAGGAAATAAACCTGAAGCCATGGAGCAAAGACGTGGGTAAGGCACAAGGACAAGGAAACGACGCAAAGCATAGAATCAAGCTACATGCACTTCTTGACCTATTAAAAAATCTTGAATTTGATCTCTTCATCCAGGCCATCAGTGAACTTCCCTATGTTAATTCATCAGTTCCGGCATATGCATCTGCCGATGTTAGGATCGCATGGCGTTTTCCAAACGGTCTCACGCTCTCTCTCGTCGGTCAACGTCTTGTAGCTACTCAGCATCCGGAATTTGGGGCTCCTGCTACGCAAAGGGAGATTCAACGAGGAATGTACGGGAGTCTACAATGGGGTTTCTAACGATGCTACGGCAGGATTCTTTTATCAAGATCAAAGGAAATACCCTTCTGATTGAGGGCAAGTATACAATGCTTCGACGATCTTTATTGCTGCTTGCTATGGTTGTTATGCTAAACTGTATTCCGGATTACCCATACGCCCGTCCGGAAGCCCCTTCAGAATACAAATTCAAAGCAGTGTACCTTTTCAATTTTTTGAAATTTGTTGAATGGCCCAACGACGCTTTCCAAAGAGCAGATTCTCCCATTGTGATTGGCATCTTTGGAAACGACCCTTTCGAACATTGGCTTGATGAAACTGTCTCCGAAGAAACAATCAACGGTCGCAAGGTTATCATTCGCCGATATGACAGCATCAGAGATGCAAGAAATTGCCACATGTTGTTTATTCCTCGGTCTCAGCAAAACCACATCACGGAGATTCTTGCATTGCTCGATACTCTTAGCGTTTTGACTGTAAGTGAGGTTGAAGGAATCACCGGACGCGGTGTGGGCATTAATTTTTATGTTCAAGAGAACAAACTCCGTTTTGAAATCAATTCGGAAGCAATCAAGAAAGCAGATCTGAAAATTGATTCTCGGCTGCTTCGTTTGGCAAAAATCGTAACCCCTACCGGTGATTGACTTCGCTATGTTCTCTCTACGACATAGTCCGATCAAGCGGAAACTAAGAGTGGTCATGATGTCCACGAGTATTCTTTCTATAGTTCTCACTGTAACAGGATTTATTTGGTACGAGTATTCTACATTTCGACAGATTCTTGTTAACGACCTTGCTGCAAAGGCAGACTTAATAGCGCAAAACAGCACGGCAGCGCTCGTCTTTGTCAACAAGGATGACGCTCAACAAACTCTGAAGACTCTGGAATCCCAACCACGCATCCTCGCGGGAGGAATATACGATAGAAACAACATGTTGTTTGCAAAATATACCCACGCCAGAAGTCAAACCATCATACCACTTACTCCGGGGGCGGACGGTTACAAATTTGAATCGAACCGACTGCTGCTCTTTCAACCTATTAATCTTAGTGACGGAAGGATTGGAACCATTTATCTTGAGTCGGATCTTAAAGCTTTGTACGATCGATTCGCCTCGTTAGGAACTATCACGATACTCGTTCTTCTTGGATCTTCGTTGGCAGCATTCGCTCTTGCCACGGCCCTTCAGAATCGTGTTTCACAGCCCATTCTTAGACTCGCCGAGACAGCGCGTACAATATCAGAGCGACGAGACTATACGGTTCGTGCAGAGAAGACTTCACGGGATGAGCTCGGACTTCTCGCAGAAGCATTTAACCAGATGCTTACACAAATTCAAGATCGGGATACGAACCTTCGGGGCGCCAATGAAACGATGGCGCGAGAGATTGCAGAGCGGGAGCGGGCTGAAGAAATAATGCGGGCGAGTGAGGAGCGCAAAGATGCCATTTTAAGATCGGCCCTGGACGCTATCATGACCATTGATCATAAGGGAAACATTGTCGAGTTTAATCCGGCGGCAGAAAAGATGTTTGGATTCACTCGTGCAGAGGTCATGGGAAAGGAAATGGCTGAGCTCATCATCCCTCAACACTTGCGTGGCCAACACCGCCGTGGACTGGAGCATTATCTGGCTACAGGGAAAGGCCCTGTACTCGGTAAGCTCATTGAAATGATAGCAATGCGTATAGATGGTTCT
This sequence comes from Ignavibacteria bacterium, assembly GCA_016178625.1. Classification (GTDB taxonomy): domain Bacteria; phylum Bacteroidota; class Ignavibacteria; order UBA10030; family SZUA-254; genus JACOSX01. The sequence goes on from JACOSX010000104.1 coordinate 3,374, forward strand.
GAGTTTCCGATTGAATTATCTATTATGCGTGTCGGAATGGGAACTCCGCCGATTTTTACTGGCTTTATTCGGGACATCACCGAGCGAAAGCAGGAAGAAGCAGTACTCCGTGCAAGTGAAGAACGGTTTCGTCAATTGTTCCAGACACATCCTCTTCCGATGTGGGTATATGATCTCAAGACGCTCCAATTCCTTGAGGTCAATGAAAGTGCAGTGAAGATCTATGGATATTCACGCGATGAATTTCTTAGTATGCGAATTACAGAAATTCGTCCTGCCGAAGATATCCCGCGCCTGTTGGAAAACCTCAAAGGTGGTCGGCCGTCACTCGAAATTTCCGGACCATGGAGACACAGGTTAAAGAACGGTCGGACTATCGATGTCGAGGTGGTATCTCATCAAACGGAGTTCATGGGTCGCGAAGCTGTGTTGGTGGTTTCATTGGATGTAACCGAACGAAGAAGGGCTGAGCAGGAGCTTAAGATCAGTGAGGAACGCTATCGTTCTCTCGTCTCGGCGATAACGTCAATAGTTTGGACAGTTGATCCCGAAGGAAAGTTTATAGTTCCTCAAAAATCTTGGGAAAAGTACACCGGTCAGTCGTGGGAAGAGCACGCCGGTCTTGGCTGGTTGAGTGCCTTGCACCCGGAAGACCGGAACAGTGTCGAAAGAATCTGGGAAGAAGTAAGATCGATACGAAAGGCATCTGAATTTGATGGAAGAATCTGGCATGCAGCCAGTCGAGCATACCGCTACTTTGTCGCGCGTGCAGTTCCTTTGGTGAACCCCGACGGATCCGTTCGCGAGTGGATTGGAACGATCACCGATGTCCATGACCGGAAACTTGCTGAAGAAGAGATCCGTCACCTTAATGAAGAGCTTGAGGAACGGGTCAAACGGCGTACATCTGAATTGGAATCGGCGAACAAAGAACTTGAGGCATTTTCTTACTCAGTGTCCCACGATCTCCGCGGTCCGCTTCGTCATATCGATGGTTTCGCTGAAATGCTATTGAAGAAAACGAAAGATTCTGTCGACGAGCGGGTTACGCGATATTCTCAAGTTATATCTGAATCAGCGAAGAATATGGGTAGACTCATCGATGAGCTCTTGGTGTTCTCGCGAATGGGTCGCACAGAGATGCAAAACAAAAAGGTTGTCATGAAACTCATGGTAGATGGGGTGATTACAGATTTGCAACATGAAATTGTAGGAAGAACAATTCAATGGAATGTGAAACAATTACCGGAAGTGACAGGTGATCCAGAGATGCTAAAACTCGTCATCGTAAACCTCATATCGAATGCCGTGAAATATACGAGTAAACGAGAAATTAGATAATGGTGCGGGATTCGACATGAAGTATATTGAAAAATTATTTGGTGTATTTCAGCGGTTGCATTCCTCCGATGAATACGACTGTGTAGGAATCGGCCTTGCCAACGTTCGTCGAATCATTCACCGTCACGGGGGTAAAACTTGGGCTGAAGGCAAAGTAGAGGAAGGAGCCACCTTTTATTTTTCACTGCCGCTCACAAACAGAGGAGAGAAAAAAAATGACAACAGACCTGAAACGTATCCTTCTGGCAGAGGATAATGACAAAGATGTAGAACTTACACTCGAAGCGCTTGAAGAACATCACCTTGCGAACGAGGTCGTTGTCGTCCGTGATGGTGAAGAGGCTTTGGAATATCTGTACATGAAAGGCAAGTTCTTGGAAAGACCGGACGGAAATCCTGCGGTAATACTGTTGGATCTGAAGATGCCTAAGGTAGATGGCATGGAGGTACTGAAAATCATAAAAACTGATCCAGTACTGAAAGTAATCCCCGTGGTGATGTTAACATCGTCTCGCGAAGAAAGTGATTTGGTGCAGAGCTATAACCTCGGCGTGAATTCATACGTAGTCAAACCTGTCGATTTTAAGGAATTCATCGAATCGGTGAAAAATCTCGGCGTCTTCTGGGCTCTCATTAATGAGCCGCCTATGGGAACTCCGAAAAAGAAAAGATGAGCAGATTATAAATCTGTTAGAAGGGGAGAGAAAAATGAAGACTAAACTTCGCGTGTTGCACATAGAAGACAGTCCGAGGGACGTAGAGATTATTCAATCTAAACTCGAAGATCACGGGTTTGAGTGTGAGATCACTCGGGCTCAAACCGAAGGAGAAATTGTATCGGTATTCTCCAGGCGAGCTTTCGATGTTGTATTCTGCGATTATTCTTTACCGAAATATGATGGTGTATCCGCTCTTAACCTTGTGCGCAAGAAAGATCTCGATATTCCTTTCATCTTTGTATCTGGGACAATTGGTGAAATACGGGCGATCGAAGCGCTTAAAGGCGGAGCAACAGATTATGTGCGTAAAGATGATCTCACGCGTTTGGTTCCATCTATTCGACGCGCACTTCGCGAATCGGAGGAACGGCACAAGAGAAAGATTGCAGAGGAAGGTTTAAGGAAAGCAGAAGAAAAATATCGCAACATCTTTGAGAATGCACTGGAGGGCATATTCCAGACCTCTCCAGATGGAAAGCTCATAGAGTCGAATCCTGCTCATGTGCGGATGTTCGGATATGATTCTCGTGAAGAAATCCTTTCAACCCTTCAAGATGTCCGTCATCAATTGTATGTGAAACCGGATCAGCGATTTGAAATCCAGCGCATTCTGGATCGCGAGGGTGTGATACATGGGTACGAGGTTCAAATGTATCGGAAAGATAGAAACAAAATCTGGGTTTCTCAGAGTATTCGCGCTGTGCGGGATTCAAAGGGAGCGTTATTGTATTATGAAGGATTGGTTACCGACATCACGGACCGTAAAAAGCTTGAAGCCCAGTTGCTGAGAACACAGCGGTTGGAGAGCATCGGCATCCTGGCGGGAGGTATTGCTCATGATCTGAATAACGTACTCGCTCCTATTATGATGGCTGTTCAGGTTCTGAAGCATCACTTCAAGGATGGCAAAATGCAACAGATGTTGGCTACCTTGGAATCAAGTGCGAGGCGAGGGGCAGACATCGTAAAACAGGTGCTCATCTTTGCGCGGGGGGCAGATGGAGAACGTGGTCTACTCCAACCAAAACATCTGATTCACGAAATCGAAAACATCGTGAGGGAAACGTTTCCAAAATCAATTGAACTCGAAACGCATGTGGAGAACGATTTGAGCCTCATTAACGGGGACTCAACGCAATTGCACCAAGTGTTCCTCAATCTCTGTGTGAACGCTCGAGACGCTATGCCCTCCGGCGGCATGTTGACCCTTGAGGCTAAAAATGCCTCGCTCGACGAAAACTTTGCCCGTTTTCATTCTGGGGCAAAGGCGGGTCCGTATGTTGTATTCACAGTGTCCGACACTGGTACCGGGATTCCTATCACGATAACGAATAAGATTTTCGACCCGTTTTTTACTACGAAGGAAATAGGGAAAGGGACTGGATTGGGTCTCTCGACAGCACTTGGGATCGTGAAAAGTCATGGCGGTTTTATCGACATGTATTCTGAAATCGGGAAAGGAACGCGATTCGCGATCTATCTTCCATCTGCAGAGTCAGCACAAGTGTCTGGAGTAGAATCGAAGCAAGAGGCAGTGCCGTTAGGACAAGGTGAACTGATTTTAGTCGTCGATGACGAAGCATCGATACGCGAAATTGCAAAGATGACGTTGGAGGCACATGGGTACAGGGTTATGCTTGCACAGAACGGTATCGATGCTATAACGTTGTTTCGGCAAGAGCAAAAGGATATTGATCTCGTCATCACGGATATGGCAATGCCTCTCTTGGATGGGCCATCGACCATTCGTGAACTCCGAAAAATAAATCCGGATGTTAAAATTATTGGAGCAAGTGGATTGACAAGCGGTGAGGACCTCATGACGTCTGCCGTCCCCAATGTAGATACATTTTTGTCTAAACCCTATACTGCTGAAGAGCTGCTTAAAAGTCTTGGTAAGATTTTGCATCGATAGTCATTATGAAGGGAGAGAACAGATGGCGGTGCGAAAAGTAGACCAACCAGCGAACGTAGTGGAACGCAACGTCGGCGAAGTGTCTGCGTTCCTCAAAAATATCCTTGAATCATCCACCGAGTATTCAATCATCGGGAAAGATCTTGAGGGGATTATTCTTCTCTGGAATGAGGGAGCCCGCCGTTTGTACGGCTATGAACCTGATGAAGTTGTCGGGAAGAAAAACTCGTCGATCCTTCACTCACCCGAGGATGTAAAGTCCGGGAAGCCGCGAGAGATGATGAACACGGCGCTCCGCGAGGGGAAATGGGAGGGAACCATCACTCGCATACGCAAAGACGGTGGAAAGTTCACAGCACGCGTTGTCGTGACTCCACGGTATGATTCTGCGGGGAAACCAGTGGGATTCTTGTTAATCTCCAAGGACATTTCGAAAGAAGTCCAGTTTACGGAGACAATTCGCAAAGCGAAGCTCTTCGATAGCGCGATCGTCGCAAGTGCCCAGGATGCCGTAGACTTTATCACGAATATTCTTGAATCCTCAACGGAATACTCCGTTATCGGCAAGGATCTTGACGGCAAGATTCTGCTGTGGAATGAAGGCGCACGCCGGCTGTACGGTTACGAGCCAGAGGAGGTTGTTGGAAAGGCGAATTCCTCCATCCTTCACCTACAGGAAGACGTTAAAGCGGGAAAACCCCGTCGGATATTGGATGCTGCCCTACGGGACGGAAAATGGGAAGGCACGATCGGCCGACTTCGGAAAAACGGCGAGCGGTTTACGGCACGTGTGGTCATCACCCCGCGACGAGATAGCGATGGCAAAGCCATAGGATTCCTCTTGATTTCAAAAAACATTACAGAGGAAATCAGGCTAACAGAGGAGTTAAAGGCGACGCAATTCTATGCACGCAGTCTCATTGAAGCATCACTCGACCCACTCGTCACAATTAGCCCCGATGGAAAAATCACTGACGTGAACCAGGCAACTGAGCTTGTAACAGGGATTCCTCGTCAACGGCTTATCGGAACAGACTTTTCTGATTACTTCACTGAATCGGAGAAAGCACGCGAGGGCTATCAACAGGTCTACTCGCGGGGATACGTCCGGGACTACCCGCTCGCGATACGGCATGTCTCGGGAAAAGTCACAGACGTTCTTTACAACGCGAGCTTGTATAAAGACGAGAAAGGGCAGGTGCTCGGCGTGTTCGCTGCGGCACGCGATATTACCGCGCAGAAACAAGCATCGCGCTATGCGCGCAGCCTCATCGAGGCAAGTCTCGATCCTCTGGTGACCATCAACACGCAGGGAAAAATCACCGACGTGAACCAGGCCACTGAAATCGTGACCGGAATTCCCCGGCAGCGTCTGATCGGGACGGACTTCTCCGATTACTTCACGGAGCCCAACCGCGCGCGGGAGGGGTATCGACGAGTCTTCTCGCAAGGCTATGTGCGCGATTATCCCCTGGCGATCCGTCACACCTCCGGCAAGATCACGGACGTTCTCTATAACGCAAGCGTCTACAAAGATGAAGGAGGAAATGTGCTCGGCGTCTTTGCGGCGGCCAGGGATATTACCCAGCGAAAGATGGCCGAGGAGTTGCAACGGGCCTCCTCGCTCTACGCCCGCAGTCTGATCGAGGCCAGTCTCGACCCGCTGGTGACGATCAGCCCCGAAGGCAAAATCACCGACGTGAACGACTCCTCGGTGGACGTGACCGGAATTTCCAGAGACCAACTCGTTGGGACAGATTTTTCGGATTACTTCATGGAACCGGAAAAAGCGCGCGAAGGCTACAAGAAGGTGTTGAATGAAGGTTTCGTGCGGGACTACCCCCTGTCGATCCGCCATACCTCTGGGAAGGTCACCGATGTGTTGTACAACGCCAGTGTCTATCGTGATGAGAAAGGAAAAGTGCTTGGCGTCTTCGCCGCTGCACGCGACATTACGGAGAGGAAACGGTTTGAACAGTCCTTGCAGAAGGCAAACCAGATGAAAAGCGAATTCCTCGCCAACATGTCGCACGAGTTGAGGACGCCTCTCAACGGTATCATCGGCTTTTCAGAATTCCTCATTGACGAGAAACCTGGCACGCTGAACACGAAGCAAAAGGAATATATGGCTGACGTTCTGAACAGCGGCAGACACTTGTTGCAGCTCATCAACGATGTGCTCGATTTGGCCAAGGTGGAATCGGGCAAGATGGAACTCCTCCTCGAGAAATTCTCCATGCGGCAGGCGATCGAAGAAGTTTCATCCGTCATCAGCCCGATCGTCAAGAAGAAGAACTTGCAACTGAAAGTGGAGGTCTCACCGGAGGTGGACCTTGTGAGACTCGACCAACAAAAAATTAAACAGATCCTGTATAATCTGCTCTCGAACGCCGTAAAATTCACCGACGAACGAGGAAAAGTCGATGTTCATGCGATGGCGGTGAGCGGAGCCAAGGTTCAAATCCAGGTCAGAGATACCGGGATCGGCATCAAGCGGGAAGATCTTGGAAGACTCTTTATTGAATTCGAACAGCTTGACTCTGGTTCGGACCGCCGATTTCAAGGAACCGGGCTGGGTTGGCGTTAACGAAGAAAATTGTTGAGCTTCTCAGAGGGACAATCTCCGTCGAGAGTGCGGTCGGGAAAGGTTCGACGTTTACCGTTGTCATTCCAAAGAGCCTGAACGGGGAGGGAAACTAATGCCGCCACGAATCCTCGTTGTAGACGACAACCCGACCAACCTCAAGCTGGCGTGCACCGTTCTGGAGAGGGAAGGATACGAGGTAGAACGCGCCGAAGATGCCGAACAAGCGATGGTGGTGGTGAAACGGACGGTGCTCGACCTGATCCTGATGGACATCGAGCTTCCCGGCATGGACGGGTTAACACTGACACGCAAACTAAAGTCGGATGAACGAACGAAGCACATCCCTGTCGTCGCCCTGACGGCGTTTGCCATGAAAGGCGACGACCAGAAAGCACTCCAAGCCGGCTGCGTTGGGTACATCTCTAAACCGATTGACACCAGAAAACTGATAGCACAGGTGGAGCAATTCCTCAAAGCCGATCCGTTTCGGGAAGGAGAACGAATATGATGAAAGTACTCGTTATCGAAGATGAGACGACAAATCTGAAGTTAGAACACGTCGTGATGGCTTCCGCCGGCTACAGTGTCAGAACTGGCGAGTCTGCGGAAGATGCACTCAGAATGATTAAGAAGGACAAGCCATCGGTTATACTACTCGACCTTAAATTGCCGGGGATGGATGGGCTGGAGCTTGCCCGTCGGTTGAAGGCTGATAAGGAAACAAAAGACATTGTCATTGTTGCGGTGACGGGACATGCGAGCAATTTTTCTAAGAAAGAAGCACTCGAAGCAGGATGCGATGCATATATTCTCAAGCCGATTGATACGCGAAAATTGCCGAAACAAGTAGCCGAAGTTGTGTCAAAGAAGAAAGTGAAAAAACAAAGATGAATTCTACCGTTGATGCTCACGTACGAACGCGAGGATTCAAAAGTATCAGGAAGAAAAAATAAGGGAACTTGCATCACGTGGAAAGATGCCTGATGCAACATACCGATGCTACTTTTACACACGGCATTTGTAACGTCTGTGGTCGGAAACTGTATGGCGAAAGTTTCCTAACAGGAAAAAAAGGAAATTGATGGGAGCAAAAAAGTATAAAACAGAGCATCCTTTGACAATACTTATAGCTGATGACTATGCGACGAATTTGAAGCTTCTCAAAGCCCAACTTGAGGAAGAGAAGTTTCATGTCCTTAGTGCAACCAATGGTGTCGAAGCGGGTCAAGTCCTTTTTTCTGTGTAAAACGTTTCAGAGGCTACGCTGCCAGTTGGTACGATATGAATTTTGTTAATTCATCATTGGGACACAAGAGCGCCCTGATATTCCTCAGCTGCGCGAGTTCCAGTAACGACATCGATACCCGCTGCCACTTCTGCGAGACCCGCCACA
>JACOSX010000093.1 GCA_016178625.1 Ignavibacteria bacterium
ATATCCGGGCGCTCTTGTGTCCCAATGATGAATTAACAAAATTCATATCGTACCAACTGGCAGCGTAGCCTCTGAAACGTTTTACACAGAAAAAAGGACTTGACCCTTTTGGATTGTGTCTTAGGACTTTGCCAAAGGCATGGGCAAAAGGATGCACAACCCACTGTCTTTGGCAAAGCCGTTTTATGTCGAGAATTAACACTGAATTTTGTCGCCTAAACTACAACGTATCGCTCGGAGTCTGAGATCAGATGGGCCAACAACAATTATTGATTATCATCCTCGGTGTTATTGTCGTCGCGATAGCGATAGGGGTTGGTATTCTTTTTTTTACCAGCCATAACATTTCGTCGAATAAAGATGGGATCGTGAGTGAGATGATGGTTTTGAGCCGGCTGGCATACGGGTATAAGTTGCGACCCGTCCCGTTCGGTGGTGGAGGGAATTATTACACGGGTTTTATTATCCCCTCAAAAATGGATGTGAGTGAACACGCTACATATACCGCCACAGCTACGTCCAAATTGATTACTTTTACAGGCATCTCGAAATATGGCTATGGCACGGTGAGTGCCGTGTTGGATAGCAACGGGATTCTCTCAACCTTTTCCTACTCAGGGGATTTCTAAATAATGTGTGCAAGTATGACTTCCTGCAGTGGAAATGGTGTTGTGAAAAAGGACAAGCAGACTAATTTGACGAGACCATCCGTTGAAAAGGTATTGCCTATCTCACACCACAGTTGTATTTGACTTTGTGGCTCTCTACATTGAGGCGGTTATTGACAATACCGTATTTGTCAATGAAAAGGTAGTGGTTTTGGCAGAAATTAATAATAAAACAAAGGGGTTGGATTATGCCTGAATTTCGGGTTGAAGGTATTGCGACAGGAGGGAAAGCCGTGCAAGGCATCATTGAAGCGGAGAACAACCGCGCGGCGAAACAAAAAGCCCAGCAAATGGCTTCACAGAGGAAGTTCAAGCTACTCAGAGTACTTCCTCGATCAACATTCTTGTACAAAGTCCAGCGTGGAGGTGAGAAGCCTGTTCTCGGAGAGCAAAAAGCATTCACGAAGGAAGAGGTGCAAGATGCTCTTTCGAAGATGGGGTTCCGCGTCCTCAGCGTTAAGAAAAAAGCGCTGAATATAAAACTAAAGCCTCCCACAGCGGAGATAGTGACGTTTGTCCGCGTCAGTGCAGATTTAATCCGTCAGAAACTTCCGTATAATGAAATTTTGCAGTTGATGGTCAATGATATCGAGAACAAAACTCTACGCGATGGCATCAGAGAGATCAACAATGAACTGAAGCAGGGAAGAGACAGCGAAAAAGTCTTTATTAAACAGGAAGCAGTTCTTGGCCGCTTCACTGCACATATGCTTGGTCTTGCTTCGAAGAGCGGGAACATGGCAGAGATCTATGATAGCACCGCAAAGTTTCTCGAGCGGCGAGCGGAGTTCAAGAAAAATTTGAAGAGCGCATTGATCATGCCAATTGTGACATTGATTGCGTTGTTCGGTGCTTGCATCTATTATGTCGGGTTCATCTTTCCAGGAATGGCGGAGATCTTCATTCGCCTCAAGGTTCCGATGGAACAGTTCCCGATGACAAATGCAACACTCAAGTTCAGTTATTTCCTCCAGGCGAACTACATCATCATCCTGATAGTGGTGTTGATCCCAACGTTGTTTGGAGTGAGATTCTTTTCGACAGACCGGGGACGCTTTGTGCTTGATAAGTACATCTGGAAAATTCCAATCTTAGGCTCCCTGTTGCATAAGACAGCGATCGAGATTTTCTGTCGTGTGTTCTACGCTCTCTATAGCGGCGCTGGGGAGAACATCAATGTGATCAAGATGGCATCCGAAGCGTGCGGCAACAAGTACATGGAACATCAAATTAAAACGATCGCGATACCCATGATGGTTGAGAAAGGCGCGGGCATCACGGAATCATTCGAGGCGTCGGGCGTATTCACGAAGACTGCGATATCGCGACTACATTCAGGGGCAGAGACAGGTACTGTGAAGCACACAGCACTCCAGCTTGCTGAGTACTATGAGAAGGAAACGACCTACAAGATGAGGAACGCGATCGATTTCATCCAACTGTGGATCAGTATGATCATTATGGTCGTTCTGACGTTGTTAACACTTGTGTCTTCTGAAACGGCAACATTCCAACCCAGCACTGCGCCGGGCGGTGGTTAATCATATTCGACCAATGGGGATTGGTATGCAGACAACTTTGGAGCAGGTGGAATGGCTGATGTAGACATAACTGATAAGATCGGTTATACCTTACTGAAAAAAGGTATTATCGACTACGAGACATTAGAAAAATCCTTGCAGGTAAGGGAGAGCGAGGACAAGAAGAATCGACGTAATCTCGGGCAAATCTTGGTGAATGATTTTCACCTCGATCATGATTCTGTGTTCCGTGAAGTCGCCAGCCTCTATGCCTTTAGAGAAATCTACCTCAGTGACGAGCTGATTGATAGTGTGCGAATTGAGTTCATCAAGAAATATGTGGATGCCTTGCCGGAGAATCAGCGTGACGCGCTCATCCACTCTAAAATACTTCCACTTCGCTTTGACGAGAAACAAACAGATAAGCTGATTATTATCGCCGCCGATCCCACGGATCGAAACATCCCAACCATCGCGAGAAACTTCGGGGTCAAGAAATACGAACTGTGTTATTGCCGATTGAAGGACTTCCAGGCTTTGGTGGATCAGGTCCTGCCTCTTCAGAATGAATTCTTAAAACTGCTTGCGAATGCTGAGGTCGATCTTGCGCCGACGAATGACGATGAAGGCCAGGTTGATGAAGAGGTACTCGAGACTGAGATCAATAAGAGTGCTCTCATCAACCTTGTCGAAGGAACGCTCGTTGAAGCGGTGCGTCAGGGCGCCAGCGACGTCCACATTATTGGTAAGGAAGGAAATCGAACGGAATTCCACTTCCGTGTTGATGGCAACCTCCAGATGTGGCATATTCAGGAAGGAACAATGCCCGAAGCAGTCGCCGCGGTCGTGAAGGATCGATCGAAAAACGTCGACCGATTCGAGCGTGAGATGTCTCAGGATGGTTTTATCCAGAGAACGGTCGATGGACACCAGATCCGTTTCCGTGTCTCCATCATGCCGATTGTTGGAACGGAGTTTAAACACAAGTTTGAGAGTATTGTTATCCGCGTTCTTGACGATCGAAAAGTTATTACTGACCTGAACAAGCTTGGACTTCAGGGACCGGCAAAAGATTTCTTCTATAAAGCGATATCGAAACCCCAAGGGATTGTTATTCTCACAGGACCGACGGGAAGTGGAAAGAGCACCACCCTCATTGCTGCACTTCACCAGGTCATTGATCCGACGGTTAATGTTCTGACAGTTGAAGAGCCGGTAGAATACATCATCAGGGGTGCGCGGCAGCTCAAGATTAGTCCCAAGATGGGATTCGATCAAGCGATACGCGGTATCCTCCGTCATGACCCGGACATCGTGCTTGTGGGTGAGATGCGCGACAAAGCAACAGCAGAAATAGCAATTAAACTTGCCAATACGGGTCATCTCACGTTTTCAACTCTTCATACGAACGACGCACCCAGTGCGATTGCACGTCTGTACAAGATGGGAGTAGAACCGTTCCTCATTGCCTATGCGATCAATATCGTCGTCGCTCAGCGATTGCTCAGAACTCTCTGTGAAGGGTGCAAGAAGCAAACCAAACTGAGCGCGAAGGATGTCCAAATCTATCTCAAGTTCGGATTCAGTGAGGAGATGCTTAAAAAGGCGACATTTTTTGGTCCAGTCGGCTGCGATAAGTGTAATGCCGGCTGGAAAGGGAGAGCAGCAATTCATGAAGCCCTCTATTTCACGCGGGAAATCAAAGAGATTATCGTCAGTTCGGGCGATGAAGTCGACGAAAAGGCTATTCGTGATCAAGCCATCAAAGACGGTATGTGGACCCTTCGCCGGTCGGGGATGGAACGCATGATGGAAGGCCTCACCACGATCGAAGAAGTGGTTGCAACCACAACAGACGACTAACAACTGGTAGTTGATAGCCCTCACACAGGCTGTTGAATCTCAAAGATTTCAGTCGTAGCTTGAGATTGTCAACAGAAATGGGTGAATCATGAATACTGGTCAAATGTTGTTAACCTTGGGCGCCTTGATGCTCCTCTCAGCAGTAACCCTCGGCGTCAATTCCATGTTAGTGAATAAGACGGAGACCATGCTTGAGGCGGAAGCAAGCTTGGTGGGGGTCTCTCTTGCACAATCGATGATCGATGAAATACAAACCAAGAGCTATGATGCAGCAACAGCAGGCGGGACGAGAATATGGGATTCCACGTTGTTCACTTCCCCCGGGGGGCTCGGACCGAGCTCTCTTGAGGCGAGCAATGTTCCTCTACCGGAACATCCTGATACAGCAGGTGCATATAAATCTGTAAGGGGATATAACGATGTCGATGATTATAATCGATACCGACGATATGCAATCAATCCCTCGCTCGGCACATTTCTGATTTCTGATACGGTGTACTATACGAAAGAGTCGTACCCGGATGTCAAATCGACAACGCAAACATATTTCAAAAGGATTATTGTGACGGTCACTCATCCCAATATGAAGTACAAGCTGCAGCTCTCTGATCTTGTGATTTACAGGAGATACTTTTAATTCTGATCTCATATGAGAATCTACCCAAGCGTGAAGCGAGCGAATAACGAACAGGTGCGTTCATGTCAATAATGATGGATATTGTCGGTGCGTTGGTTGTATTCGGCATGTTGTTGATGACGGTGCTGAATGTCAATATCAATATAAGCGATGAGAATTATAAGACTCTTACTGAATTTAAAATCCAAACAGAAACGATCCAGCTCGGAAGGATTCTTGAGTTTGACTTTTACAAGATCGGTTACAACGTTCCCAAAGATACATCGCGTACCGGTGAAAAAATTCAAATTGCCGATACGGCGCGCATCAAATTCTATACGAATCTTTTTAATGTTCCGGGGGCTAAGGATAGTGTTGAATATGATCTGGGTGCGGCAGCCCTTGGTTCGACGAACCCTCGTGACAAGCAGTTAATTCGTTTCGAGAACATCACAAAAGTGTACATAAACTATAGCGTGACTCGCTTCAAATTGTCGTACTACAATGCGAAGGATTCTCTCCTTGCGACTCCTGTGACCGGAGCCTGGAGGGATAGCATAAAATCTGTAAAAGTGTTTCTCTCTTTGGAAGGTCCGGAACCATTTGATACGACACGAGCTGGCGGATATCAGTACGTTAGTGCTGCATACCAAAAGCTTATTTACCCGAGAAATCTTTAGGAAGGATGTGTTATTATGGGCAAAATGGCACTCTTGATAGTTTTGGCATTGTCACTTACCGTTGGGGTTGTTGCTTATACCCTCAATAAGTCGAAGACGAGTGTTGTGGAAAACGTCTCCGGCTTTCATAAATACACCAATGCGCGCAACCTCGCTCATACCGGTGTTAATATGATGCTTCGGAAGCTTGACAGAGTTACGCAAGACAATGATACTTCGTTCTTTAAACCATTGAGTCGCGGACAGAAGGTATGGTCGATAACAAACACGACCTTGGGCGTCTGTTCAGTATCTATCAAGCTCACGAATCCGGCATTTCAGGATACAGTGGATCTCACGAGTAAAGCTGTCTCCATAGATACCACGTATAAAATGCAACTCAGGCTCTGGCGCTATCCGAAACCGTTCCCGGCTATAAACTCCGCGGTCGGTCTCGCGTCGAGTCCGATCGATTTCAAAATGACTGGAAATCCACACATCTATGGTGAGAACTATAACATGGATGGCTCGCGTGGAAACGCAGCCGATGACACGATCGGGGTTACGGTCACTACGGCAGCAGAAAGCGTTTTGGTTGCAGGTTACGACTCGAAGATCACCGGTGATCCGAACAATATTCGCGTCATGCCCCCAGACAATCCGGCTAATTATGTCAATGAATATATCTCGGGAGCAGACATCGTTTTTCCTAACGGTAGTAATAATAATGGAAACTATGGGACAAAGGCAAACCCAGTACTGGGGTACGCAGATGGATCTGTAACGTTTGGAGGTAACGGTACCTTTTACGGCGTATTGATTATTCATGGAGCAGTCGAATTCGTCGGAACATTCAAGATGTATGGTTTGATAATTGCATATGGTGAAAGCAACACAGTAGAAGTCAACGCCGATCTCGGCACGCCGCAGATCTATGGTGGATTACTGGCGACTGGTCCAGTCGGTAGCCAGTTCGAAATGAAGGGTACAGCAGACATGCGATACAGTAAAGAAGCCCTTACCATGGCAAAGTTTATAACTAAACTTCAAGCATATAGAGTAATGTGGTGGTATGAGTAAACTGCGGTAAAATTAGGTTTTTTGCCAAATTTGAATTGTTTGTTGTGGCGGTGAGCCTTGGAGAGGAAAGTGATAGATCTTTTCCAAGGCTCTTCTTTTTTAGGAAATATGAGAAAAATGAGCCCGTAGTTGGTTGGGTGTTGACAACTGAATATCTTTTACATATATTTGAACCCAAGCGTACCAAAGGGTACGCAGGTGGTAGTTAAAGTTTGACTTGAAATCAAAATAAACGAGTAAAATGGAAGAGGCGAAGGCACTTTTAAAAGACATCGTGGGAAGCATTCCTGAAACCGCGTTTGGCGTTGAGCGGCAAATGCTGATTGGGGACTTGGTTTCACGTCAATCTCAGGAAGAACGGGTGATTATTAAGCGCATGTTTGAACATTTTCTCATGCGCATGACAGAAATATCAGCCTCGGACATCGAGATAGGTGGGTTTGGTTGCCAAGGGAAAATTTGGTTTCGAATTCATGGAACGAAGAAACCCGATCCTGATTTGCCAACATTTACATTTGATGAATCAAATGTTTTGATCCAAACCATTTTGCTCGACCGGCAGCGACAATTTCTTTACGAGAACCGTAACCTTGATTTTTCTTATACAATCTTTCAGGATGAGAAAATGCTTCGGTTCCGCGCCGATACCTATTTCGATCTCGATCAAATTGCGCTGAACATGAGAGCCATCAACACGGCTGTTCGACCATTTAAGAGTCTTGAGCTACACCCCAATGTTGCGAAGATCGTCAATTTAACTCACACAAAAGAGGGCATGATCCTCGTAACCGGGATAACAGGCTCGGGCAAGAGTTCTACGTTGGATACCATCCTTGATTTAAACAATCATGCTGTGGATGCACATTGCGTTATTATTGCTGCACCGATCGAATATGTCCACCAATCAGATCGTTGCATCATCCGTCATCGTGAGGTCGGTCGTGATGTGTTATCATTTAAAGAAGGAACCGTACAGTCGTTACGGCAAGATCCTGATATCATCATCATTGGTGAGTTACGCGACCCCGATACTATTTTGACTGCTCTCGAGGTGACCGATAGCGGACATAAAGTCTTTTCAACATTACATACCTCTTCAGCCGTGGAAAGCATTGACCGTATTATCGGTGAAGTGCCACCAATCGAACAGGAACGTGTTCGCAATCGTTTAGCTGACATCATCCAATGCGTTATCTCCCAAAAATTAGTCCCAAGTCTGGACAAAAAGCGTGTGCTCGCAAAGGAAGTCATGGTTGCGACGCCGTCAGTGCGGGCTGCTATTAAGAACAATAATACAAGCGAAATCTACCAGATGATGTCTGAATCCAGTGAGCAAGGGATGATCACAATGGAGCAGGATTTGAAGCGGTTGTATCTTTCCAAGAGAATATCTCTTGAATCAGCGATAAACTTTGCGAACAACAAGCGGCGGTTGCAGCAAATTCTCAGTCTCGCGCCGCAAGGGGATTGACTTCGGGAACAATTTCGAGGATATGTAGCGTATGCCAACACTTCGAGGAAGTAAGAATTCGGCGGTAGGGTTGTTCGTCGATGGATTTGAGCTGAAGCTTGCCAAGCTTTCACTCAAGAAAGGAAATATCGTTATCGATGAACTACAGTCGACAACCCTCGTTACCAAATTGGAGGAGCAACAGGTCGTCAATGTAGAGGTGGACAATCTTACTGAAAGCGGTGATGCGTTTGCTCTGAGCGCGTCCGAGCCTTCTTTAGTTGGCGCCGGCGATAACAATAACGTTCTCTTAGGATTGTTATCGAAATATCCGGTGTCTTCGTATGTTATGAGTTTTGCAATCTCCGAACCGAGTATCTACTACCACACCTTAGAATCTGATTTTGGATTAAAAGGGAACAAGCTCAAGCAGCGCGTCCTTGAAGAAATAAAAAACGTTCGAGCCGTCCAGCCCGCCCTTGATGCAATCGATTTTTTCTACTCAGCTGAGAAGAGTCTCGTGTGTGTTGTTCGGGAAGACGGAACTTCGATGTTGCGTGCGCTTGAAGATATCAAACCTTTCCTTGGAAAACGGCTGCCGCGAATATCGCTCATCGAGATCAGCGATATCGCATTGATGAATCTGGCAAGAGCCAACTACGGCTTTGCCCCGGATGAAGTCACCACCATTATCTACGTTGGTGTCGAATTTACCCGACTGATCTTTATGAAAGGGACAGAATTCTTCCATTTTGCACCTGTTCTCGGTGAAGGGTACGACTCACCAAATATCCAGAATACAGTGTACAGCCGACTCTTGCTTGAGCAAGATAATATGGGTATTCCACGCATTGACAAGATTTTACTCGCTGGCGAGAGTCGTCGCATCGCATTTGATGAATTCGTCCGGGAGCAACTTCCGGATGTTGATGTGCAATATCTCCGCACACCATATATCGATGCCGGTGGGTTGCCTCCTGAAGTACAAGAACAAATCCCCGAGTATGCCGTGGCAATAGCTACGGCATGGAAGGTGCTTGATGATGACCATCCGGCATTCTATCGGATGAATCTACTTCCTGAATCAGTTCGCGAAGGTCAGCGAACATTTAAACTTGCGTGGCATGGCTACGTTCTTCTTGCCCTTGTTTTTCTCTTTACGACCTATTTCACCTCGCAATACTCTGCACTGCAAAAAGAGATTCGCGCAAAGCAGCATACACTGTCTCAGTTGCAAGATAAGGTCGATGAAAATGAAAAACTAAAGGCGGCCATTAGCAATCTCAATGAAGAGATTACCAGATATAATAAGGCGCTCGCTGTCTACGACTCATTGGTGCCGGGTGTGGATCGCTGGAACAAGATGATCTCGCAGTTGACGAAGGGTGTTGAAGATCTTGGTGCAGTTTGGGTTACGGAGATTCGAGCATTGGGTGGAGGAGCGATGAGTGTCCAGGGCTATGCTCTCTATCGCGTTCGGATTCCTCGTATTGCGGCGCTGTTCGACAATGCAACGCTTGCCAAAGTAGAAGTGAAAGAAATTCGAGAGAAATCACCGCCCGTCTATAATTTTGTGATCTCGATACCGCCCCAACCGGAAAAGCCGGCGAAATCTGCCGAGCAGGCTGGGACGGAACAATAATATGCCGATGTTCTAACATTCATATTCGGAGATTACAGTGTCTTATATCATTCGAAATACAGTGGTGCTCGGTATCGTCTTGGCGGTGATGCTTGGTGTCGGAATATCCCTGACGACATTTTCGCTCCCGAAAAAACTCAAAACGATCGAGACTGAAATCAAAAAGATCGAGGTCGACTTACAAAATACACCAGATCTCGCGAACCAATATAATGTGACTGCGGCTCAGCTTGAGAGCATCAAGAAGCATTGGGAAACACGGAACAAGGACGTCCCGCCGAAAGACATCACAGGCGAAACCTATGGCTACCTCAACCGCACCATGGATATAAGCGGCGAGGTGAAAATGGATCTTACCTACGTCGGTCCGAGAGATTTCGGGAGTTATGGATATAACGTCTACACACTGAAGGGCGAAGCGCCGTTCAGCAACTTGTTCAAGTTCATCTGGTACACAGAGAATGGACGCCGGCTCTTCAAGATTTCGAACCTGAGTTTACGCGGGTATGAATCAAAACTCAAAGAGACCGGTGAGACAAAGATTCTTGTTCTCTTCGATATGGAATTGCAGGCATACTATTCTTCAGTCCCTGAGTTGAACAACGCCCCGGGTCAACAGAACGCGATTCCTATAACATTGACATCAAATCCGTTTTCTCCTTTGATCTTGCACGAAATTCCACCGCCACAGCCCGACGAGATTGAGATTGAACGTTCAGATCTGAAGGCAGTCATTCCCGGCAAGGCATTCATTGTGGATCAGAACCAGAAGTCTCGGATTCTTGAGGAGGGTGATAAAGTATATCTCGGGTATGTCACACGAATACTTCCGAACGAAGGAAAGGTCGAATGTTTATTAAATAAGGGTGGTGTTGCTGAACGTTATGAACTCACCATCCGTGTCGGTCAACCGCTTAAGTAGCACAAACAACGGAGCTTTCATGAAAAAACCTTACGTACTCTTTTGGTCTCTATTGTTGTGTCTCAGTGCAGTGCATCTCGGCTTTGGGCAAGCGCGGGATACACGCCTGAAGACGAAAGGATACATTAGTCCACAGGAGATTGTGTCGCTGGACTCCACAATGCGAATGGATCAAGCGCTGCTCGTGATTAATGAATTGAGCAAGCAGTTTGCAGGGAAAATTATCGTCGATCTCGAGAAACGGAAAACTCCTATCGGAGTTTACATTGTCAATCAGCACTGGAGAGACGCCCTCGAGATGATCCTCAGCCATGCAGGTTTGACGTATGTGGAGGAACCGGACTATATTCGGATCGTGCAGGTAGGAGCAGCCGCGAAGTTCGAGACTGGCGCGCCAGGAGGGGTGCCGACAGAGCCGCCTCCCACGCTTGATAGCCGTGACGTGAAAATCTCAGCCGTCTTCTTCACGACGGATGTCACCAAACTCCAGAATTATGGTATTGGCTGGAATTTCTTCCGTCAAAAGGATAGAGAGCCCAAGATTAACACCTATGTGAGTGCAGGTGTCCTACCGGGGGATACATTAGGTAATTTTCCGCCTGTTCCCAAAAAATCAATCGACAAGGCGTTTACTGCTCTCTCTTCTCCGCCGCAATTCACGTTTGCGAACATCGATGCCTTGGTGAAATTCTTCGGATCGAACGATCTTGGAGAAGTCATCACGAGCCCGGAAGTCACTGTCCGCAATGGAAAGCTGGGGAAAATCCAGGTTGGGGCAGACATCTACATTACCACACGAGATATTGCCGGTAATACCATTAATCAACAGGTGTCCACAGGTACCATCATTGAGGTTA
Organism: Ignavibacteria bacterium; assembly: GCA_016178625.1. GTDB lineage: Bacteria > Bacteroidota > Ignavibacteria > UBA10030 > SZUA-254 > JACOSX01. The sequence goes on from JACOSX010000093.1 coordinate 11,278, forward strand.
CTCCGACAGTGTACACACAGAAAGACACCGACTTCATTTATCTTAACCTCTCCATTGAGCAGAGCACCTTTTCACCTGGTCCCATAATCAATAAGGACATCGTGAAGACACATGCGCTATTGTATGATGGTGAGGAAACCGTGATCGGCGGTCTGTACACGACGTCCGAAAGGGAGACGAGGGAAGGAATTCCGTTCCTCAAAGATCTCCCGGGCTGGTTCCTTGGATTGCGGTATCTCTTCGGCTCGGAGAGCAAAACAAAAATAAAGAACGAATTGATCGTACTCCTGAAAGCAGAACTCTTGCAACCCATTCGCAACCGGATTAAGCCAACGGCAGACACTGAGCAAAACATCATCAATAAGAAGCGTTCTGAGTATCTCAAAGAATTTGAGAAGAAATAAATCCGATGCGACCATCGAGCCAATCGAATAGATGATGAACACGATATTTTATTCCAAGGGAATTTACTTATGAACTCAAAACTAATTGTTTTCCTCATGGTAATCGCGTTTGCGCTGGGCGTGTGGAACTGCCAGGATACGGCACCATCGAACGCGGGTCCCGTCGCCGGCAGGGCAAAAATCCAGGGATCGGTGCTCGATCTTAATTCATCGCTGGGTGTGCAAAATGCGACACTCTTCCTCTCTTATTCCGGGAAAACCGATTCTACCGCGTCGGGAGCGGACGGGAGTTTCGTTTTCGGCCAGATCGATCTCAGCAACGTCCAGGATCGGAATGCGAACCTTCGTGTTCACAAGGCTGGATACGAAGAAGCATCGTTTGATTTCGTGCTCTCCGCGGACACATCGTTTATCATTTATCTGAAAGTTGATCTCTCAACGTCCGCACTGATCATTGGAACATTGCGCGATAGTAGCACGCTTTATCCTTTGAGAAAAGGGGTGATTCTGCTGTCCCTCCCTGGTGTGGTCGATTCAGCACTCACTCCGGTGGATGGCTCGTTCCGACTGACGGCCGATCTCATCGATCGGGATTCGTTGCCTGTTTCCCTTACTGCCTATAAGGGTGGATACAAGACGAAGCAAATCTCGATTGTAGTCCATAAGGGACAGACATCGAACCTCGGCAACGTTTTGATGAGTGTCGATGCCGCTTCAACGGTTGCCCAGGTGGTCGGTCATGTATTCGATGCACAGTCGCGATTTCCGCTGACAGGTGCCAAGGTGATCATGATAACAAATATTCTCGTTGATAGTATGCTGACGAGTGTCGCGGGGGAATATTCGTTCTCCGTTGATCTTCGTGGATTGCCTTCGCTCTCCGGCGTGCTTAAAATGTCAAAGGCAGGATACAAACCCCAAACAATCTCGTTCGCTGTCAATCCTCACGTGGGAAGTGCGTGATTCACTTGGCTTTCCGATCGATTTCGATCATCGCGACACAGTGGAGTTCTCGCTTACAGGTGTTCCCGTAAACGGACCGGACAGCACGAAGGCGTATGTATCTCCAGCACGTGCTATCACAAACGCGTCAGGTCGTGTTGCAACGACCGTGAACAGCGGTACAGTTTCCGGGGCTTTACAGTTTCTCGCAACGCTGCGTCGCAATACCGATGCTGTGATTATCCGATCGACGCCGGTAGTTATCACAGTCAATGCTGGGTTGCCCGATCAGAGGCATTTCTCCATCGGACCGGATTTCTTCAACTTCGCCGCGTATGATTGGCTGGGACGAAGTGATAAGATTACGGTTCTGGTTGGTGACAAGTATACTAACCCTGTCAAGCCGCAGACGGCAGTTTACTTCAATACAACTGGTGGGGTTATAGGGGCCTCGGGGTTCACATCTATTGCAGGCTTTGCCACTGTCAACCTTTATAGTGGAAATCCCAATCCTCGAGATTCTACGCTTAGCCCCCCGTCACTCTTTGGCGATGGTACGGGGTATGCACACGTGGCGTCTCACACGCTCGGTGAAGGTGCCGTCGAGGTTCTTGATACTGTTCTCATGCTATTCTCGGGCAGGTCGGTTGTCACGGTGCCACCAGGGTATGTTCACATTGACAGCGGTAGCTTTGCAACACTACCCGTGAAGATATCCGATCGCTTCGGAAATCCATTGGCGGCAGGCACTCAAATTACCGTTCAGGCAATCTTCTCTCCTCCGCAAGGAACGAACTGGAGCGTCCAGGCGACCGGTCTTCCCACTGATCCGCTTGATGATTATATCGTCCGGGGTCCGAATATTACCGACTACACGTTGCGCATTCAGGATGGTACTCCAGGTGGCACGCCCTCGCGCATGCCATTTACAATTAGGATCAGCGTAACTGGTCCGAATGGCAATGCGTACGGTGAAGTGAACGGAGATGTAGGTCCGTAAGTCTGTCGTTCGTTAGTCGAATCAAGGGACGAAGAAAAGCTACCTGCAACGGTAGCTTTTCTTTTTTGGTGATGGAAGTAGTAGTATCTTCGGCACCTCTTGGACTCAACCCCCACCCCAATGAGGCTGTCCAAAAAGAAGAGGGTGTCATTCTGGGTATAATGTCCAGAATGTGTTGCTGTTTTAGTGTGGACATAGTGACAAATACCATTGGAAATATGCAAGTCGATGACGATGTGCGAGACCACGATGCTGACGGTAACGTTGTTTGAGT
>JACOSX010000094.1 GCA_016178625.1 Ignavibacteria bacterium
AACGTCCACCATCGGGGGCAACTCTCGGTGTATTTAAGAATAGTAGATGCGAAGGTGCCGTCCATCTACGGTCCATCGGCCGACGAGCCGTGGATGTAAAGAAATCAGGTCTGGGGTTCGAGGTGTGAGAACGGAGCGAGACTCTCTTATCTCGAACCCCGACAGGATATAACAATGGCGTACAGCGAGACGTTGGCAAGCAGAATACGAGAGATGCTTGCAAGGAAGCGCGGCTTCACCGAGAAAGCGATGTTCGGGGGAGTGAGTTTTCTCTTCGAAGGAAAAATGTTTTGTGGAGTGTTGAACGATGATCTCGTTGTTCGAGTCAATCCGGAGGATTCTGAAATTCTACTTCAGAAGCAGCATGTGCGCCCAATGGATTTTACCGGCAGACCTATGAAAGGATTTTTATACATCAGTCCGGCGGGATACAAGACGGATCGAGCACTCTTGAAATGGATTACCATGAGCATCGATTTTGTTTCTTCTCTGACAGTGAGAAATTCGGGTCGCCAACGCAAGATTAAATCTTGACTGCGAAGGTCGACAATTATACTCAGGAGACTTTATGGCCAAGAAGGTTATCTATGCCACTGTCGTATATACCGTTGTATCGATGATACTTGGAATGGTTTGGCACTTCGTTTTCTTCAAGGAGCTTTATCATAGCTTAGGGATTTACAATAGGGCCGAACCAATTATCCCCCTCGGGTTTGTCTCAATGATCATCCAGGGTGGCATCATGGCTTACCTTTACCCGTTGTACTACCGGCAGGGTAGTCCAATAATACAGGGTATGAAGTTTGGGCTTATCATGGGACTTTTTCTGTATAGCGTCTCGACACTTGCGAATGCCGCGAAGATCGAAGTCACTTCGATGTCGTCATGGCTGACGGTTCAAATCGCATTCCATTCGATACAGTTCGTGCTCGCAGGTGCAGGCATCGGATTGGTTTATAAGAAGAGTTAGAAGATTTTATCATGGGACAGAGATAGGTCAGCAGACTCTGTAATCTTCTTGATGCGTAGACTATAAGCCCCGCAGTCCCGCCTTGCGGGCGATTGTATGGGAGAGTAGGTCGTTGCCAGGAGTTTTTCTGAAAGCCCGATTCTAAAAAGAGTCGGGCTTTTGCTTTTTACACTCGAGCAGAGGCTGCATTAGAAATGCCTATACAAGAAATGGGGCAATTGTTCAGAATTCCTATAAGTTTGATATTTCATCAAACCTTCTTATCTTCACGTATCAACTGTTACGACCATGATCACGCAACGACACATCGGCTGGTTGTTCGCCATTTCATTTCTCTTCGCAGACACAACGAAAACCAAAATCCTTGCCATTAACTATGTTTCCTCGCTTCTTGTTGAGGACCGTTCCGGAGCTCTACGTTGTCGGCCTTGATGTAGGTCTTAAGGTGTTCAACCGCTCGAGCCGTGAATTCGCCGATGCTATCCCTGATACGTCCATAACCGGGATACTTACCTCCATCCGCATAGTTATCAAGACCTCAACCCTCCTAAAAGACCTTGCGGATTCATATCCGGTCTGCCCAAAAACCCGCAGGAGACTTGGGTGATTGACGAGAAATGAAACAGGCTATCCACGCGTGTCTCGACCCTGCCCTCCGACGCCCAAAGGGCTTAGGCGGGCACTTTTTCCACCTTTTATCATTGCGGAACAGATGCTCCCTATTCGGCAGGCTTTCTTCCTGACCGCTTTTGTTGTACTTGTAGTATTCACGGCAAAAGTCGCCGCTCAGGAGTTCCACTTTCAATCCTACGTTGTCCACGACGGACTCCCTTCGAACTACATCACCGCCCTCTGCCAGGATTCGCGCGGCTACCTGTGGATTGGAACCGATAACGGATTGAGTCTCTACGACGGAACAGAGTTCAGGAATTTCACCACCACCGACGGACTGCCAAATCTTTTCATCACCACAATCTTTGAGCAACGTCGCAAGCCCGGAACAATGTGGATGGGAACCATTGCCGGCGGCATCGTCAGGCTCGATGGGGACAAGTGTATCAGTATTCCCGTAGGTGACAACAATTTGGTTGCTTTGCATCAGGACGCCACGGGAACTTTGTGGTGCTCGACGCGGGATCATGTATATCAGATAAGAAATGACTCTGCCGTGATTTTTCAGGTTGTATCCGACCGTATCACCGACATACAGAGCATGGGTGACAGCGTGGTTGTCTTTCTCGGACGGAGCGAGATCCTCTTCTACCAGGTTCAGGGCCATACTCTTCGAAGACGGCGTCTCGGCTTGACCGGAAATGAATTTGCTTCCACGATGTTAGTTGACAACGATGGTATTATCTGGGTTATTACTTCCAAAGGGCGTCTTGGCAAGATGAGTCTGGAGGGACTGTCATTCCGACAACTTCAGAGCACGTTCGTCCTCTCAGAAAATCTCCCATCGAATATCATCGATGATGGGCGTGGAACCCTGTGGGTCACGCCACCTGCAGGAATTCTTCGGATTGACAAAGCCACATATGCAAGCACCATCATCAACGAGCCCGGGAAACGTTTTACAATTCTATCCGGACCCATCATACTTGACCGTGAAAAGAACATGTGGATCGGAACGAGTGGCGATGGCCTGCTGAAGCTCACGGATCAGCGAGTGATCCGCATTCCCATCGACGGGATAAGCGCCGGTTCAGCCAATCTCTCGGCAACTTCAGATACAAATGGCCATATCTGGCTCTTGACGTATGCAGGCTTGTGGGAGGTCTATCGCTCGAATTCGGGTGAGTGGAAGAAGCACCAACACTACCCCAAGCCAAGAGCCGGCGGAATCCTTGTCGATCCCAAAGGACGATTGTGGGAATTAGAAACCGAACTGGGTCAATATTGGTGCTATGAAATTATACCACAGCAGAACGCTCCTTCAAAACTCAAACGCATCGGATCGATATCCGTTGGATCGCCTGGGGGAGTAACTCCCGGATTGACATTTACGATAACCGACAAGAACCGTGGATGGTTTGCTGTGAATCCAACGGGACTTGTTGAGGTAGACGTTCAGCACGCACAGGTCTTGAGACGATTCAGTTCTGCTGAGGGCTTGTTCGAAAACCCCCCGCGTGCAGTTCTTGTGGATCGAGAAGGGAACGTCTGGTCGGGCACCTGGACAACCGGGCTCAATGTTCTCCATCACGGAGCAGAGACGTTCCGCGCTGTTCTGGAATTTCCCGCACTCTCCGGTTCCGGTGTCCGCTCACTCTATGAAGACCGTGAGGGCTCATTGTGGATTGGAACGCGATACAGTGGACTTGTCCATTATCAACACGGTAAGTTCACGGGGACCTCAGTGAAGGACGGATTGTTGAGCAACGCGATCTGGTGCATTGCTGAAACAGGTGATCGAGTCTGGTGTGGCACGGATGTGGGCTTGGAAAGTGTCAGCAAAGCAACGGGAATACCGCTCCCCAAGAAGAACGACTTGATTGGAGAACGCGTCTTTGCCTGCGGAGCTTATCGGAACGAGTACGTCTGGGCCGTCCTTGCAAACACTCTTGTTATTTTTCATGAACCGGAAGCTCATGTCCCAGGAATACCACCACCGATCTATATCAAATCGTTTTCGGTCAACGGTGCCTTGATTGCGTCGGGGGGTCCGTATGAATTCCCCCATGATCAGAACTCCTCCTCATTCGAATATGTTGGATTGAGTTTCAAGGATGAGCACGCTGTTCGGTACCGGTATAGGATGTTGGGTGTTGATTCCGCGTGGACTGCTCCTTCAAAACAACATTCTGTCACCTTTGCGTCCCTTACACCGGGATCATATACCTTTGAAGTGAGCGCGGTGAACCCCGACGGCATCACAAGCACAACCCCCGCCTCGATCCGGTTTGTCATAATCCCTCCTGTCTGGAAGCAGTGGTGGTTCATCGCTCTCGTCGCGCTGGCAATCGTCCTCGTCCTCGTTCTCCTCTACCGATATCGTGTTGCTCGACTCCTGGAGATGGAGCGACTCCGGACGCGCATTTCTGCAGATCTTCATGATGATGTCGGAACTAATCTGAGCGACATTGTCATCGCAAGCCAGATCATGCAGCGGGAAGCTTTGCTTTCTGATCGCGAGCAGGATCAGCTTGCAGAAATCCGTCAGGTTGCCACTAGCACGCAGGAGATGATGAGAGACATCGTCTGGATGTTGAATCCGAAAAACGATTCGCTGGATGACTTTCTGTTGAAGATGAAAGAGGTTGCGGCGCGACTGTTGCCAGATATCCGCTACACATTCCTTGCGCCGGGGAAGAAACTGCGTGACAGGGTGAGTATTGAATTCAAGCGTAACATTTTCCTGATCTTCAAAGAATCACTGAACAATATCGTCCGGCATTCATCAGCAACAGAGGTAGCAATTGAAGTAAAGCAAAGTCAAGGCATGTTCACGATGCAAATCCGGGACAATGGAAGGGGGTTCGACATCGACGAGGCTGTCACGGGGAGCGGATTGGCCAACCTTCGCCGACGGGCGGGGCTAATTGACGGCAAACTCGACATCACCAGCAATGCGGGAAAGGGTACAACAATAACCCTCACTGTCAAAAATCACGCGTTCGCGTAATATCAATGGCCATTCTTTTCGACTATCTTATTCAAAATTGAAAGCCTCTTTGGACACATCAGCCTCCTCATCTTCAGAAAAGAGAACCGTCTGGATTGTTGAAGATGACGAGCGATTCGGAAACAATCTTGCTCATCTGATCAACCTCAGCGACGTTTTTGCTTGCGAGAGGGTTTTCCACGCATGTGAGCCCGCGCTTGCAAACCTGGAAACCGATATCCCTCCGGATATTCTCTTGATGGATATCGGTCTCCCGGGAATGAACGGCATCGAGGGTGTGCGACGTGTGAAGGCAATTGCACCTGCCGTAGAGGTTGTGATTCTCACGGTGTTCGAAGATACTGATAATATATTCCAGGCAATTGGCGCTGGAGCGTCAGGATATCTTCTCAAGGCTTCATCACTTGAGACAATTGTCGATGCTTTGAAGTCAATGTTGGAGGGGGGAGCCCCCATCAATCCGCAGATTGCGCGGAAGGTCCTCGAGCTTTTCTCCCGTTTCTCTGCTCCGCCGAGCGACTATGGACTCACATCAAGAGAAAAAGAAGTCCTCGGCCTCCTCGTGGAAGGGCTTGGAAAGAAGCAGATCGCCGACAGGTTGTTCGTCTCCTTCAACACGATCGACAAACACGTCCGGAATATCTATGGCAAGCTTCAAGTACAAACCCGCGGTAGCGCTGTAGCGAAAGTCCTGAAAGAACGCTTGTTGTAGCCGCAAGTCCGTATCTCATACCTTCCTATCCCTTGCTTCCGGAAATCACGCGTTCGCGTACTGTCGTTGAGGTCCATAATTTTCTATATTCACACACGTACTGAACCACATCTCTGTAACTGTTCTTTTTTAAGAGGAATCTATGAAAACGTGCATCATGCTTTTCGTTGTGATTGTTCTCATCGCGTTACAATCTTCTTATGCACAAATCCCCCGCACGCTCTCGTACCAGTCCGTGCTCACAGATAATGCCGGTACACCGAAACCAAATGGATCGTATCTCATTACGTTTCGGCTCTACGCGGCAGTCAATGGGGGAGTTGCCTTGTGGACAGAATCCCAAACTCTCCAAGTGAAGCGCGGCCTGTTCAGCGCCGTCCTGGGAAGTATTACTCCAATCGGAGCGAATCTTACGTTCGCTGAACCTTACTGGCTCAGTCTTCAAGTCGCGCCTGATGCGGAGATGTCTCCCCGCTTGCCGCTTACGTCAGTCGCGTACAGCTTCAATTCGATTCTTGCGGACGGACAGGTGGTAAGAAGTATAAACAACTTGCACGACGTTGTTACACTACAGGCACAAGGCGGAGCAACAATCACATCGAATGGAAATACACTGACCATCAATGCCGGAAGCGGCGGAGGTGGTACCGGCATTCAGGGCATTCAGAACACGGACAACACGTTAACGATTCTCAACCCAAATGGACCCACAGCGACGGTGAATGTGAAAGACCCGCTTGTTCTTAATGGTAACGTCGGCATCGGCGGGACTCCAGCCGTCGGAGTACGGCTCGAGGTCGACGGGCCCTCACGGTTCGCAGCGGGCGGGAGTGGCGGGTTTCTGCAAATTGGTACTCCCAACGGTGAAACAGGTTTTTCGATCAACGGCGCCAGCAGCAGGGCTGACGTAAGGTTCGACGGTTCGGCGCTGAAGTTAGTTGCCGGGCTGGTTACCGGGCCCCCACCTTCAACAAGCGGCATGGCTATTACCACTGCGGGCAATGTTGGTATCGGGATAACCGCGCCGACGAGTAAGCTGGAAATTATTGGACAGGATGCATTGCTGGTGGTTGGATATCAACCATTTATGACGTTATCTGATGCGAACTCCGGATACAAGCACACTCGGCTACAAAACGCAAACGGCGATCTTTTCATTGAGAACGAGGATAATATCCTCCAGGGGACTTCGTCAATGGTCATTAAGAACGGTACTGGTTATGTTGGCATCGGTACGCCGAATCCGACCGCCAAACTTGAGGTCATCGGACGCACTAAAACGGGGTCTCTCGAAATTACGGCCGGAAATGATCTTGCCGAGCCGTTTGACATCGAATCCGGTGACGTTGCAGAGCCAGGCAGCATCATGGTCATCGATGCATTGAATACGGGAAAGCTCAAACTCAGTGAACTGCCATATGATGCAAAGGTCGCGGGAATTGTAAGCGGCGCAGGTGGAGTGAAGCCGGGAATTACTCTCCAACAGGAAGGCGTGCTCGAAGGTAAGTCGCTTGTTGCCATCGCCGGACGAGTGTACTGTAAAGCAGATGCAAACGAAGCGCCGATTGAGCCGGGCGACCTGCTGACAACATCAAGCACTCCAGGTCACGCGATGAAAGCCACCGACAAAAACCGTTCGAACGGGGCGATCATCGGCAAGGCCATGAGTTCTTTGAAAAAAGGTACGGGGTTGGTGCTGGTTCTCGTAAACTTGCAGTGAGGAGATCAAGAATGTACAGCATCAAAAGCTATTTCCTTTTGGCTGCACTCACATTGGCAACTCTCGCCGTCCAGACCCCGGCAATCGCACAGGAAGAAAATGAATCACACGAGAATCCCGCGGAACGGGCGAAGCTGCGGTTCTTGCAGCGTGTGGACAACAACGGTCGAATTCGTCCCAACGCTCTCATCGATGCAAAGAAGGAAATTGACGAAATGCGAGCTCGCCAGGCGAGAAGAATAAAAAATAACATCTATGAGGTCTCTGACGCCGGACTGTGGAATTGGGAATGGCTTGGTCCAGGAAATATTGGCGGACGTATCAGGGCGATTCTTATCCATCCGACAAATCCCAGCACAATGTGGATCGGCAGCGTATCCGGAGGGATATGGCGATCCGACAACGCCGGCGGCTCGTGGTATCCCAGCGCGGACTTCATGAAAAATCTTGCCGTGACTTCACTCGTAATGGATCCGACGGACGTGAATGTTATGTACGCATCTACCGGCGAGGCGTTTTTGACCACTGATGGGTTGCAAGGCGCAGGAATATTCAAGAGTCTCGATGGTGGTGCAACATGGAATCAGTTGTCGAGTACGAGCGGCATGAATTTCCAGAACACAAATCGGCTCGCCCATCATCCGACTGCGGCAAATACATTACTCGCTGCCACTTCAGCCAGTCAAATATTCCGATCGACGGATGGTGGCGATTCGTGGACATCCGTGCTTAGCACAATAGGTATCGCGACGGATGTCAAGTATCACCCCCTCTTTCCCAATAATGTTTTGGCGGGAACTGCATCGGATGCTTACTTTTCGAGCGATGCAGGAGTGACGTGGACCAGACAGACAACCGGTGCGCCGGGAAAACTTCCTTTAGGTCGGGGACGATGTGAAGTTGCTTTTGCTCCGTCTACAGGGGCAACAATGTATATTGCGGATACTGCAAACGGGGGCGAGGTGTGGAGCGGAACAGCCGGGGCAGGGATATGGACAAGAATGAATACAGGAACCAATTATATGGTCGGAAGCTCGAATCAAGGACAGTACGATAATGCAATCTGGGTCGATCCGACCGATCCCAATACGATTGTCGTCGGAGGCATTGACTTATGGCGCAGCACGGATGGCGGAACGACACTAACGCGTATCAGCCAATGGCAGAACTTTCATAACGGCGGACCGGCGAACTCAGCGCACGCCGATCAGCACGTCATTATCAATCATCCGGGATACAACGGCTCAACAAACCGGATTGTGTACTTTGGCAACGACGGAGGTATTCAGCGCGCAACCGATGTGCTCACTGTCGCCCCGACAACGGGTTGGACCAACCTCGCCACAAACCTCGGCATCACACAATTCTATGGGGGTTCCGCAGCTCCAAACGGCAGTTTGATTGTCGGAGGAGCTCAGGACAATGACAAACTCCACTTCACACCGGCAAATGGCATTCACAATTGGCGTCAACCATCAACGGGAGACGGAGGGTTCGCTGCCATAGACTACATCAATAACAACCTCGTTTATGGAGAGTATACCAACCTGGGATTTCTACGGAGCGACAATGGGGGAGGCAGTTACGCGCCGAAGGTAAACGGGCTGGGTGACGCCAACAATGCAAACCTTGCCCTGTTCATTTCCCCGTTTTCGATGGATCCGAACACTCCGACTACGCTCGTTGCCGGGGGAAGAAGCATCTGGCAAACCCTGAATGCGGGGGACAACTGGACCCGGATCCGGGTTCCCACAGCCGACGGTCAGCGGTGCAGTGCCATTGACATCGCACAGGGAAACTCCAGTAATATCTGGGTTGGTTACGATATCGGACGTGTGTCGCGTACGTTCGATGGCGGTGGCCTGTGGCTTGACGCAGCAGGGCTCCCTGCACGATACGTCACAGATATTGCAATCAATCCTTCCAACAACGCCGAAGTGGTTGTGACGTTTGGAAGTTATGCAAATGACTGTGTGTGGATGACCACGAATGGAGGGCTCAACTGGGCAAAGCGTACGGGAACCGGAATTGATACTCTGCCTGCGATTCAGGTGAACACGGTTCGCTACCATCCTCTCAATACAAATTGGCTTTATGTCGGAACTGACCTCGGTATCTTCGCGTCTGAGGATAAAGGACTCACTTGGAATATTACGCCCCACTTTGCCGGTAACCACGGACCGGTAAACGTTGAGGTCGATGAACTCTTCTGGCAGGGAACTGACTATCTTATTGCCGCGACTCATGGACGCGGAATGTTTCGCTCTCGTCCACGCGTTGCCGTCTATGTTAATCTGGAAAACTTGAATCCAGGTGATGGCACACCGGAAAATCCTTATCGTTTGCTTCAGGACGGTATCAACGCACAGGGAAACGGAACACCCTTGTTCATTAAGTCGGGGACGTATCAGCAAGGGAGTTTGATCTTTGACCGCAGAGGCCAGCTTATTCCGCAGAACGGAGCCGTCATCATACGATGAAGAACCTTCATTTGGAAACAAGAATGAACGCGAGAGTGTCGATGTCAACCGAAATGATACGAAGAAACATACTATCAACTGGTGCCTGCATGAGAATTTTTTTTGGATTGTTATTGGTCACTGCAATGAGCCTGACCGAAGTCTATGCTCAAAATACCGCCATCTCGTCGTATACATTCAACATGGGATTCGCTGAAGCTGCCTCAGCGACGACGAACGCACAGTCGGTGGCGGGACAACTTGTTGTTGGCTCAGCACAATCAGCGACTACTGCAATCGAAAGCGGCTTCCTGCCCGGAGCCTCTGCTCCTTCACCCGATACAGTAGCATTCACGATTACAACAGTGAGCGACACCGGAGTGGGCTCCCTGCGATGGGCAATGCAGGCTTCCAATGACACCGCGGGGCTCAACCTCATCAACTTCAACATTCCGGGAAGTGGAGTGCACACTATTACACCTGCTTCTCCACTGCCAACCTTTACCGATCAGGTCATCATCGATGGCTACACGCAACCGGGTGCAAGTCCGAACACAAACCCACCCGAGCTTGGCAGCAACGCCGTCCTGTTGATTGAACTCAATGGCATAAACGCCGGAGGTGGAGGTGACGGTAGATTACTGGGATTTGAAACGATAGGAAGTACAGTTCGCGGTCTTGTGATCAATCGTTGTCCATCGACCGGCATTACACTGAGAAGAGGCGGAAATAATGTCATCGAGGGAAACTTCATTGGGACAAATCCCTCGGGGACTGTGGCCTTAGGCAATTCCTATGGCATCACCATTGATCTCTTCGACACCACAGATCGCATCGGCGGTACGTTCCCGGCTGCACGCAATGTTATTTCAGGCAACCTCGGCGGAGGCATTGCGTTTGGAGGAAATTATGAGCAGGGCGGATCACATCATGTTATACAAGGAAACCTGATCGGGACAAATGCTGCCGGAACCGTTCCCCTTGGTAATAGTATTGGCGTCCATTTTTCTTACAATACCAATAGCATCCTTGTGGGCGGCACGATACCCGCAGCAAGGAACATTATCTCCGGAAACGCAAACGCTGGAATTTCATTCAGCAGCGGCTTCGGCAGCCCACTGGTCTCACGCAATCTGGTGCAGGGGAACTTTATCGGCACCGATGTGTCCGGCACAGCTGCAATAGGCAATAGTAATAGTGGAGTAACAATCTATGGATTGAATAACACAATAGGTGGGACGGTCCCCGGGGCAGGCAACATCATTTCAGGCAACGGTGGATACGGAGTAGTGATTCAAGCCGGCGATGGTAGCACGGTGCAAGGGAACTATATCGGAACAGACGTCAATGGTCCGTCTCCACTTGGCAACAAATATATCGGTGTCTACGTTGTTTCCCGAAATGTAAGAGTTGGTGGAACAGAGCCGGGCGCCGGAAACATTATTGCGTTCAACGGCACAACGCCACTCAGCTCAGCGGGTGTCGCAATATTGGGCACCATCAGTACGAGGAACGCCATACTCGGAAATTCCATCTTCTCAAATGTTGGTCTCGGTATTGATTTGGTGAGTCGCTTCGGTGACTACGGGGTAACACCAAATGATTCCTGCGATGCCGACACACTGCAGTCCAACAACTTCCAGAACTATCCGGTGCTGAACTCTGCACTGCCGAGTGGGGGAAACATGATTGTCCAGGGAACCCTGAATAGCGCCCCAAACAATATCTTCCGGATTGAGTTCTTCTCCAGTCCCACGCCTGACTCCACTGGTTACGGGGAAGGGAAAACATTTCTCGGGTTCACAAATGTAATAACCGGCGACAACTGCCTCGCAAGCTTTGTGGACACCCTGATGAGTATCGTTCCATTGGGCTATTACATCTCTGCAACGGCGACGGATACGGGAAACAACACGTCGGAGTTCTCGAGGAACCTTGCGGTCGGGACAACAACATCCGTTCAAGATCAAGGCATTGAGTTACCAACCAGATACGCGCTCGAGCAGAACTATCCCAACCCATTTAATCCCGCTACATTTATATGGTATTTACTCCCTGCTAGCGGACATGTGACGTTGAAGATTTACGATATGATCGGGCAAGAGGTGGCAACGCTCATCGATGGAGAACAGGAGGCGGGATATCAATCGGTTGAGTGGAATGTCCCGCAAAGCGGGATTGCAAGCGGCGTGTATTTCTACCGCATGACCGCCGGTCCGTTTACGGAGATGAGGAAGCTGATGTTATTGAAATGACGATTTTTCCAGAGTTAGCGATCACGCGAAGCGGGAGAAGCTAACTCTGCTTTGAAGAATCGTCATCCCGCCTTCTGTTGGCGAGATCAGAAAGAGTCGTCATTGCGAGGCACGAAGTGCCGACGCAATCTGAAAAAGCGAAGCTGGTTTAGAGTATGAGATTGCTTCGCTTAAGCTCGCAATGACTATTTGTACAACCCCGCGTTGTGAAGCCCGATTCTGAAAAGAGTCGGGCTTTTGTTTTCTCGGAAGCTTCGTGCGCTTTCAGGCGATAGAAGTTACAGCAAACCGCTTACGCTGATCTATCAACGATTGTCAAGGTCAACAGGTAATACACCATTTCTGCAATCATCAAGAAGCCGCCGCCGATGAAACTCAGGAATGCAACCGGATGCATCCCTGAGATTCAATTAAGAAATCAATAATGGGGTAACACTGACAAGCTCACTACTTATTTCCCTTGAGCGAAGCTAAATACCGAGCTACGTCTTCGATCTGGATGTCAGTTAGTTGGCCTTTGTAAGCCGGCATGGAAGAACTGTTGTTAGCTCTTGAAGGATCTTCTATATAGGACTTGATATAACTTTTGCTGCGCACGGAACCGATGGCGGAGAGATTGGGGCCAACATCTCCTCCCTCTTTACCAATCCTGTGACAAGTGGTGCAGTTTTCATTAAAAAGTTTTGCAGCCTCCTCCGTAAACGGACCGCTACCCAAGGATTTCATATACGCCACCAGGATTGTAATTTCATCACCTAAAAGATTAAGCTTGGGCATCACAGTTCCAGGGGAAAGAGCTTGGGGATCGCGAAAGTGTTTCCCGAGCCACTCTTCCGTTTGGTCGCCAACAACTTTATCTAACTCAGGACCAACTAATCCTCCTTGCCCGCCGATTGAGTGACAGTATGAGCATTTAAGTTCCTGGTAAAGCCGATGACCAGCCAAAACCAGCGGGTCTTTTTCTACGATGGGATTGGTGAGCGGACTGGTATAACCTTTCCAGGTGAGAAAGCCCCAAGCTATAATCGTCATCAAAGCAATACCAGTCAATAAGGGTCGGCGTGACGGATGGCGTTCTCGTCCACGATCGATTAAGGGAAGTGAAAAAAGAAAGAGCACCACCAAGACCG
Organism: Ignavibacteria bacterium; assembly: GCA_016178625.1. GTDB lineage: Bacteria > Bacteroidota > Ignavibacteria > UBA10030 > SZUA-254 > JACOSX01. The sequence goes on from JACOSX010000094.1 coordinate 12,869, forward strand.
GCAAAACAACAGCAGCCACTGCTTCAAGTCGCCCTGGGAAAAGCTTGAGCACCTGAAAGAGAAACATGAAGTACCATTCCGGTCGAGGGTTGTAGGTGGTATCTGTGGGATCAGCCAAGTCCCCGAGCTCAGCGCCGACGAAATACGCCAGCGCGCTTAGGACACACAAAAGAAGGAAGGAGACAATCACATCCTTAAAAACCGCGTACGGAAAAAAAGAACGACCTCTCTCCTTGAGTTGGGCATATCGCTTAAGGTATTCTTCGTGCCAAGCGGACATACGTATCAATTCGATTCTATTTGCCGATTTGTTTTTTCAGGGGGCTCCGAGATGCCATGCCACACAACAAGGAAAAGATGAATGCCAACAAGAAGCGCCGTTAGGATGGGCAGAACCAAGACATGCAAAGCGTAGAAACGAGTGAGTGTGGCTACTCCCATTTCCTCGCCACCCTTGAGGATCTTCGCTACATGAGAACCTACCACGGGCGTTTGACCGGCTATGTTTGCACCGACTGCAGTTGCCCAATAAGCTTTCTGATCCCAAGGCAAAAGATATCCTGTAAAACTAAAAGCCATCACGAGGAGTAAGATTACGACACCCATCATCCAAGTGACTTCACGAGGATATTTGTATGCGCCCATGAAATAGACTCTCAACATATGAAGCAAAACCACAACGACCATAAACGTTGCTCCCCATTTATGAAGCCCTCTTAAAAAATGTCCCAGAAACACTTGCTTATCGATAAAGCGCACTGAATCATAGGCATGGTCAGGTGATGGAACGTAGTTCATTGCCAAAAGCACGCCTGTAATGACTTGGACAACAAAAACGAAAAGGCACGCACTCCCGAGAGTATAAAACCACGCCACAGAACCTTTCGACTCTGGAATCTTTCGGGCAAAGAGAGTTTCCCAAATCTTTTTTAATCCTGTTCTTTCGTCGAGCCAGCCCAAAAGGCGTCGATTGTTCCTCATGTTTTTACTTGCGTAGGTTTAGGAAAAACGTAAAGGCGATCATCGACTATTTTGTTTTGATACCGATCAAGAGGCCTAGGCGGTGGACCCGACACTACTCCACCACCAACATCAAATACAGCAGTGTGGCAAGGACAGAGGAACTGTTTCTTTTCTTCATCCCAGTGATAGGGGCATCCTAAATGCGTGCATCGCGGGTCGAAAACAATGTAATTCTCACCATCAGATGTCAGCACCCACGCCGATGAGCGTCGTTCCGTTGTTACCCATGCATCACGCATTCTCTGTACAAATTCGACCTTAGTTGGGTTTCCCTTAGGGAACGTTCCAATAGGCCCGAGGTCAACCCAATTTTCTTCTTTGCGCTGAAAAGCTGGAGAGATGAAATACCCTATGGCTGTACTACCCAAGACAGCCGCAATGACAGCGCCTACTGTGGTAATGATCCAGCTTAGAAAATGACGGCGAGAAAACCGGGTAGTGTTGTCTGAAGAACCGTCCATGCAATCAAGGCTTCCTTTGTGATTTTAAGGAATCTGATTTCAAGGAGACAAGCCATTGTGCAAGCACACCAAGTTCTTCATTGCTGCCGGCAAATTTTAACAAGTGCTTCTTTCCATTTATCGTTTCTGCTTTCTGCAGCCATTTTACAATGAATGTGCTATCATGTCTGGTGCCAACCATTGAGAGGTCAGGTGGTCCAGACTTGGCGGTACTGGTGGTTTTCTTGATGATGCCCACCGCCGCAATCGAATGACACGTGCCGCATTTCTTGGCGATAAAGATTGGCTTGCCGTCAAGTTTTTTGTCTTGTGCCAGTCCGTCAATGACAAAGCTGATGAAGATGATGAACATCCAAAGTACAGTTTTCATAGTTTAATTTCCTCAGCGTTTGTGTATTGATAATAAAAAAAATTGAAACATTGTACAACATTCGATTAATAGATGAAAATCATTCTCATTTGAACAGCATTGTCTTTCTGCGAGCCGACAGCACTTTTCTTGGTATCTTTATACTGGTATTCACCGATGAACTGCAAGCCGTTATCGAACGAATAATTTGCAAATGCCGTTACAGCCTGGAGTTGATTCTCATCCTTGTTTGTAGATGGATCAAAATTGTCGTATCGGAGGCCAAGCCACAGCGGCTCCGAGACGTTATAGTCTGCTTCACCAAAGAAGCCCTGGCTATTGAAGCTTTGGTCAGCAGCGGTGCTGGTCGGGTTGTACTTCTTGTCCTGACCGTATTGGTATCCACCCAACAAGAGTGCCTTTTCAATGGGATAACTCGCGTAGAGAGCGTACCTCTGGAAATTGTTCTGGAAAAATGCCGATGACAAGTTTGTTGGATCGGTCGGCAAGTCAATGTAGCCATTATAGAAATAACCACTGATGCCGCCACCATCATCGGTCAGGCGATGTACAACAAGCAACTGAATATCCTTGCTGTTAAACGATGGTGCACCACTTTGCTTTGAAAGATTGCCGCTGAGAGACTGTGCAGGTGCAGCAATCAACTTGCCCTCTTCTTCAAAGGTTGTATTGCCGTTGAACAACGTGCCTCGCAATGACGTGTTACCGAAATCATAGCCTATTTCAACACCTGCCTCATCAAAACCCCACGGAGTGAAGTATGTCGATTGATTGTCATTCGAAGCATTTCTCTGGAAAAGTGGACGGCTGTTGGAAAGTGGACGATCGGATGCCCCGTATCCTTCAAACGGATGGAAGATTCCTCCGCGGATAGAGAAGAATCCGTTCTCATTACCATTATCGTACCGCAAATATGCGTTCTCTACCTCTGTAAACTCCTCAGGGGCAATGGTGAGTTCGACCAAGGACGCGAAGTTCTTCGCAAAACCTCCAGTGATTGGATAGAAAGAGAATTCAGCAAACGTCAGTTGTTTGCTGTTCGCTGTGATTGCACCGTTTGGTGCTTCGGTCTGTTTCCAATCGAGTCGTGATTGCGTACGTGCAGCAATGTAGTCACCGATGTTACTCGACGTCTCAGCTTTCCCGATCTCATCCGGCATGCGGAAGCCTGCAGCACGGAATTTGAAGCCAACCTCGTTCAATCGGGGAACTCCTGCATGACATGCCGAGCAGCTCATGTTGTACTTCCGAGCAAAGGCGGGCAATGCTATTGCGCTCTGAAAGAGCGCAGCACCGATTAACATGATGCCCGTAAAAGCAAGAATCCTTGACAGTGTATTCATTGTTTGATCTCCTTGTATATTATAAGAAATCTAAGGTGGATTATGAAAAATTTAAACTTTACGTTTCTGCTTGTTTGATTTCCTCAATCGATTCGACCACAAGGGAGAAGTATCGATCGAGGGTACAGTCAATGTTCGTTCGAAACGTGCACTTGCCATCGGGCGATTGATGTTATGAGTTCTACAGATAACTTTGGATGAAAACCATTTTATTTTACTTCTTCAGCTTTAATTGGCTCGTAATAACCC
>JACOSX010000095.1 GCA_016178625.1 Ignavibacteria bacterium
ACGCGATGGACGTATGGAAATCCCAAAAAAGTTTTAGAGAAGCGCTTAAAGCAGATTCAACAATCGCGGCATATATGAAGAACGGCGAGCTTGATGAGGTATTCGACCTCAAGAAGAGCATGCGCAATGTGGATTATATTTTCGAACGAGTGGGATTAGCATAATTTCAGGAGAATGAAATGAAAAAATATCAGAACTTTATCAATGGAAAATGGGTGGATGCCAAATCAGGACAGGTGTTCGAGAACCGCAACCCGGCGAACTGGGATGAAGTGATCGGAACATTTCCAAAGTCCGCGAAAGAAGATGTTAATGAAGCGGTGAAAGCGGCGCGCACCGCCTTCGACAAATGGCGGCTTGTCCCTGCGCCGAAACGCGGAGACATCCTGAAGAACGTCGGCGACATTATGGGTGCCCGCAAGGAAGAGATCGCGCGCACGATGACTCGCGAGATGGGTAAAGTGCTGGTGGAAACCCGCGGCGACGTGCAGGAAGGCATCGACACGGCGTACTATGCTGCATCCGAAGGAAGACGACTCTTCGGACATACCGTCCCATCGGAGCTGCCGAACAAATTCAACATGGCAATTCGGGTACCGATCGGTGTGGCAGGTGTCGTGACACCGTGGAATTTCCCGATGGCGATTCCGACGTGGAAAATTTTCCCTGCGCTTTTGTGCGGCAATACCGTTGTCTTCAAACCTGCATCCGATACTCCTGCAACGGCGACGATGCTTGTGGAAATCCTGATGGAAGCCGGCGTGCCGGAGGGGGTTGCCAACATCGTCCACGGAGGCGGCAGCGATGTCGGTATGGCGATCGTTGAGCACCCTGATGTCGATGTCATTAGCTTCACTGGCTCGACCAATGTTGGGATAAAGATTTCCGAAGTTGCAAGCAAAACGCTGAAGCGCGTATCGTTAGAGCTTGGGGGCAAGAACGCTCAGATCGTGATGGACGATGCTGACCTCAGCCTCGCACTCGACGGAGTGCTGTGGGGAGCGTTCGGAACAACGGGTCAGCGATGCACGGCGACAAGCCGATTGCTTCTTCACGAGAAGGCGTACGATAAATTCATGTCCATGCTTGTCGACCGGACAAAGAAACTGAGACTCGGCGATGGGTTGCTCGCAACAACCGATGTCGGTCCGTGTATCCATGAAGGGCAACGCAAATCGGTTCACAGCTACGTCGAGATCGGTCAAAAGGAAGGCGCGAAACTTGTGGCTGGCGGAGGAGCCGCTTCGGGCAATGGCTTGAGCAAGGGATGGTTTTACCAGCCGACGATCTTCACCGACGTGACACCAGAGATGCGCATCGCCAAGGAAGAAATCTTCGGTCCCGTTCTCTCGGTCATCAAGATCAAATCGCTTGAAGAGGGAGTCAGCGTTCTCAACAATACGATTTATGGATTATCATCCTCCATCTACACGAAAGATATCAATAACGCATTCCGAGCGATCCGGGATATCAAGGCAGGCATTACCTATGTGAACGGTCCGACGATTGGAGCGGAGGCACACATGCCATTTGGTGGAGTGAAGCAAACCGGCAACGGTCATCGCGAAGGCGGCTGGACGGTCTTTGAGTTCTTTAGCGAATGGAAGACTGTGTACGTCGACTACAGTGGCAAGCTACAGCGGGCGCAGATTGATAATTGATTAACATAGGCCCGACGTTAGTCGGGCCTAGTGGGTTCAGCACTTCAGTTTGTGAGCGTCCTTAATGTCTAGTTGCTGCTCACTTTGTTCTGAAGATAGGCCAGTGCAACGGTCTTATAGAGATTCTCCCAGTGAGAATCGTCCTTACCGATTGCCATCGCCTTTCTCCCCCATTTATCGCTGGTGTTCCTTGTAGAGATCATCATTTCACCACCGACCTGATCAAAGATTCTTTTAACCTCTGAAAAGGAACTCGTTTTCCATCGATAGGTGTCGGTTTTCTTGTCGTGCGCGATCAAATAACGAAAAGCACCCAACATGGGATAGATGGCGCCGTCTGAGAGCTTGTGGGTGTCTTCTTGGCCTATGAAAATGAATCTCCATTTCCCTTTTTTCCGACTCTGAAAGAAGGCGAGCCCCTTGCCCTTCGCGCTTTGACCCAAACTCTTCACACGCTCATCGTACAGCTTTGGGCTTTGGAGATGGATATAGTCGTAGAGTTCAAGGATATCCTTGACAATGGGCTTCAATCTCAGGTAACTGCTTTCATTTTCCTTGTTGAGGAACCGCTTCAGACATTCTTCCTTACTGGTATAGGCAATCTTCGGATACTCTCCACCGCCATCTGGGAAGAGATCGATATTAAAAAGGGTCATGAGGCTGACAATATCTCGCGCAGTGTATTCCCCGTCCTCATTCTGTTTGTAGGCAATCTCCTTCTCATACGGAGCACCTTTAAGCGTGTCCTTGACCCACTGAAACTTGTTGTCGAGATTTGCTAAGGACATCTGTTGCACCTGTACGGACGTGTTTAGTCCACGCGCGATGTCGACAATCAGGGCGTGAGGAACACCGGTGATTATTTCCACCTTTACCGCTTGCATATCCGGGCACTCCTCTCGGTTGTCGTTTATTATTTTGTAGGTATGTGCGCCATCCACAATTCCCTCGCCCTCTCGAAAGTATACTGTCCACAGCTTCTTCGAGACATCTTCCTTTACTGAATCGGCAATAATCGTGATGCCTTTGTTCTTTAAATGAAATGTTGAGTCAGTGCTGTCCAAGAGACTCCTTTTCACTTCCTTATAAATCGAAAGATCCGTGTTCTGTTCCCGAGGGTTGGGATCGATGGGTATGTTATCCGGAAGACCTTTTGCTTGGCAGATAAATAAGAAGTGCTCGATCGCGAGGCGGTCATCCCCGTCGTTCGACGAATTCAATGGGTCTGGGAACTTGCGGGCGAAGGTGGGTATAAAAGAAACGCTGTTCATAAAACTCCTTTCGGCCATCCGGCCAGTAAGGTTAAAGTATTAGTTAACTGTGAATGCGCATCCACGCATCACGCATCAAATATACGAAATCGAATTGATCTTGTCAAGGACGTCATACCGAAAAGGTACCCCCCTTGCCGCGAATTATTTTTCTTCGTATATTATGCCATGAACATCTTCCGGCATGACATAAGCAGGCAATTTGCTCATCCTTCGCCGATTATTCTCGGAAGACCCTACATCGTATCTCTCTACGAGCACCAGGAGTTCTTCTAAGAGACAGATTTTCTTGTTTGATTAAGAAAATCTTTTTCCTTAGAACGAATTATCTTTAAAGGTGCTATATGAAATCCAATCCTATTGCTCCAACACAGATCGTGGTCGAGCATAACGTGCGCTCGGCGGTGCATCCCTCGGCGGTGCATGCAACCATCGGTAAACACATGCTGGTTGATGCGCTGGACTTTGTTGTCGATCTCCGGAAGAGCCGTGGGGCGTACATCTACGATGCAAAGACGAACCGTCGGCTCCTCGATTTTTTTACGTTTGTGGCATCGATGCCCATTGGGCTTAACCATCCGAAGATGAGCTCGCCGCAATTCCTGGATCGACTGACTGCCGCGGCGCTCAACAAGCTCACAAATTCCGATGCCTATTCTGTGGAGATGGCTGAGTTCGTTGACACGTTCGCGCGCATTGCCTTGCCGGAGTATTTTCCCCATGTCTTCTTTATTGAAGGCGGTGCCCTCGCGGTAGAGAATGCTCTCAAAGCAGCGTTCGACTGGAAGGTGAGAAAGAACTTCGCAAAAGGATACAAGGAAGAACGCGGTAAGCAGGTGATTCACTTCCAGCGCGCATTTCATGGGCGCTCAGGGTACACACTGTCCCTCACGAATACCGATCCGACGAAGACGGATGTGTTCCCGAAGTTCAAGTGGCCCCGCATCCCCAATCCTGCAATCCGGTTCCCGCTGAACGAGGAAAACCTCCAAGCCGTTCAGCAGGCAGAGCAGACAGCCATCAATCAAATGAAGGATGCCATCCGACAAAATAATGACGATATCGCCGCAATCATCATTGAGCCGATTCAAGGAGAGGGTGGCGACAACCATTTCCGAAAAGAATTCTTCGTCGAGCTTCGCACGATCGCTGATGAGAACGACATCATGTTGATCTTCGATGAAGTGCAGACAGGAGTGGGTCTCACTGGCAGATTGTGGGCGTACGAACACTTTGTACGACCAGATATGATTGCCTTTGGGAAGAAGACACAGGTGTGCGGCTTCATGTGCAGCAAGCGGATCGATGAAGTGCCGGACAATGTCTTCAAAGTGGCAAGCCGGATCAACTCAACGTGGGGCGGCAGCCTCGTCGACATGGTGCGCTCGCAGCGCTATCTCGAAATCATCCACGAGGAAAACCTTGTTGAGAACGCTCGAGTAGTTGGAGACCACCTCCAGTATGGACTCGGGGAGCTGCAAGCGGAGTTTCCAGCGCTCGTCAGTAATACGCGAGGGCGCGGACTCTTCTGTGCATTCGACGTTCGTTCAGTCGATGAACGATTGGAGTTGAGGAACAAGGCTTATGATAAAGGGCTGGTCGTTCTCGGCAGCGGCGAGCGCTCGATCCGTTTCCGACCGCCGCTCACGATCACCCGAGATGAGGTCGATGAAGGTGTGAGTATTCTCCGGCAATCACTTGAAGAAATGAAAGCATAGTTGCCTGATAGCTTAGATGTCGGAGGTGGACCGACATCTGTAAAAGCCCCGACGCATTAGGGAAGTCGGGGCTTCGTTTTTTCTACGCGAACCTTGTATGCTTCATACTCAGCTACTTGATGACTGCCATCTTCCTCACGTCGGTGAACGTCCCAGCGATGATCCGATAGACGTAAATTCCGCTGGGAACTCCCGTTGCAGACCATTCCACCGACTTGAATCCTGGATCCTCGGTCCCGTCGACGAGCGTCGCTATCTTCTCTCCAAGGAGGTTGTACACTTTGAGCACCACTCTGCTTGAAACGGGTAATGAGTACCGGATAACGGTCGAAGGGTTGAACGGATTCGGAAAATTCTGATGAAGTATTACACTCGTTGGGATAGTCGATGGGTCAGGGGAAATTTCGTTTACACTTCCGCCTCGGGCAATGTACTTCGCCGCATACAGATTATAGAGTAGAGCAGCATTCCAATTTATGGCGATCTCATTTGTGGACCAGCTATCATTGTCGGTGAAGCGACCGTCTACAGGAGTGGCGGAAGTTCTTGGGTTTGCCGGATCACCCCAATAGCCCCAGATGGGATACGGTTGCGCGTTTGGAAAGGAGATGTCATTCAGCTCCGGGGATTGGTTCGGACCGCCAGCAAGCGCTCCCGGAAAATGCCAGGGATCTGCATTTAATACCTTCATCCAATGATGGAACCCATGCACTCTCGACTTTGACACACCATCAATTCCACTCACATAACATTGGTTGAAGAAGTTGCGACCGAAAATATAATCAAGGTTCAAGAGAGCCTGATCACGATCAGCGACGCGGTTGGTATCAAGCGCATATGCCCGCCACGAGAATTGTGCGCTGCGATGCATCCCATTACTCGTGCAACCCCAATAGTAAGCGGTTGCAAACTGAAACGGATGAGCACTTGCATCGGTTCGTACACCGTCGGCCATCGTAAAGATTCTCTGTTGGATTGAGTTCTTTGAGGTTTGGTTTGCTCCGACCAGGACTCGTAGATACAAACTGCCGGCGAACGCTTCACTCTTGTTAAAAGAACTTATTCCATCAATTACCACAAAGTCATTTTCGAAAGCGGCTTCATATACAGGGTCTCCGGTTGCATATAACATCGCAGCCGCTGCCCACATCCGGTGAGTTTTTAATAAAGCTGGATCTGACCCTTGCTGGTATGAGCCACACGGTCCGGCATCATTCGTTGCGGTTGGATTGTTCACCATCCAAGTCCACCCGGCTTGCGCGGCTGATAGGCATCCATTCGCAAATGCGATATCGTATGGAGCGTACACCACTGATGCGTAGGCAAGCACCGCAACGGCTTTGGCGGTGTTTTGTGCTGTTGGAGGAATGGATTTGCAATAGGGATTAACGTCAGATGGGAACGAAGTTCCGTACGCGTATGAGTAGTTATCGCAACCGGGACATGCTGATCCCCAAAAACCACCGTTCGAATCTTGCATCGACTTGACCCATTCAATGCCCCATCGGGTTTCGTCGAGAAGATCGGGAATTCCGTTTTCGCTCTAGGGGATGTTTGTGTTGTCGTCCAGCGGTCGAAAGTCCGACCATGTTTCCAACAGCCAGAAGATTGCCTGAGTCATCGTCGGCATATACACCGCGTAATCGCCTGCATCGTGCCAGCCTTTTACGACACCAGCCGGCGCTTTGTCAACATCTGTCGGATGAACCCATGGTCCTTCGGCATAAGGCATGACAATAGCAGTGAACGCTCGCTGGTAGTAGAAGAACCGTTGCACGGCGCGAACCGGTTGGTCAAAGATATTCGTCGCGATGGTAAACGGATAGCTCTCCATTGTTCCAGCGACAATCTTGTATTGCCCCGGTGTCGTGAGTGCCGTAAAGTCTCCGATCCATACTGTTCCACCGCCAATCAGCGAGGATGTGACTTGTCGGAGGGGAGCTCCACCAGTGAATACCGTTGTATCGTCGCTGAGACGGCGAATCTCAAATGAGCTGAATTGTACAGGTGAAGAAAACTGCTTCGTCATTGTCGGTGAGTACCCTATTTGTGAGGCGGCGATTTTATCCATTGCCAACCCAGCGTGCGGGTGAAGTGAAGTTAGGAAACATACAGCAACCAATGGAAAAATTTTCATGATAGTATTAAGGGTATTTGCCTCATCAACAACATCTTTTTCGTTTCAGTTTGATCTCCATCAGGTTTTGCTCGCTTTTGAAACGAATCCCTTCATTCGTCACTTGATCAGCGCCATCTTCCTCACATCGGTGAACGTCCCGGCGGTGATCCGATAGAAATAGATGGCGCTGGGAACTCCCGTTGCAGACCATTCTACCGACTTGAATCCTGCATCCTGCATCCCGTCAACGAGCGTTGCTACTTCTTCTCCAAGGAGGTTGTACACTTTGAGCGTCACTCTGCTTGAAACGGGCAGTTGGTAACGAATGTCAGTTGAGGGATTGAACGGATTGGGATAATTCTGTTCCAGTGCAAATGTTTTCGGTGCAGTGTGAGACCCTGCTGTTGACGCCAGCCTGAGCTTGAGGGTTGAGCCTGGTCTCGTCACCTCGATGTTGCCATCGGTCGTGAGTGGTATTTCTCTTCCGTCAATCAGTAAGAAGCTCGCAGAAGTTTGTTCGATCTTCCATGCAAGAGTCAACGGATAGACAGCCGACGAGATGATGATCGGAATTTCTTTCTGAGTTCCCTGCGCGACTTCCAGCATCCGCTGTGAAGCAAAACGCGCATCGAAGACTGGTGCTGGTGGAGGAGGCGGAAGTTCATAGAGATCGAGCATTCTCTCCAATGTTTCGCTTTGACCGAAATACAGTGTTTGCTCCCGTCTTGTCCGGTCTTTGATGGTTATACTATTGAAAGGAGTATCTGAGTTCGGGAACAAAGCTGATGACGATGTTGTGGAACGAGCAGATGAGGTATCGATCACGAGTTTTCCATCGGCTTTCGACTTCACAAAGTATCCCAGGTGAGGAGACAACGAGGTAATCGGAATGTAATTCCCTACACCGTACGTAAAAAAATTCGATTGGATTATGCTGTCGGGGATCTGCTTGATGCTCGCCACCGGAACTGAAGAGAACAACGATCCGATCATATTCCATCCGGTGTGAACATCAATCGTGTCGTGCACTCGCGGATTGCCATGATACGTGATCATCTCGTTCGAATCGAACTTCACCCAATAACCGACTTTGGTTCTAATAGAATCGACAATCGTGTATGAGCTCTCGAATTCAAACGCATGAGAGGTTGCAGTAGGATAGAGCGAACTCTTTTGATGATCAAGCACATATAACGGCAGCGAGAGCATATTCCATCCCGCTATTACAGAAAAGGAGTATACCATGTTTGGGAAATTACCGAAGTTTAGAGCGGTGGTATCGATGCCGTGAAGAAGAGTCAGTGAGTATGAACCGGAGGGGACAATCTGTACCGATCCGACCGGGACATCCTCCGTCAGCGTGTAGTTGCCAATCGCAAGGCTATCGAAGTGATAATTGCCGAGTGTGTCGGTGACTGCTGAATCCGTCATTACACCCGATAGATGGATTTTGACACCAGCAACGGTTGGTTCTCCAGCATCTCTAACACCATTTCCGTTGAGATCGCTGAAACTTGTGCCGCTGATCCGTCCGATTGGCAGTGTGCCGTAATAATTGATAGCGTTGAGTGCGTTGAGAATCCCCCAGCCCATCAGACTGTCCGGCGCGCTTGATTGGCTGGCAGTCTGCCGCATTGCTTCACGAACCTGGATTGGTGTCAGCGTTGGGTTCGCACACCGAATGAGTGCTGCCACACCAGCCGAGAGGGGACACGAGAACGATGTCCCACTTGCCGAGCCATAGCCGACCGGGTTTGTCGCGCTCGCGACCTTTACAGATAGACCCATCGCCATGATATCCGGTTTGATGCGAGCCGGGATGTCTGTTGTGTTTCCCACGGAGCTAAACGACGTGCGAGCTCCTGTTGAAGTGACCGCACCTGCTGTGATCACACTATCTCCATCTGCTGGCGCGTTAAGTGTGTTGTGCGCGGCATTGAAGCCGCTATTGCCTGCCGAGTTGACTACAACAATGCCGAGTCCGACCGCACGGTCTGCAGCTTTCGTAATCAGTGTCGTACTGCCGTTCATGTCTTGCCACGTCCAGCTCGTGTAAGGCGGATCGTACGTGAGGTAGCCGAGCGATGTACTTGTCACGTCAACACCGATGCTATCTGCCCATTCGATCGCTTTTGCCCAGTTGTCTTCTTCGATCGGCGTTTCGCTCGAATCGTTTTCTGTTCTGGCGAGAATGAAACTCGACTTAAACGCTGGCCCGATTAATTGTCCCGGTGCATAACCGCCAATTGTTGAAAGTGTGTTCACACCATGCGAACCGAATCCTGTACTCGGGTTGTTCGGAGCGACACTTATTTTATGATCGACGAAGTCGTATTGCGCGATGATATTCATTGAGGAAAATGCTTCGTGGGAGAGTAACCGAAAACCGTTATCAAACATGCCGACCATAACTCCCTGACCGTAAATGCCGAGATTGTGCACTGCCGGGACGTTGATCTGGTTGACTTGCGTGAAGGATGTTCCATAATCGAGGGTTGTGGCTCCGGATGGTGTACGTTCGAGGGGGACTTCCTTGATGCTCGATTCTTCTTCATCGCCAGCCTTTTTCTTCCATCGACCCACGAGCTCGATTTCTTTGACGAACGGAAGGAGGCGGATCGCCTCAATCTGCCGCTTGGTTGCAACCGCACTCACAGCGTTGAACCACTTCAGTTCGTGTCGGATTGTGATGACGTTTGCCGCAACAATCTGAACATACGATCGATCAAGAGGAAAATCTTGTTCATCAATAACGTTGTCTTGACTGCGAACCTTCGACCTGCGACTGATCGCCCGCTCCGAGATGAATGACTTCGCCACCTGCTGGCTGTATCGTTGTGCATCTCCTTTGTCCGTGAAGTACACCAGCATAACGGTCTGATCGTCATCCTTCATGAAAGGAAATTGTTTGCTGAGAAGTTTGCCGAGGGGTGCTGGTTGACCCGCGATGGCATAGGAAATAGCGATTGTGAAAAGACAGCCGCTGATGAATGCTTTCACATAACCCCCTTGAATATAGAAAATGAATTGAACGAAGAATTGTCTATTGAAAACTTACCAAAGTTTGAAAGGAAAGTCAAGAAATCATTTTTATGGGTAGTGGCTCAATTTCACGGATGTCACGGTCCACACCGTGACACAAGCACAGAATTCGGTCACGGTCCCGAAGGGATGGAGGCTGTGTAAAAACTCCGGGCATATTTTTGTATATTAAGCAAACAATTCATGTGCTATCATACACTCGACTGATAAACAATGGAACACATCACTGGCGCACCCCGTGAACAGATTAC
>JACOSX010000096.1 GCA_016178625.1 Ignavibacteria bacterium
GAAGCTGTGATCGTATAGGTGTCGATGGCAAATGAAGCGGCAATCGTATGATTGGCAGTGACATTGGTGAAGTCGTACGAGCTCACTGCACCGACTGAGCTTCCATCCACGAGGACGTCAGCCACATGGTAACCGGTGTTGGGGGTAACCGTGAACGACTGATTCGATCCGTAATTCACACTCACTGCACCTGATGGTGTTATCGTTCCGTTGGCTCCTGCTGAAGCAGTGATCGTGAAGACATCAATCGCAAAACTTGCCGTGATCGTATGATTGGCAGTGACATTAGTGAAATCATAAGAGCTCACCGCACCAACTGAGCTGCCATCTACGAGAACGTCAGCCACATGGTAGCCTGTGTTGGGGGTGATCGTGAACGATTGGTTTGATCCATGGTTGACCGATACCGCACCTGATGGTGAGATTGTGCCGTTCGCTCCTGCTGAGGCAGTGATCGTATAGACTTTGGGCTCACCGAGAGCAAAGTCACTAAACGATGTTAGGCCTGTGGCTTGAGTGCTCGTCGCTGTACGCGTCCCAACTGTCGGGGTAGTCCACGTAGGCGCATTGTATTTCTGGACAAAGAAATTACTCGTGCTGGCGCCCACATCAATGTCACCTGCGACAAACGTAAATGTTGCGTCGTATGTGGTAAATGCGATGCCTGAATTCGTCAGGGTCCAATAGCGGTTGACACTCTTCGTGTCAACAATCCCAGAAGAACCGATACTGGGATGATCACCCGCGGTCGTGTTTGCAAGGAGACTACCACTTGTCGTCACGCTACCAAACGAGACGAGAGCCGGAGTATAGTTTGTCGCGTCGCCGATCTCAAACGTCTTTGCTGTTGCCCCTGTTGGGATAACTTTTTCCAGATTTCCCACAACATATCCGCTCGTTCGAACAACACTCCCTGTTGAATTGATGACGACTTTATTGGCTCCCGTCGTGATGAGCCCGCTTGTAAGCGTGAGGGTGCCGTTGAGCGTTGTATTGCCGCTCAGTGTGGCGCCATTGGCATCATTAATTTCAAGATTAGTGTAGCTGCCTGTTCCCGAAAGTGTGTGAGCCCCTGCTCCACCAGTGAGGAGAATTTTCCCAGCGCCGGTATGTGTGCTCGAGCTTGCAACATTTCCATTGACGGTGATTGTGTTGCCGCCATCTGCAAATGTCCCAGATGTCAGGGTTAACGTTCCAGTAACCGTGATATTCGAACCGGCCGTGAGGCCTGGAGTATCATTGATCGTCAAATTATTGAATGTCGTCGCAGTGGTGCCGGAAAGGACATCCGCTATCGACGAGGGTGGACCGAACAGTACCGTATTCGGACTTGTCATGGTCAGCGATCCGGTCGAATTGTTCGTCCAGCTGCCAGTGAGTGTTAACGTCCCGCTTGCAATCGATTTCGCGCCGGTCCCTGTCAATCGAATGCCGCCGTACGTTGGCACCAGCGAAATGACCTGCGCAGCGCTGGAACTATTGCTGTACTCGACCGTACCCGATTCGTCGAGTGTTAATGTCGAAAAACCTGTCGGAAAACTACTTGCAGTTGTGGCGTTGCTTCCGAGATTCAGCGTGGAATTCGCCCCAACGGTGAGAGCTTTCCCTGCAGTGCCGGTGATGCTGAAGGCTGACGAACCATTTGCGGTTTTCAAGACTCCGCCACCTGTGACCGTCAGATTTCCTGTAAGGTTCGTCGTGGTCAAACTTTTCTGAAGCGTCACTCCTGCAGCATTGCTAACGGTAATGCTGTTAAAGAGGATATTCGCGTTGGATGAGATGTCCTGCGCCGATGTTCCGTTGTAGTTAAACGTAACCGACGTACTTGGCGTGGTTCTCCCTGGATTAAGAAATGGATCAGGAGCGCCACTGAGGTTTACGGTGACCGTTACTCCCGCTGTGAACTGTAAAACCCTAGTGTTAAGGTTGATGAAACTACAGTTAATAACACTGGTCCCTCCCCACTGAGAATTTTTTGCAAGTCTAACTGTTACAGCGTTTGCTCCGCTCGCGTTAAACGTTCCATTGTTGCTGAAATCTTCACCGCCACCCCTTCCCCACGAAATAACTTTCCCTGTCCCATCTCCTTGTAGGACCGCACCTGGATTTATCGTGAGGTCTTGAATGTCGGCAGTGTTAACATCAACCGTCACGGTCGTCCCTGCTGCGATGATCACAGTGGTTCCGTTGACAGGAACGGTGGCGGGATTCCAGATATTGGGATTGCTCCAGTTCCCCGACGCGACACTCGTCGCCGTTGCAGCAGACACCTCAGCGTGTGCGATCAGCACCAACGAGCAAATAGAAAACAGAATCAAACGTTTCATGTAGGGAACCCCCTTTGGTACTTTAGTAACAGGTCGTGATGAGACAGCGGTATTGCGTAGCATTCGATGGGAGATCTGAATACCGGGAACGCCACTCAGATCGGGTGTTGTTCGATGGCTGGATCCAGATGGGAAGAGAAATCCCTTCCTCGACATCCTAACGGGATTTCTACCTGTGAGGCGTCCATATTGTTTTGCTGCTATTCCCAATCCCAATTCCCTTCCAATTGCGACTTGGTGTACTTCAAATATCCGAGACTATGCGCTCATCGGACAACTACATCCCCTCCAACGTAATTATCGATGAGCATTCGGTAGGAATGCCCCTCGAAATCTTCGTTGTTAGACTTTAATAATATAGACGGATACTCGCCGACTGTCAAAAGGGTAGTGACAGAAAACACCAAGAAAAGGAGTAGATTTTTGCGACTTCTCAATCAGGAAAGAATTGCTGAATCATCTACCAGTAGCACACACCTGATAGATGACAATTAAATTCCTGGCGAAGGTATGAGAATGGAATTATACGACGTGGGAAGAAGGAAAAGGTTTACGTTGGTGTGCTGGACAACACGTCGTGCAATGTAAGCAGGAGTTTTTCTGCTGTGTATGGTTTGGATAAAAAACCTTGGATGCCAGAGTCTGCTGTAGTGGTAGGGTTCCCGTCGGTCGATAGTCCGCTGGCAGCAATAATCTTGAGTTGAGGATCAAGCTTCCGTAATGCACGTATTGTTGTCGGGCCATCCATATAAGGCATCATCATGTCCGTCAATACAACATCGATCTCGTTCTTATTCTGAGCATACAGCGCTATTGCTTCTGTTCCATCGCTCGCCGTCAGTACCTTGTATCCATATGTTTCCAGCGTTTCTTTGGTAATTTCGCGGATCGAAGCTTCATCGTCAACGACGAGGATAATTTCTCCGCGCCCCGCTGGAAGTTCCTTTTCCTTCCCTTCAGCGGTGAGCGTTTCAGGTCTCAGCAGAGCAGGTAAATATACTTTGAATACTGTGCCCTTGGAAACCTCGCTATACACATTAATAAATCCTCCATGACTTTTTACAATGGCAAGCGTAGTAGAAAGACCCAACCCGGTGCCTTTACCGATTTCCTTTGTAGTGAAGAACGGCTCGAAAATCTTCTCGACGATTTCACGGGGCATACCTGCACCCGTATCTGAGATCTCAATAATAACATAAGGACCAGCTTTCGCCTCAATATGCATACGCGCATAATTTTCATCAAGCTCAACGTTTCCAGCCTTTAGCGTTAGGGAACCACCATTGGGCATCGCGTCTCTTGAATTCACGCACAAATTTATCAACACCTGGTGGAGCTGAGTGGGATCGGCAGAGACCGTCCATAAGTCTTTGGAAATATCTGTTCGAATCTGGATTGACTTTGGAAAGGTATCGGAAGCAATCTTTGCCATCTCATCAATCAGATGTCTCGACTGAACCACAGTGCGTTCTCCCGACATCCCTCTGCCAAACGCGAGAACTTGTTTTACCATTCCAGCACCTCGGCGCGCGCTTGCCTCAAGGGTATTCAGTATCCGCTGCATGTCCTTATCAGGAATTCGCTTCCGCAGGACTTCCATCGCCATGATGATTGGTGCCAGCACATTATTTAAATCGTGTGCAATGCCCCCGGCAAGCGTTCCGATGCTTTCCATTCGTTGCGAGCGGAGGAACTGTTGCTCGAGCTTTTTCTTCTCGGTCACATCGCGGGAAACGACAACGACCTTTGATACGTTTCCTTCCTTATCCCGGATAACACTTCCTTGCGATTCAATATATCGTATCGTTCCATCCTTTTTCACGAACCTGTACTCTGCCCGCTGTCCAATTCCCGTCTTGACTGTTTCATGGAAAATGTGTTTGATCTTCTCACGGTCTTCGGAATGGATTTCTTGAAACGAATCTGTGCCCCGAAGTTTTTCTGGATCGTCCAAAACATCTTTGTACGAGGGGCTATTATAAAGCCGTTTCCCCTCTAAGTCAAGAACAGCAATGAGATCGGCTACGTTTTCCGTAATCAAGCGAAATTGTTCCTCACTCTGGCGGAGCTGTTCTTCTGCTCGCCTACGCTCAGTTACATCACGGTCAGCTCCCCGGTACCCAACCATGGTGTCATGAGCATCGATCAAGGGAACAGCATTGCTCTCCAGCCAACGATAGGTACCATCTTTGTGTCGCCATCGAAGAACAAGATTGTTCCATCCGAATTTTTCTGCAATGAGATTCGGTAACACCCTTTCCACCTCTTGTCGATCCTCTTCATGCATATACATCAAAGAGCTCTTGCCCTTTATTTCCTCTACCGCATAGCCTAAGATCTTTTCGATCGCCGGATTATTGTATATCATTCGTCCCTGTAGATCTATTTCCCAGATCCACTCTTGGGTAGTTTCAACGATAGAACGAAATCGTTCTTCGCTTTCACGCAGCGCGGTTTCTGCTTGCCGCCGTTCCCGACGGACTTCTGCTTCTCGAAGCTCACGTTGAACAGCAGGCACAAGCCGCTTAAGATTATTCTTCATTATGTAGTCGTGCGCTCCAGCCTTCATGGCAGTCACTGCGACATCTTCTCCAATCGTACCCGAGACGATGATAAACGGCAAATCAATTCCACTTTCCTTTAACAAGGTTAACGAAGCAAGACCATCGAAGCGGGGCATGGTATAATCAGAAATGATGATATCCCACTGTGTGCTTAACAATGCCGCCTTCATAGCATCGGCGGTTTCTACTCGTTGAGAGACGGGATCAAAACCTCCGTCACGTAACTCATGGAGAATTAAGATGCTATCGTTTTTGCTATCTTCTACCAGTAATACGCGGAGTGGTCGATTCATATTGTCTCCCATTGTATGGAGGTGTTTCATTCAAGACAAACCAGTATAGCTTTAGATGGTTGATTAGTTCAGCCAATTGAACTTTGTGCGATATGTCGCACATTTACCCAGCGTGAAACAAAGTAACTAACGTGTGTTAAAAAATCAAATGAAGGAAGTGACAAGAATGCCGCTGCAATCTCAACGTGGGCTGGACCTTGCGACGCAGCGGCGTGGAGGGCAGAAATATCCTTTTACACTCGATTGTATGAACTATCTATCGCAGGTCTTTTTCCATCGGATCAGGAGTTTCCTCACTTCCCGCGGTGAGGTCGAGCCAATGGATTTTTTTTGAAGAAGAGATGAGCGGATATTTAAGATTTGTCGGAGGTCTTTCCCGAAAAGTTTCGAGTAATGCTGATACGATTTCAAGGGCAGTTCTTCAAGGGAAATGTTCTTGGCCAGGCAGTCTCGAACGATGGTGCCGGCAATCGCGTGGGCTTTCCGGAATGGAAGACCCTTTCGCACCAGGTAGTCTGCGACTTCTGTTGCCAAAAGGAAATCGGACATGCGCTCGAACCGTCTCGCATTAAATCTGGTCGTCTTGAGCATTGATGAGAACATGCTAAGGCAATCAGTCACAGTATCACATGCATCGAACAGTGGTTCTTTGTCTTCCTGAAGATCACGGTTGTAGGCAAGGGGGAGCCCTTTCATGACTGTCAGAAGAGCCATGAGATCACCGTATACTCTTCCCGTTTTTCCTCGAATGAGCTCGGCGATGTCGGGATTTTTCTTTTGTGGCATGATGCTGCTACCGGTGGTAAATGCGTCCCCGATTTCAACAAAATTCCATTCATGCGAGCTCCACAAGATAAGCTCTTCAGCAAACCGACTCAGATGCATCATCGTCATTGCACAGGCTGAAAGGAATTCTATCTGCACATCTCGATCACTGACGGCATCGATGCTATTTTCGAGAACAGCATTAAAGCCAAGCTTCCTTGCGGTCATATTCCGATCGATGGGGAATGATGTCCCCGCAAGTGCCCCCGCCCCGAGCGGCGACCGGCTGACACGTCGCAAGCAATCGATGAACCGTTCTCGGTCTCGCTCAACCATCGAAACATACGCGAGAAGATGATGTGCCAACAGGATGGGCTGTGCATGTTGGAGGTGTGTGTAACCGGGCATGATGACGTCGATATTGCGTTCTGCCTCGGTGAGAATTCGCTTTTGGAATTGCAGGATTAGCCCACAAACAATACTAATCGACCTCCGCAAATACAGCCGCTCATCGAGTGCGATCTGGTCGTTGCGACTCCGAGCCGTGTGGAGCTTCCCACCGATTTCGCCCACCTTCTCGATCAGTTTTTTCTCAATCGCCATATGGACGTCCTCAGCGACGAACCGCTCCCGATTATTCATCTTCGCGTCGAGAGAGAATTTCCCCTTTCCGATTTCCCGTTCGATTCCTCGAAGGGCTCTTTTGATCTTTCTTCCATCCCTCGTGGGAATAATTCCCTTTCTCGCAAGCATCTCGACGTGCGCAATACTTCCTTCAATGTCCTCCTTATACAAGCGCTTATCAACCGCGAGGGAAGAGGAGAACTTCAATGCCGCGGGGTCAAGGCGCGTGCGAAATCGTCCATTCCAGGCTTTCATGAGGTATGACGCTATAAGCGATGCGCTTTGCGGGAACCTTTCTTGCGTGTGCCGTTCATTCCGTACTGCACTTGATGAAAGGTTTTTACCGGTAGTCCATAAATCTTAATGAAGCCTTCCGATGCACGATGGTCGAACTGGTCCTCAGTGGTATACGTCGCGAGCTTTGTATTGTAGAGGGAATGCGGAGAGGTTCGTCCTACGATGGAAATATTTCCTTTAAAGAGTTTCACGTTGACAACACCAGAAACAGTTTTCTGAGTTTGGTTGACGAAGGCATCTAATGCTTCTCGTAACGGTGAGTACCATAATCCGTTGTAAACGAGATTTGCATATTCCTGTGCAAGTTGAGACTTCATGTGAAATACAGATTTGTCGAGTGTGAGCCGCTCGAGTTCGGTATGAGCAAAATGGAGGATCGTTGCCGCCGGTGCTTCATAAATCTCGCGCGACTTAATTCCGACAAGTCGATTCTCTACAAGATCGATTCTTCCGATTCCATGCATTCCTCCTAGATCATTCAAGTGATGAATAAGCTTTACGGAATCGATCTTCTTACCACCCAACCCAACGGGAATTCCTAGTTCGAAGTCAATTGAGATAGAGACCGCCTTATCGGGTGCTTCTTCGGGGGCGACAGTTCGCTGGTAGGCATCCGGTGGAGGCTCTACCATCGGATCTTCAAGCACCCCGCATTCGATGCTTGTCCCCCAAATATTTTCGTCGATGGAATATGGGCTCGCTTTTGTTGCTGCGACGGGGATTCCATGGTGTTTAGCGTATGCGATTTCTTCTTCTCGGGATTTAAACTCCCACTCTCGTAGTGGCGCCAACACTTTCAGATCAGGAGCAAGAGCGGCAACAGACACCTCAAACCGCACCTGATCATTCCCTTTCCCGGTGCAACCGTGTGCGACCACTGTTGCGCCTTCTTTGCGGGCAATGTCGACAAGCATTTTCGCCAGCAACGGGCGACCGAGGGACGTCGCCATCGGATATGCTTTCTCGTATAATGCACCAGCCTTGAGAGCCGGAAAAATGTATTGCTCAACAAATTCTTTCGTTAAGTCCTGGACATAGACTTTCGCGACACCGGTTTTCTTTGCCTTCTCTTTAACTCCTGCGAGCTCTTTTCTTTGACCCAAGTCTCCAGTTGCAGTAATAATCTCGGCATCGTACTTCTCCATGAGCCATTTGACCATCACTGAGGTATCAAGTCCACCAGAATAGGCAACGACTATTTTTGTTTTCTTCATTATTATTGCTCTTCGATAAGTTTTACTTTGAGGAATTCTAACACGTGATGCGTTTTCTTTTGTGACTGCGGGATCACCAGCAAAGTGTTATCACCCGCGATGGTGCCGATGATGTCGGCGTTGCCGAGTGTATCTAAGAATTCACCGACGACACTCGCGGAGCCGGGTAGTGTTTTCACTACAATCATGCTCTCATTCGCGTTGATCGCCATGACTTGCGCACCTACTAATGGACGGAGAATCTGCGCCTCAGCGGTGGGCTGCAACACATACTTCATCGATTCACCGGTTGAAACGCGGGCAACTCCAAGCTCTTTCAAATCGCGAGAGAGAGTTGCCTGCGTTACCGTAAAGCCCCTTTTCTTTAACTCATGCCGCAACTCGCCCTGGCTTGCGACCGTCTTACTGCTAATGATTTCTTTAATCGCGAACTGCCGAGCGTGTTTATCCATCGTTGAGGCTAAGCGGTCAGAATTTCCGAATGAGTCTGAATATCCACTGAACTCTTCTCTCCGTTGCCAATAAGGTACGCCATGATTGCTTTCTGGACATGGAGGCGATTCTCTGCTTCTTCAAGGACGATCGACTGGCTTCCTTCCAATACGTCTGCTGTAATTTCCTGACCACGATGTGCCGGCAAACAGTGCATCACAACACAGTTAGGGCGAGCAACGCGCAGCAATTCCGAATTGATCTGATACGATTGGAAAGCCTTTTGTCGTGCAGCCTCATCGTTTTCTTGACCCATGCTCACCCAGACATCGGTGTATAACACATCCGCATCCGTTGCAGCCTCAAACGGATCGCGCAAGATCTCGATCCGGCTCAGATTTGCTTTACGTGCATGGTCAAGAATCTGGGCGTCGGGTTCATAACCTTCGGGGCAGGCGAGCACAAAATGGAACGGGATCTTCTCCGCCAGCTCAAGCCAGGAATTTACAACATTGTTCCCATCGCCAATAAATGTAATCTTTGTTTCTTCCGAAAGCAAGCCACGCTCACGAAGCGTGTAGGCATCCGCAATAATCTGACACGGATGGAGTACATCTGTGAGAGCATTGATCACCGGAATGGTTGCGTGGGTTGCAAGATCCTCAACGGTTGCATGTTCCATCGTCCGGGCAACGATGAGGTTGTTATACCGTGAGAGAACCTCCGCAACATCGCGCACCGATTCCCTCGTCGACAGGCCAATATGTTGCTGTGAGAGAAACAGAGACTGCCCGCCAAGCTGAGCAATTCCCACACCGAATGAGACATGTGTCCTCAGCGAAGGCTTCTCAAAAATTAATGCTGCAGTCTTATTCGCCAGAGGGCGGAACTCCTGTCGCGGCTTCTCCTTGAGCCAGCAAGTGAGAGAGAATATTTCTTCGATTTCTTCTTGGGAGAATGTTGACAATGAGATGAAGTCTCGTTTCATGGTGCTGCCTTGAGTGTTGGTGAACACGTGTTATATTAATCGTTTCGGAAAACCCTAAGCCCTTTGATACCCCTATCCCAATTCGGGGGACATTGCCTTTATCAGTTCCGTTCCCACACCGGCATCTGTGAAAATTTCTAACAGAAGAGAGTGCTTCACTCGTCCATCGATGAGGTGGACTTTGTTGACATCCGCTTCGAGCGCCTTGAACGCCGAGCGAATCTTTGGGATCATTCCGTTGCTGATCACACCGCTCTCGATGAGCTGGTGTGCCTCAGCTTCATCCATGCTGTGAATAAGTTCGCTGTCAGCAATGACACCTTCAACATCGCTGAGGTACACAAGTTTCTCTGATTTCAGCGCCGCCGCGATTCTTGCCGCTGCAACGTCGGCGTTGATGTTGTGTGCCTGACCGTCTTCGTTCACGCCAATTGGTGCAATGACCGGCATGATGCCGTGATCGAGCAGGAGGTTCAAGTACAATGTATTAACGCTCGTAATCTCACCGACCAACCCGAGGTCTCGCTCTGTAAACTTCTTCACACGAATCAGATCGGCGTCGATGCCGCATACGCCAACTGCCTCGCCATCGTGCTTATTTATGCGTGCGACGATGTCTTTATTCGTCTTGCCGGCAAGGACCATCTGGACAACGCCCATCATTGGCTCGTCCGTATAGCGCTGCCCATCGATGAAACGCGATTGGATGCCAAACTTTGTGGCAATCTCCGTAACATCCTTCCCGCCGCCGTGTACGATGACGACTTTAACGCCGACTTTCTTAAGGAGCGTGACGTCCTGCGCGAACGTCTCTTCAAGCTCCTCGTCCACCATCGCTGCACCGCCATACTTGACGACGAAGATTTTTCCCTCGTACCGCCGTATGTACGGAAGCGCTTCAATAAGGACTTCGGTTTTATCTGAAATGGAGATCATAGATTCATTCTGTTTGTAATTTTCTATTGCGATATTTCACGTCCTGTAATTGGCATTGATCGCCACGTAGTCTTTCGAGAGATCGCACGTCCAGAATGATGCAGATGCAGTGCCCTGATTGAGACAGACCGTGATCTTGATTTCTTTCCGCTGCAAGACGCGTTTTGCATCCTCTTCGGAAAAATCGATAGCGTAATGTTTTCGCAGGATCGGCACGTCGTTAAAGAATATTTCCACTTCTTCCGGATTGAAGTCGATGCCTGAATAGCCGACAGCGGCAAGGATTCTCCCCCAATTTGCATCCTCACCATGGATTGCCGTCTTGACCAAGTTGGAATTTGCAATTGCCTTCGCAGCCTGCACAGCCTCCGCCTCTGTCGCCGCGTCCGTCACGTTGATTTCGACAAACTTGGTCGCGCCTTCTCCATCAACAACGATCATCTTCGAGAGTCGCACAAGCAGGTATTCAAGCGCCTCGTAGAAGAGTTGATATGAAGGATCGTCTTTGTTTGTGAGCTTGGAGTTACCCGCGAGGCCGTTCGCGAGTATCAACACCATATCGTTCGTACTCGTGTCTCCATCCACGGAGATGCGGTTAAACGACCGATCCGCAGCCTGTTTAAGGGAGTGTTGAAGAAGCTCTTGCGAAATATCCACGTCGCTGGTGACAAACGCGAGCATCGTCGCCATGTTCGGGGCGATCATTCCCGATCCTTTCGCCATACCTCCTAACGTTACAGTGACGCCGTCTAGTGTGACTTGAATAGCGAGCTCCTTCGAGAATTTATCGGTTGTCATGATGGCTTCGGCAGCAGCAGTATGACCGTCAACATCAAGCATCGAAACTGCTTCCCGAATTCCACTGCAGATCCCTTCCATAGGAAGATATTGACCGATAACTCCCGTGGACGAGATTAGAACATCATGCTCAGTAATCCCTAGGGTAAGCGCCGTTTCCTTGACCATCACCCACGCATCATTCAGACCGCGCTCGCCTGTACACGCGTTTGCATTGCCGCTGTTTACTAAGATCGCGCGGAAGCTTGGTGAGCGGTCAAGCTGGTGCTTATCAACGAGTACGGGTGCCGCGGGGACCTTATTCGTCGTGAACACACCAGCCCCATGAGCCGGCTTCTCTGAAAAAACCAGAGAGAGATCCTTCTTCACCTTCTTCACACCGCAGTGCACACCGGCAGCGTAAAACCCTTTCGGTCCGGTGATGCCGCATGGACATTCATTAAACATCGTACTGCTCCTTCATAATAATCCGCGATCTTCTGGATGACCAAACATAATGTTCATATTTTGAATTGCCTGTCCCGCGGCACCCTTGCCAAGATTATCAATGACAGACACAAGAATGAGTCGATTGCTGCGAGACTCGATCGAAAGGCCGATATCACAATAGTTCGTCCGTACCACATCTTTGATTTGTGGTATATGCTGTCTGATCCGCACAAAAGGAGCATCGCGGTAAAACTCGCGATAGACATCGAGTATTTCTTTCTCCGTCATCGGCACTTTGAGATCAGCATAGATTGTAGAATAGATCCCCCGCGTAATCGGCACGAGATGAGGCACGAATGAAAAGCAGATACTCTCCCCCGTTGCTTTCTCGAGCACAGATTGGATCTCGGGGATGTGCTGATGATTTCCGATTTTGTAGGCACGAATATTTTCATTAACTTCCGTAAAGCTTAGATCGATCGCGGATGTACGACCCGCACCTGAGACCCCAGATAATGAATTGATGACGATCCCTTGTGACGATATGATTTCTCGCTTGAGGGCCGGAAGAAGCGGAAGAATAACACTCGTCGGGTAGCAACCGGGGTTTGCCACCAAGTGGGCGTTGGTGATCAAATCTTTGTTCAGCTCTGGGAGGCCGTACACTGCTTCATCGAGCAAGTGCGGGGCGGTATGATCGTGCTTGTAAAATTCTTTGTACGTCGACGGCGAAGATAAACGAAAATCCCCACTGAGATCAATGACTCGCTCAACGCGCGGTAATAGGTGCGGAACGATATTCATCGCTTCACCGGATGGTAGTGCGACAAATACAATATCGATACCCTCGAGGCGAAACGGGTCGGATGGCTCATACGGCAAATCGATCGTTCCGGAAAAGATCGGATAGAGATCTTCAACCTTCTTTCCGACCGATGCTGCGGCTGTCACGCGAACAATGCGGACATCATTCCGGAAGGTGAGTAATCGAAGAAGCTCGGCACCAGAGTATCCCGATGCACCTATGATGGCAGTAGTGATCAATGTATCGTTCTCAATGCTAAATTTCAGACTTGCATAAATATACAAATCTTCGTATTATTATGCAAGTACTTTTTTAATGATATTTCTTTAGAGAAAGGTTACCGATGGATCCCTTTACCCGAGAGTCAAGATATTTCTTCCACACCTACAAACGGATTCCTTTAGAAATCGACCGCGGGGAAGGGATGTACGTTTATTCGAGGGATGGCAAGCGTTATCTCGATATGTTTGGAGGACTTGCAGTGAATGCACTGGGATATGGTCATCCTGGAGTCATTCAGGCGATTCATGAACAAAGCAAGAAGTATATTCACCTTTCTAACTATTACTTGCAAGAACCGCAATTGCAGTTAGCAGAATTGTTAGTGAAGCATTCTGGCTACAATAAAGTGTTCCTTTCCAACAGCGGAACTGAATCGATAGAAGGTGCATTAAAGTTAACGCGCAAGTGGGCTTCATCAAGAGGAAAATCTACCATGGTTTCTTTTTCAAATGCCTTTCATGGAAGAACAATGGGCGCCCTCTCCATGATGGATAGACCACAATACCGAAACGGCTACGAGCCTTTTTTGCAAGATTGTCGCATTGTAGAGTTTAACAACATCATTGAACTTCGCAACGCAGTGGACGAAAAGACCGCTGGCATACTTCTGGAGTTTATTCAGGGCGAGGGGGGAATTCGACTCGTTTCATCGGATTTTGTTCACGAAATCAAAACTCTGAAAGAAAAACACGGATTTCTCCTCCTGGCGGATGAAATCCAGGCTGGCTTTGGGAGAACTGGAAAATTTTTTGGATTCCAGCACTTTACCATTAATCCGGATATTGTTGTTGTTGCAAAACCTCTTGGTGGAGGATTGCCTCTTGGCGCCATTCTCGGCAATACTACCGTCGCCGAAGTGCTTGAGCCGGGAGTTCATGGCACGACATTCGGAGGGAACCCCGTTGCCTGCGCCGCAGGCATCGTTGTCCTCCGAGAAATTATGGAACGAGGGTTGATGAAAAACGCACACGTTATGGGTGAGATTCTACGATCAAGACTTCTCGATCTTCAACGAGAGTTTCCTTCCCTTGTTAAAGAAGTGAGGGGCTTCGGCTTAATGATCGGAATGGAATTGACACGAGAATGCGATTCAATTGTCACAGCATTGCGTGAGCATGGAATTCTCCTGAATTGCACAGACAAGACCGTCTTACGATTCCTTCCCCCACTTATCATTGAGAAAAATCATATCGACGAGGTTATCCACTGCCTCAGAGTGATATTCTCGAAAATGGTCTAACTGTTATCACAACCCTGCTCGAATCACTTCATGAGCATCGGAGGGAGATCACCCTATAATTTTATCGTACGTATAACATCTTCCGGACTGCCGAAAACTTGTCCGTTACCAATCGATAGAAATACACACCGCTGGGTAAACCACTTCCGTTGAATTCAACGACGTTCATTCCCCCGTCCTGAATTCCTTCCACAAGAGTCATTACTTCCCGCCCGATTGCGTCATAGACTTTCAGACTCACCCGCGATCTCTCAGGCATAGAATATTGAATGCGCGTTACAGGATTGAAAGGATCGGGGTAATTCTTATAAAGGATGAATCCTTCCGGGTTCGATTCCCTTTCGTCAAGGGTTGATCCGATGACGGCCTGCATGAGACTGTCTTGTGTTGTTGTTTCCAACAATGCTCCCTTTATTGGCAGGCGCTTTGTTCGGCGGACGGCCGTTCCATTCAGTGCAACCGTATCAGGCGAGCTGTCACTGGAAAGGAGTAATGTACCGGCATAGCTCCCGAGCGAAGTTGGAGAGAAAGAGATAACAAATGTTACGCTATCCAAGGGGGAAATAGTCGCAATTGACGGTGTTACAGCAAAGAGAGTATTTGTTGAACTCGCTGACAGGATGTTCGCCGGGGCAATCCCTTTATTGACAACCCTCAACGTTTCGCTCTTGGTTACTCCAACCATCACGCCGTTGAAAGCAACATTTGATCGATTGGATTGAAGAATCCCTATCGAATCAACCAGTAAATTAGCAGTCATGATTCGACCCGAGGAACTGATCTCCGTGACTGAGACGAAGGAGCTTACACCATGATAATCGCTGCTTGCCGGGGTCGTAAGTGAAGTAAATGAAAGACGGTTGCGTGAGCCCGGGTATGGATCCCCCGCGTCCCCCGAGCTCAACCGCCGTTCTAATTCCCAAAGACCGTCTGCTTGTTCGAGCGCCACCTTATAATGGCCAGCCTGCTCGAACCCCGGATACCATTGACTGTTATTGCCCGCACGCACTTCATCCACATGGTAAATGCAAAGACCATCTCCGCGGAGCTGGCTGTCGAAGCCTGACCGCTGACGATTCTCGACTAGAAAATATTCGTTCCCAATTGTTCCCTGTTTCCACAATCGATAGACTTTTGCACTTTCCTCGACCGCGGGGATAGACGCCCGCAAGATTGCTCCCTCGACACTCACAGGTGTAACAAAGCGCATTTTGGATCGGGACCACGCATCCGGATGGGCCGGCGTATCCCCCAACGATCCATTCCAACTCCCACTCGCCATGACACTCCACCTGCCAAGACCATGCGAGTCACCGTCGAGATCATACAAATCCGGAAGGTCAAACAGTACATGTCCACTCTCATGCGCAAATACACCGCACGTCATATCGCCCGGTGTTCGCCAGTATTCAGGTTCGACAGAAAATACAAACGCATGAACGCCGTCGACCAGGATCGGTGAAGACGTTGTCCACGTATGAGACCAGATGTCGTTCGGACTTCCAGAAAACTCACCTCCTGAACCAGCATGAATAATATACAACGCATCGACGTAGCCATCTCCATCATTATCATAACGAGAGAAATCCACGAGGGAATCAACAGCGGCGATAGCGTCTTCAGCAAGTTTTTGGGCATTTCGCGGATACGCCCCAAATCCATATTGTCCGTTCACATAGTAACTGTATGGCTGTGCGGCGGTGACCCACCCGACCGAACTAGGGAAATTCACAGTTACGATATCCAGAGTTCCGTAAGAAACTTCATCGTAGTAGGTGCGCAAGGAATGACGAGTCGTTCCAAATAACACTGAGTCGTACAAGACGGAAGATGTTTGCGCAGGCTTATCAGAAAATTCAACAATAATGGCAAGTGCACGGAACGACCCACGCGGTGAACTTGAGACTCTTCGAGTCTTCATTTTGAACGAAGAAACCGCTGGTGCATTGATCCCCCGTGCAACAGCTTCTGAAGGATACGCGAGATGATAAGGAAGCGGGATTTTCATTCCTTTGATCCACTCCTCCACGCGCGGATGTGGTGGTACCGAAGCACGTACGGTGTTGAACAGAATACAAATGAATACAACTGTCGCAAATACCGAACAGCCCCTAAATCCATTATGTCTCACTATCATCCTCATTAGCTGGTAGCGTAGATTATTTATCTCCGCAACAAGCTATTGGGTCAATAGCTATACCATCGAAAGGATAGGGTCTATTCTAATGAAAAACTTTGGGTAAGGATTCTGAAATATGCCCTTTGAAAGCCATATTGGGGAATTTTGATTAAAGCGGTGAGGGTGACGTTGTCTCCAGAAGCAATGGTTCTGTAGTTGTTACAATGTATATTCTACAAAAAGAGAGATTCCGGAATGTGTGATCGCCTCCGGGCAAGAAGAAAATTTCGGTGGTTAAGACATGTGCAGGTATTCAAATAATAAAAGCCGATCCCCTTTCAGAGGATCGACTTTTCAAGGCAGATCAGCGAGAACGACCTTAGGAATTACATCGTAGAGTAGAATAATGGCGCAGGGATGTTGACCCTGTTTCCAATTAAACCCTCGTCGCACCGGACATGAGGTTTTCCCTCATCCGGCGCTCCTGAA
>JACOSX010000097.1 GCA_016178625.1 Ignavibacteria bacterium
CACGGGGTGCGCCAGTGATGTGTTCCATTGTTTATCAGTCGAGTGTATGATAGCACATGAATTGTTTGCTTAATATACAAAAATATGCCCGGAGTTTTTACACAGTCTCGATGGCTTCGCCAAATGCCTGTCCCACTGAAAAGTTTTTCTTGAATTGATACACTACCCAAATATCGTGGATGAGCATTGATATACACCCGTCAGACAGTCCCTCCACCTTGTTAAAAAGGTCGCGCAATTCATCATTACACCCCAAACAAAAAACCCCGCTTCATCGAGCGGGGTTCGGTAAAAAATCAAAAGTCTCGACGCAAGCACTTCGTTTACTGCTTCATCTCAGTGCTTCCCTCGGTCTTCATCATATCCTTCACCTGCTTGTCTGTCATGTCCATCTTGTGTGCAGTCTTTGCATGCTTCTTCACGATCGCTGTTAACTCTTTCTCATCATGGCTGCGGCACATGAAACCACATGTCGGATCGCAGGAGACAGACTTTAGCGGACCCGCCTTCATCTCGCTTTTCGTCATCTCCATCTTGTCGCTCTTCTTTGGCATTTCCTTTTGCTCCTTATCTTGAGCGAAGGTGATCGTCGAACAACAGAATGCAAGAACGATGAGGATACCAAACAATTGTTTAATCATGCGGTGCTCCTTTCTTGTAAGTGTTAACTACCTCAGTGAATTGTGAAGGTACGAACGCCTATGCCGTCCGCCCCAAATCTATGAACTCCCCCCTTCAAAGTCAAATCCAATATCTTGGTCCCTCAATCCGCTTCTCGTTTAAACCAACCCACCATTTGAACAGCAGACTAAGGGTGATTGGTTCCATTGAAGTCTCGAGAAACAATTCACTTCCTAAGATACTTCCAGTTTCTCACCTTTCCTTCAGCCATCCACTCGATCGCAGTGGCGAGACGGTTGTTCCGGGTTTCATCGGTCTTCGCCTCGGTGACCTACTCGATGTATTCCTTCTTGTTGCTGTAGCTGAACCCATCGAATGTCGCCAACGCCTTCTTGTTCTTCCGCAACGCACCCATGAGGTAGTTAGGCACGATGAGTTCTTTCTTCTCGGTGGATTTTGGTCTCGGAGGAAGCTTCACTCCGTCATCGTTCAGTTTCTTTGCCTGCCTGATGAAATCGATGATTGCCTTATCGGGCGGAAGGTCTTTCAAACTGGCAATCCTTCCCATATTTCCCATTGCAGCCCCTCCCTGGTTGAATTTTTCTCCCAGATAATTTTTCGGGTCGTTAAGCAATTTACTCTTCCAGAATCCGAAAACCGCGTGCTGCTTGAACGCCGCCATACTGCACATCATGCCTTTGTAATCGAAGTGCGGGAAGCTCCACTTCATGGTTTCCTCCACGTCGGGGCATGCCGCGTGGACAAGCTCCCGCAGGTGGCTCAGGATTGGTTTCGCAAAGTCCGCGGACTTAGCGATATACGAATCGACTCGTTTGTCTTTTATTCCCATTGTGTGTTGACCTCTCCGTGTTGTGTTAAACACCAAATTGTCTCAGGTGATGATCGAGATGATTCCACATCAGCTTGTCCCACTCTTGCGCGGTCAAACTCCCAAAGAATGGATGTGGATCCTTGGAGACTCCATTCTGTCCTCCTTGTGCAAAGCGCTGGACCGATCCAATCAACGCTTTCTTTTCTTCTTCAAAATTCCGTTGATCAGCAACCACAAAACTCTTGTCTGTCGGCATATTGTGTTTCCATGGTTCATCACTGATGAGTTTCTTCTTGGCGATGCCGCCCAACAGCATGCCTATGAAAGACCTTTTGACTTTCAGGTCCCCGGTCGCAGTTCTTAACGCCACGTTCGCATGCGCCAGCATCTGTGCGACATTCATCTTGCCCCATTGCGATTGCGTATCGGGAGCAAGTTTGTTGATGCGTTGCATTATTTCATTGCTTCCGGATGAATTGAAGAGACTTTTCATGATTGATCTCTCTCAAGAGAATGATGATGGAAAACGATGATGAGAAATATAGTGAACGGAGAGAGGAGTGTCAAGCCGTTGAGCGTGGCTAAACTCAAGAAATGGATCAAACAAGCTCACGAAACTGATCTACTGTAAGTCCGACCTCACGAATAATTGCGCGCAGTGTACCCTTTGCGACTTCATTTGTGGTTAGGAACGGTGATCCTACGATGAGGGGGATTGATCGTTCGCAGTATAAGATGACTACCCGTCTGATGGTCGAGCTCGTAGCCAATCTTCCGCAATGCCTTGCAAACCTCTTGCCCTGAGATTCTTGGAAGAACACTCAAGGATTGATTTCCAAGTATTCTTCTTGGATCGGAGGAGGGATCGGTTCGTTGTGCTTCTTCAGACTTTCGAGGTAGCCTTTAATCGCGTCCTTGATATTCTCCAGCGCCTCAGACCGCGCCCTCCCTTGCGAAACGCACCCAGGTAAGGATGGACATTCAGCGATAAATACGCCGTCCTCCTCTTGCTCAATGATGATTCTGTATTTCATGGTTTATTCTCTTGAGAGTGAATATAGGAAATAGATGAGGCATTATCAAACACAGCCATGTTTTTTTCGCCATACAATAACACCGGTATACAAATCTTCCTATTCCTTCGCTGAATTACCCGAGCCTTTTGATGATAACCAGCGAGAGATCGTCAGTCACCTTGCCGTTGCCGATGAAACGATCCACTTCCGCGACGAGCGAGGTTCCAATTTCCTCCACCGGTCGATTCGCAAGTCGTGGAAGCAGCGATATCAGTCGCTCCTCACTGAAAAACGCCCCGGTTTCGTTCTGCGCTTCCGTGAGACCATCGGAATACATGATGACCATATCACCATTCTGAAGCTCTGCGTGTTGTTCGAGATACGTCGCATCGGGAAGGATGCCGAGAGCGGGACCTCCCTTCTCCAATACTTCCGTCCCATCATTACGCACAATGATCGGCGGGAAATGACCGGCATTCAACACGCGGATCACCCCTGAGTCAGATTGAAGCTCGGCGTAGACGAGGGAGGCAAACACATTCCGCAAACTGTCGCGTCGGTAAATGTGGTTAAGTTTGACGCCTAAAGTGGTAAGCAACGTAAAGTCCGGAACAATCGCCCGGAGCGTTGCCTGAAGTTTCGCGGTAAGAAGCGCGGCACTCAGTCCTTTGCCTGCGATATCGCCAATGACGATACCGAACTTCCGCTCATCGAGCTTCACAAAGTCCACAAGGTCACCGCCAACTTCATTTGCCGAGCGTGTGAAGAGCCAGAGCTTCCAGCCGGGAACTTCGGGCGAGCGATTGGGCATCAACGCTTCTTGAACGGCATGTCCGGCTCTCAGCTCTTCGTGTGCGACGAGCTTGTCCTTGAGTTCAAGCATCAGGATGAAGATGATAACCGCAATGCCGAGCGCAGTAAAGTCGAACCGCCAACTAACGGCTACGCCACGACCCGACTCGACATGGAAGAGGATCAAGAACATACCGAGAACAAACAGGAGACGACGGGCAGGCGTAAGTTTTCGGATCAGGCTTTTGAGCAGCCACCACCCCAACGCAAGCCATCGTTTTAGGCGGCTCATGTTCTTCAACCGCTCACGGCGCTCCTCGGTAAGCATGACATCTTTGAGCTCTGCGAATTCATTACGCATCGTGCGCCCGAAATCGCCGCGACCGAGATCGTCTTTGAGTGTTGTGAACAGCATTTGCTCTTTTTGAGCGTCAGTATGTGGTTGTGGCATGGAAGTTCTTGTTGATGCCGAATTAATTACGCTGCCATTGCAAGATGCATTATACTCAATGGTAAGCATTGAAACAAACCGATTGTACAAGCTATACGAGGTTAATGAAGAGAGAGTTGCGGGAAAGGGAAGAGACACGGCTAACGGTTCGCAAAGGTCGCAACGCTGGAGCGAACACCGCCCCTACTGTCATCCTGATCCCGCCGACCTACGGTCTCGTAGAGAAGGCTGGAGAAGGATCTCAATAATCGAAGGACGAGATTCTTCGTCCGCCTCTGGCGGATTCAGAATGACAATTGAAGGTGAGCGGAAGCGTTGAGGGAGGCTTTACTTGTCATGGCTTTATTTTCCAGCGTCGTTATTTTGATACGCAGCGCAGCCGTCCGTCACTCAGCTTTTGGATGTCGGGGTACGCTTGCTGCCTTCTTCGTTTTCCTCGAAGCAAAGACAGAATTCATTAAACTTTGGCCTCCCAACATAACTTTCGCGTCTTCCACCATTTCAGGCCAATGAATTGGCTTCACTTGGTTCAAACGAATGGGAATTGCGATCTCATCATCAATCGATGCATTGCGAAACTTGGTGAGTTCTTCAAGACCATCGTACGCGGGTTTATTGCTAACGAGATACGCAATCGGGAAATACTTGATAAAGTGACAATAGTGAATACTTTTGGTTGGGTCAGTTAATGAAACAATGGCGACATCTCTAACGATGCATATGAAATCGTAGGGGAATATCCAGTAGAAAATATGAATGTCATCTGGGATTGGTAGGCTCTCGTCGAGAATCAATGGTGAAATCTGTTTGTCAAGAACAGCCTCGTCTCGCTCAATCTTCGCGGACACGAGATGTCCAAGAATTCCTCGGATTAGAGCTGCTGGCCGAGTGTTGTGCTGTATGATTGGCGGAAGTGAAAGTTGAGTTTTGAGATATCGACCAACCGAGAGGGCAAATTCATTCAAAGCCGCATCATATCTTCGCCCCATCGTTTCGTTGCACGACTTACAGATAGTTCTGTATTTCACACCATTCTGGGAGTGCGCTGCCTTGAAACCTTCATTATTGCCAGTCAAGACGCGGAAAACGCTTTCCATTTGTACTGGCGTCAGCTCGATGCCACCCTTGGGAGGAACGTGATCCCAAGTGAGTGGTGAGTCCTTGCCGCAAATGTTACAGGCACCGAATTGCTCTCGTTTGTTCTTAAGATATTGCATAGAGAGAGGCAGCAAGCGTGTGCTCAGCTCAGGCTGCGTTGCGTTCCGCAGCGCTCTCATGAGTGAGCGAATCTTTTGTGGTTGCGCATGTGTTCGATGAACAGATTCATACAGACAAGTAATTCAAAATACTATTGACCAACTGTCTCCTCAAACGTCGGGGGAGGCTGCGCAACCACTCGCGAGCGAATGGCTGCGGAACAGCACAAACCACGACACTCGCTTTGTTGAAAGAGAATAGTGGTGCTCGTTCCATTGTTTTTGCCGCGACACAATTGGTCGTTCATAGCGGCAGAATCAACGGCGTGGTTTGTGTGGACGTTATACGCAACATGGCATTTTCTAAGGAATTCGAACGACAACTCGACAAACTCTTTCTTCAACGAACTCATTGGTTGCGTAACGAAGTCGGCTTGAAGAAAGTGGGCAAGCCTCCAATATTTGATCGAAGCAAAGTGGATAAAGCAATCGAGAGACTCCAACTAATCGCTTCTAATGCACTTTCCAGCAAACTGGCTAAGAAAGAATTTAACCACTTCGTCTCCAAAAGGAAAAACTATCTCATAAAAGGACGCGGACCCGAAGCCAAGAAAGAGCTTTTTGAGATTTGGTTCTCTAAACATTTTCCAAAATCGAAAGGATTGGTTTACGCATTCTGGGGCAAGAAAGGCAAGTGCATCTATGTTGGTCGTACTGGTTCCCATGGAAGCCGACCTTCGTCTCACTTCGAGAAATATTGGTTCCCTGCTGTCAGGCGGGCAAAAGTTTTCTCAGTAGATGGAAAGAGTCAGATTCCGAAACTAGAGTGTTTAGCAATTCATCATTTTCAGCCA
The DNA here is from genome assembly GCA_016178625.1 of Ignavibacteria bacterium. GTDB lineage: Bacteria > Bacteroidota > Ignavibacteria > UBA10030 > SZUA-254 > JACOSX01. The sequence goes on from JACOSX010000097.1 coordinate 5,763, forward strand.
TCAAGAAATAAGAATAAGGCATCAACTGGAAAATGGACTAAGGCTTGCCCACTTTGCGAGACTCACAAGCACATTAGAAAAGAACTCAGAAGTATCTTCAGACTTCGGTGAGCAGCGGCGTATAACGTTGCGCGGGAAGTACGGCAGTGCGGGCGAACGTGAGCTTCTGTTGCGAACGTTCGACCTGCACGCATTGACGTGCTTCCCGATGTTCCGCGCCGTTCGCGAAGCGAACAAGCGGAACGAGGGCACCGCCCGCGCAACGTTCCGCAGCGCTCTCATGAGTGAGCGAATCTTTTGTGGTTGCGCATGTGTTCGA
>JACOSX010000088.1 GCA_016178625.1 Ignavibacteria bacterium
AATCGGACAGAACCTATGTCGGTTCTGCTCTGTTTCCAAAGAGTCCATTTACGAAATGGACTCTACGATGTTCTTTTTGGACAGACTCACGTCAGAACAACAGCGAGACCGCAAAAGGTCGGTGATGAGCCCACTATGGTGGGCAAGCCCCGCCAACGGCGGGGCAAGCCGACCTTTTGTCTCTAATACTCTTTCCTGTTCGCGTACACGTTCAACAGCAGTCCCGCCATGATCATGTTCGTGAGGAGGTTCGAGCCGCCGTAACTCATGAACGGCAGCGGCACGCCAATCACCGGCATGATACCCATCGACATGCCGATGTTGATAATCGTATGCACCGCAAATGCCCCAACGACGCCGATGGCAACAATGCTTGCATACCTGCTCTTGACAGTTGAAGCAATTTGCACCCCACGCACCAGGAGAACCGTCAGAAGGAACAAGATAATGAACGCGCCAATGAAACCGAACTCTTCACTCGGCACGCAATAAATGAAGTCCGTCCACTGCGCAGGAAGGAAATTCAACTGTGTCTGCGATCCTTGCAAATACCCTTTGCCGAAGAATCCACCGGACCCAATGGCAATCTTCGACTGGATCACATTGTATCCGGCGCCGAGCGGATCGGCGTCCGGATTGAGGAACGTGAGGATGCGCTTTTGCTGATGTAGCGCCAGCTTGCCAAACATGAATTGTACCGACACGCCCATTAACACCGTGATCGAAAATACGACAGCGGCAAGTAATCGGTTCTCGTGCATCAGGAATAAAATTACCAATGTAGCCGCGACGACCACGACGAACGCCGTCGTGCCGAAGAGTGTAGCAATAGCTGCCGCAGCAGGGGCGAGAAGAGTAATGATCAACAAGTTCGAAGCGCCGGCCCAATAGAGGATTGCGAGCGACATGCCCAGGTAAATCACAGCAGTTCCCATATCGGGCTGAAGAACGATTAATAATACCGGCAGCATAACGATTGCCGCCGTGATTGCAATGTATTTGAGTCGATGTAAATTCACCTGGCGGTCGGATAGATAAAACGCTAGCGCGAGGATCGTTGTAACCTTGGCGATCTCTGACGGTTGCAAACCAAGCCCCGCAACGCCGAACCAGCTCTTCGATCCTGCAACAACTTTTCCTGCCACGAGAACGATCATCAGGACAACGATCGAAAGACCGTATAATGGGTACGACAGCAGCTGCAATGTCCGAAACGGTGTGAGCATGATGATGAACATAATGATACATCCCAGTGCACCCCAAATGAGCTGACGATGAAAATATATCGAAGCACCGGCATCGTACGTGGCGCTATACACCGAGGCAACACCGATCGCCAGGAGAGCCGCTACGGCGATGAGGGTAGCGTAATCAATATTATCTTTGAACCAGTGCTGCATCACTCCTGCAATGGATTTTGGGGAACTGGAAGCTGAAGATCCTTCGCCGCGGTGATGACTTGTCCCGATCGATCTCTGATGAGTCCGTGATACAGGTATTGCTCGATACACATGCTGGCGATTGGAGCGGAAATAACTCCACCGAAGCCGGCGTTTTCAACGAGCACGCAAATGGCAATCTTCGGGTTATCAACCGGCGCAAAGCCGATGAACCATGCATGATCTTTCCCATGAGGATTTTGCGCCGTGCCGGTCTTTCCAGCGACAGCTACTCCGGGCACTCGTGCGGTCAGAGCGGTTCCCCCCGGTTCGTTCACAGCCCGGTACATCCCTTTATGGATCAGGTCCCAAATGTATTCGTTGAGTTCGATTCTTCGCGTCTCGGTCTGGACTTCTTCCACCTGACCGGTATTCCTATCTCGAATTTTTTCCACAACATGCGGCGTGCGCCAATAACCTTTGTTACCAAGTGCAGCGGCGTAACATGCCATCTGTAACGGTGAAACGCCCACTTCTCCTTGACCGATCGCAAGACTGACGAGATAGCCCTGAGTCCATCGCCCCTTGCCGTAAATGCGATCAAAGTATTCTTTCGATGGAAGCAATCCAGATGTTTCCTCCAAGATATCGATCCCCGTCTGTGAGCCGAACCCAAATTCCTCTCCATAATGTGTCCATCGCTCGAAGCCCGTTTTCAACATGAGTTGATAGTAGAACACATTACACGATCGCTGAATGGATTCAACAACATTCGTCGATCCGTGGACGATATGATCTTTGAACACTCTGGTACCGAAGCGGAACGAACCGGGACACTGGATCCTCCAGTTCTCATTGATAATCCCTTCCTGTAACGCGGCAGCAGCAAGAACCATCTTGAACGTTGAGCCGGGAGGATAGCGTGTCATTGTCGCCCGGTTAAAGAGTGGTCTGGTGGAATCTGTGTTAAGCTGATTCCACATCTCCTGTGGCGTCACCCCACCGAACACGGTGAGGTTGTAATCCGGTTTGCTGACGAGTGCGATCACTCCGCCATCGCTTGGATCAACGGCGACGACAGCGCCGCGCTTATCTGCAAGCAACGATTCAGCGAGAGCCTGCACACCTTCATCAATAGCAAGATACAGATCGTCTCCTTCTTTCACCGGGATATCGTTCTTGCCGTCGTTGTAGGCGCCGAGCATTTGCCCCTTCGCATTGACCGTGATAAATTCGTACCCTTTTTTGCCGCGGAGATACACCTCGTAAGCTGCTTCCAACCCGGTAGCGCCGATGTTATCGCCGGGGCGATACTCGGCACCCATCTCAGCAAGCTGCTGGTCGGAAATTTCTTTTGTGTAGCCGAACAAATGTGTTCCCTTTGCTTTCGTCGGATAGAATCGTTTTGATTCTGCCTGGTAATCGATCCCGGGAAGCTTTTCCCTGTTCTCTTCGATGATGGAAAGCGTTCGAAAGTCGATATCACGCTTGAGCTTGATCGGTGCGAAACGGTTGTATTGTTTTCCCTTCTTCAGCCGTTCTTTGATGAACGCTGTATCGAGCTGAAGGATATTCGCGAGGTATGGGATTGTGCTCATGTGAACTTCAGCAGGAGTAAGGGTCACTGTATACGATGGTCGATTATCCACGAGGAGTTTTCCACTTCGGTCGAAGATGAGCCCTCGAATGGGATCGCGATCGATAGGTCGGATACTATTCTCTTCGGATTTTTTTCCATAGACATCTTGATACAACACCTGGAGCTGAACCAGACGGGAGAAAAATAAGAGAAACATCAACCCGATGGTGACAACAAAGACAGCCTTGCGCGAGGATTGAACGCCCTGTTCCATGTTACGAGATGTATTTTCTTGCGAACGCGAACATTGGAAGCAACGTCAGAGTCGCGGTATAGCATGTTGTCGCGAAGCCCAGTTGAAGGACAGCTCGTACCAATCCGATGTTGCTCCCTTGAGTGAAGATGATGAAGTAGACCGTGTTGTGGATCAACGAAACAATGAGCACAATGACGATGAACCGGTAGCTCCCGAGGGTAAGCGAGGTCTTGTTTTCATTATAGAAATACCCTGCAATGAAACCGCAGATCGTTTTCGTAAGGGCGGATAAGCCGACAAAATTTCCTGTTACGAGATCGAAGAATAATCCTATACCGAATCCCCAAACTGTTGCAGGCAGTTGGCCTTCTCTCAACGCAATATAGACAATCCAAATAGTAAGGATATCAGGAGTGATGCCCTCAAGAGTGAGGAGCCGCATGAGTTGTGTCTGTATGACAGTCAGCAGAATGGTGATGAAGACATATTTGACATGCCGCGACATTACTTCGTGCGAATAAATTTCTTCTCGATCGCCACCCGCTCGGTGTCTTTTACTGCAGTGATGATGAACACCTGCTCAAGCGAAGGAAAGTCCACGCTTGGAATAACATCAATATCTAAAAAGAGGTTTCCCGGTTTTTCGGATGTCTTCGAGACAAACCCGATCTTGATATCCCGCGGAAACGTGCCGCTGTATTCCGATGTAGTGACGACATCGCCTTCTTTCACGTCTTGTGTCTTGGAAACGTTTTGCAACCGTAGGTAATCTCCGCCATCCCAGGCGATAATACCATCGACGCGACTGCGTTGAATCTTCGCGCTCGCCCGGAAATCTTTGTTCAACATTAATTGTCCGATGGAATATTGTCTGCTTGTGACAATGATTTTTCCAACAAGCCCGGACTCAGAGATGATCGGCATGTCGGGTTTCACACCATCATTCTCGCCGACATTCACGGTGATCGTGTTACGCAACAGGTGCAGGCTTTTTCCTACCACCTCAGCGGCGGCAAGCGTGAATGTGGCATGCTCTTTTAACCCGAGCATCGCGCGTAAACGTAGATTTTCTAGACGGGCTTCTCGAAGTCTGTTTACTTCATCGGAAAGGTTTACAGTCAACTGGTGGAGAACCTCGTTCTCCCGTTTCAACTGGACGACATTGGGGATGACGGATAGTGCACTTTGAAGAATGCCAACTGCTCCGACGGTGTACGACCGTATTGCACGAATCTGAGTGTTGTCGTTGGCGCCGAGGATAAGGAGAGAGAGAATGACGAGAAGTGCAAGAACAACATATTCTTTGAACACCAGCACTATGGTAATGAATCTCAGCATCTCTAGCCAAGAAAGCGAAGCGCCGAGCATCGAAGAAGTGACTTCCTTCTCTCCAGCTCTGTGCCCAATATTCCGGGCTTAATATCTCCTGCTCTTAATTAAGACTTTATGGTAATGGCTTAAATGTTCAAGCACTTTTCCGGTACCGCGTACAACTGCGGTGAGGGGATCATCAGCAACATACACCGGCAAACTTGTTTCCAATCGGATTCGTTCGTCAAGCTGTTTGAGCAGCGCGCCTCCGCCGGAGAGCATGATGCCGCGATCAAGAATATCGGCGGAAAGCTCCGGTGGCGTCCGTTCCAGCGTTAATTTCACTGCGTCGACGATCTGTTGAACAGGCTCATTGAGCGATTCGCGAATCTCGACGGAACTTGCATCTGTCGTTTTTGGTATGCCGTTCACGAGATCGCGACCTTTTACCTGAATCGTGATCTCTTCCTTCAGCGGCATGACGGAACCGACCTCGCACTTGATTGCTTCGGCAGTTCGTTCCCCGATCAAAATATTGTGGTTCTTCTTGAAGTACTGGATGATCGCATTGTTCATTTCATCCCCTGCGATGCGAATCGATTCTTCATTCACAATACCAGAGAGGGCGATGACGGCGATCTCAGTTGTTCCACCGCCGATATCGACGACCATGTTACCCGCAGGTGCATCAACATCGAGACCGATCCCGATTGCTGCAGCCATCGGTTCGGCGATCAAGTGGACTTCTTTCGCTCCGGCATGTTCGGCTGCATCACGCACAGCGCGTTTCTCAACTTCAGTCACTCCACTCGGGACACAGACCACAATCCGGCGGCTCGGTAGCCAATTCGATGTCACCTTCTTGATAAACTCCCGCAGCATTCCTTCGGCAATTTCGAAGTCGGCGATAACGCCGTCCCTCATCGGCCTGATCGTGCGAATATCACGGTGCGTCCGTCCGAGCATCTCTCTCGCTTCATTACCGATAGCGACGATGCGTTTTGTATTACGGTCAAACGCAACAATCGATGGCTCATTCAAAACGATCCCTTTCCCTTTCATGTGGATGAGGGTGTTAGCTGTGCCGAGATCGATCGCGAGGTCTGCTGAGAACAGGGAAAGAAGGCTCATGAGATATACATTGAAATATGGAGAAGTGAATGAATCATCCGGTTTAATGTTTAAAGTGTCGGACGCCCGTGAAGATCATAGCAATATTATTGTCATCCGCTGCTTTAATGACCTCTTCGTCGCGAACAGACCCACCCGGTTGAATTACTGCAGTTGCTCCGGCTTTCACCGCTTCGAGCAGCCCATCGGCGAATGGGAAGAAGGCATCAGATGCTACTGCCGTGCCTCGCAGTTCAAGCCCGGCTTCTTGAGCTTTCAGAACAGCGATGCGTGAGGAATCGAAGCGTGACATCTGTCCCGCGCCGACTCCCACCGTGCAATCAGTTCGAGCGTAAACGATTGCGTTTGATTTCACGTGCTTCGCCACTCGCCATGCGAACATCATTGAGGCGCGCTCATTGTCGGTCGGGGCTCGCTTTGTAACGATGGTGAGTTGTTCCGGGATGAAACCGAGATCGTCCGGTGTTTGAAGTAGTACACCTCCAGCAATCTGTTTAATCACCAATTGAGTTTGGGAACGAAGCGCTGCTCTCTGTTTGACCAACCGGCGATCTTTCTTCTTCCTGAGGAATTCAAGAACGCCGTCGGAAAATCCGGGTGCGATGATCACCTCTGTAAACACTTTGTCAACCTGTTGTGCGGTACTCATGTCTAATACTCTATTCACCGCGACGATTCCTCCGAATGCCGACTTGGTATCGGTTGCAAATGCTTTGGTGTACGCGTCGGCAAGCGCTGGCGCGGATCCGACACCGCACGGATTGGTATGCTTGATGATGACCACCGTGGGATCATCGAATTCTTCCACTATTTCAGCGGCGGCCTGAATGTCGACAATATTATTGTATGATAACTCTTTACCGTGGAGCTTCTCGAAGTACGCATGGAAGTTCCCATACAACGCTGCGGTCTGATGTGGGTTTTCGCCATACCGCAAATCTTCCTTCTTTGGAAGCGCCAGAGTAAAAAAGTTCGGCAGCGAAGGGCGTTCAGATTTCTTCCCATATTGCTCAAGATAATTTGAGATCACCGTGTCGTAGCGAGAGGTATGGAGGAAGACCTCCTTCGCCAATTGGAAGCGGGTTTCTTCAGAGATCGTGCCGTTGTTCTTCTCCATCTCCGATACAATGCTCTCATACCGTCCGGGGTTCGAAAGCACCGTTTTGTATTTAAAATTCTTCGCTGCAGCTCGCAGCATCGTTGGTCCACCAATGTCGATCTGCTCAATTGCCACGTCGAGCGAGACACCGTTGGAAGCAACAGTCTGTTCAAATGGATAGAGATTCACAACAACCATATCGATCGATTCGATCTCCAATTCTTCCAATTGCCTTGCATGGTGCTTATCTTCGGAAACGGCAAGGAGACCGCCGTGAATTTTTGGATGAAGCGTTTTCACGCGTCCATCGAGGATCTCGGGAAATCCCGTCACGTCCGAAATTGAAGTCGCATGCACCCCTGCCTCGCGTAATGTTTTCAGCGTTCCGCCGGTAGAAATAATCTCAATGTTCCACTGCTGAAGTCGTTTGGCAAATTCTACGATTCCTGTTTTATCGGATACGCTGATGATTGCTCGTCTAATAATAATTGGATTCATTGTCACTTGGTAATAGTCACGTGTTGTCCATCAACATTCGCTTTACCCTCGGCGAACAGCCTGATGGCTTCAGGATAGAGTTCATGTTCGATCTCAAGCACTTTTGCGGCGAGAGTCGCCGGCGTCTCACCGTCAGCAATCGGAACGAGACGCTGCAACACGATTGGACCGTGGTCGTACTCTTCATCCACGATGTGCACTGTTGCCCCGGAGTGTGTTGCCTTCCGCGCTATGACCGCCTCGTGAACGTGCATGCCGTACATACCCTCGCCTCCAAATTCTGGTAAAAGTGCAGGATGAATATTCACGATGCGGTTCCGGTATGATCGAATGATACATGGATCGATGCGTTTCATGTATCCGGCAAGCACGATGAAGTTCACATTATAAACGGTGAGGGTTGATAGGAGAGCGTTATTGAATTCTTCATCCGAGGCGAATTGTTTTCTGCTGATGTGGGCGGTGGGGATATTGTTTTCACGCGCGATCACCAAGGCACCAGCATCAGAGTTGTTGCTGATGACGAGAACAACATGGGCATTTCGAATGTGTTTCCTTGTAATCGCGTCAAGAATAGCTCGAAAGTTCGATCCTTTCCCAGAAGCAAAGACAGCTATATTCAACTGCTCGGGCAAACCACACCATGATTTTTTGTTTCAAATTTAAGGATAATTTGAGGAATAGTCAATCAAATCGGGTATGCTAGCAGATTAAATTATGATAATCCTGATTCAAGAAATTGTAGCGTTCCTTTTCTTCCGTCCAGGGCAACGCGAATGCCGATTGGGAATGGTAAAGAGTTCTTAATGTGTCCGTATTGAAATCCTGAGACTATCGGACAGCGGGTTGCTTGGAAGGTATCTTGGAACACTCGACGGAGCGATAAGGAAGGTTTCCCTTTTGTAGGGTCACAATCGGTGAAAACACCAAGAGCCATCCCCCCTACATGTTGAAAGAGACCGCCGAGGTTCATTTGCTGCAACATGCGGTCGATGCGGTATGGCCGCTCATCGGTTTCTTCCAAAAGATAAATGGGGTTCGTGATGTGCGGGAAGAACCGAGTTCCGACCAATGCCGCCATGAGTGAGAGATTTCCACCGAGCAGTCGACCAGTTGCGAGACGACCATTTTTTAATCGGATGTGCTTATCAGCCTTTCTTCGAAACGGCGGCATTGGGTTTCGCGACATCAATGCTCGCCAAAACAGTTCCTCGGTTTCACCTTTTAACCCTTCACACATTTCGACTGCGACCATCGGACCTGAGAACGACACTAAACCAACTTTTGAAAATAAAGCCAGATGAATCGCCGTGATGTCACTGTATCCGAGTACGATTTTGGGATTTCGTTTGATTGAACTGTAATCCAAGTGAGGAAGAATGCGATGTGCACCATAACCACCGCGTACCGTGAAGATCGCATGTACTTTAGGGTTGGCGAATAGAGCATTCAGATCGGCGGCACGTTGAGCGTCTGATCCGGCGAGATAGCCGGACTTCCGAAAGACATTCTTTCCAACCTCGACACGAAAGCCGAGACTCTCGATATAGGCGATACCTTTGTCTATGCTCGTAGCCGACGTTGGCGGGCTTGACGGTGCGCAGATTCCAATGGTATCACCTGGTCGTAATCGTTTTGGTTTTATGATGCGCATATAGGTGCGGAAAGATAACGAGATTTCAATCGAATATCAACGATACCCGCACGTTGCAAGTAGCCCTGAACTTTCTTACTTTCCATCAGCCCATAAATTTCTTCACGAACAATCTGGAGGTTGCTATGATATTTATTTTCTTTTTGCTTGTCGTGATTGGTGCATTCCTTGCCTGGTCGGCAGCGAGGAGGAAGGTAGTCCAGCAGCGGAATCTTACGTACCGTTCTGCCATGGTCATCAGTGGCGCCATCATGGTGTTTGCAGCACTCATCGCACTTTCTCAGTGCTTCACGGTCATACCTGCGGGTCACGTCGGTGTTGTTGATGTGTTCGGAACCGTGCCTGACTTAACGCTCAAGTCGGGTATCAATGTTGTCAATCCACTCGCGAGAGTGATCAAGATGTCTATTCAGACATTGGAAGTCAAGGAAACAATGGACACGCCAAGCAAGGAAGGCTTGACGACGCAGATAGAAGTAAGTGTCTTGTTTCACCTCAATCCTGAGCGTGCGGCAGAAGTGTACAAAACCGTCGGTGAGAATTTTGTTGAGGTCATCCTCGAACCACAATTTCGCTCTGTCAGCCGGGGAGTAACATCCCTCTATGAAGCCAAGGCGCTCTACACGGCTGAACGAAGCTCACTGGAGAGTTTAATTTTTGACGACCTGAAGAAAATTGTAGAGTCGCGCGGTATCACCATCGAAGCTACTCCCATGCGTCGCGTTGGCTTACCACAGGGACTGACAGCTGCGATCGAAGAGAAGCTCCGAATGGAACAGGAGAGCCAGCGCATGCAATTCGTTTTGCAGAAAGAACGTCAGGAAGCGGATAGAAAACGGATTGAGGCGCAAGGCATCGCTGATTTTCAGAAAATAGTCACGCTTGGAATCAGCGATAATCTTCTGAGGTGGAAGGGAATAGAAGCAACGCTGAAGATCGCAGAATCAAATAATGCAAAAGTAGTAATCGTTGGGGCGGGAAAAGATGGTCTCCCCATCATCCTTGATACGAAATAGTAGATGCCATTCTTCGAGTCAGAAAAAACCTTCTCGAAAAATATGTAAGTCGTTTCGGATCAGCTACAGAGCTTGATCGTCAAGAAAATCATCGATGTTGTACCGCCTGTTTGAATCCTTGTCTACGGTTACAGGCTGCATCTTCTTGCGTACAACCAACGAAACGATGAGTGCACTAGTGAGCAATGCGGCAATTGTCCAAAATTTCATGTTCGCCTCTGAATCTATTATTGAATGCAAATAAGCCCTTCCGTCTGCCATATTTCTAGGAACAGGATCGCATACCAGCTCTGTTTTTCGATCTCGTCAAGGAGGATGTATTCTAATAAGACTCGTTCCTCATACGTGAGGGCAGGTAATTGATATTTGACCTTCATGGCATTTTCTCCTGTGAACAATGTCTAATCCAAAGTAGTACAAATACTGATCCAGGAGCTGTGCGACTTGTCACCACTTGTGGGTAAGATCACCCGATCACGGTGAGCTAAACAAGGAATGAGGCAGGCTGGGAAAATCGGAAAAAGTGGAGAGCTACCCTTCGAATTCAACGGTGATAGTGACATCCCCTTCGGGGGAGAGAACAATATGAAGGACGTTCGGTCTGCAGCAAATGGCACAGTCTTCAGTGTATGTTTGGCGGTTGCCACCGGAAGGATCCACGAACGTCTGATTCTCTTCACCACAGTAAGCACATTGGTATGTCATTGTATGTTCTTCTTCCATCATCAATCGGGATCGAAGTGCATATGATTACATCACAATCGTTCAACTACATTCTCTTCAACAAGCCATATGGAGTGCTAAGTCAGTTTTCCGATGCTGGTGGACGACAGACGCTTGCACACTTCGGACCGTTTCCAAGCAATGTGTACCCTGTTGGTCGCCTCGATGCGGACAGTGAAGGTCTTGTTTTGCTGACTAACGATGGACTATTGAAACATTATCTGCTCGAACCGCGATACCAACATCCCCGCACCTACCTTGCACAGGTTGAACGAATTCCCTCTGACAATGCACTCATCCGATTACGCAAGGGTGTGGTGATCGAACATCGCCGAACACTGCCGGCGGAAGTTGAGTTGTTGAAGGAGCCGCCATCGTTGCCGTCACGACCGGTTCCAATCAGGTTTCGGAAAAATGTGCCAACTGCCTGGCTTCGCGTAACAGTGTGTGAAGGTCGCAACCGGCAGGTCAGAAAGATGACAGCGGCAGTGGGGCATCCGACGCTGAGACTTGTTCGCGTGGGCATTGGCCCGCTCACACTCAACGATTTAAAGCCCGGTGAGCATCGAAACCTCACTCTGAAGGAAACCACTGTCCTCGCGCATGTGTTGGGCACCTTGCGATCATAGGTCATAGAACTTCAGATCAATCGCTTTCCTCAACTTCGTGACGTAGATGATCTGTCCGAGATGTTGGGCGAAATGCTCGACGACGTGAGAGATTGCATCGAGACACGTGATATCGTCTCGCTGAATATGCCTCATCTCGAGAAGATTTTTCTGATCGAACTGCTCGAGCGCGCGATCTGCTTCCCGAATCGTCGCCTCGAACTTCTTCAGCAGCTCCCCTTTTGGGATCGGACCACGCTCGGCAAATTCTTTGGCGCGATCGCGAGTGTTCGACACTCCACCAATACCGGAAATGATCCACTGACGAACGTTTCCGTTGAGATGGAGAATGAGGTTGCCAACGCTGTTATCGGTATCATGTGCTCGCCACCAAATATCGTCGTCGGTGAGTTCTTCGAGACATCGGGTGATACGAGGAAGATATTCTTCCAACAAACGTCGTCGGCAGTAGGTGATGTACGCGGTTCCCACCCCAGGTGACGTAACTTCAGGCTCGATTTTCGTTGATTGCATATCCTATTCTCCGTTAACAATGGATAGTCTTTTGATAAAGTAATCATTTCGATTTGAATGTCCAACTGGACGGCGCGGAGGGATTGAATTGAGTTCCGCTCTTGAAATTTTTATATTGTGTACCTTACTATATATAAATATAACAACCATGACCACAACAACGCGAATACACAAACACCAAAATCTCAATGAACGGAAAGTCCATCCTGATCCCCTCAAACAATTCCAACGGTGGTTCGCCTCGGCGATCAACGCTAAGCTTCCTCTGGCGGAGGCAATGATTCTTGCAACTGCAACGCCTGACGGAAAACCGTCTTCCCGCGCGGTTCTCCTTAAGCATGTCGATCACAATGGATTCGTGTTCTATACCAATTATCGAAGCCGTAAAGGGAAAGAACTTGCTCGCAATCCCCGGGCAGCATTGACATTTTCCTGGATTCCGCTCGAACGACAAATACGCATTGAGGGAATTGTGACGAAAGTATCTCCCGAAGACTCAGATCGGTATTTTCAATCGAGACCGCGTGATAGCCAAATCAGTGCTATAATCTCCGCGCAGAGTGAAGAGATTCCACACCGGAACGTGCTGGAGAGAATGGCGAAAAAGTTATCGGAACGATACAAGAACAAACCAATACCGCGACCGCTTCAGTGGGGGGGGTATTGCTTGAAGCCGACTCGCGTTGAATTCTGGCAAGGGAGAAAGGCACGGCTACACGATCGGATTCTTTATACGTTACTGCGAAATGGGAAATGGAAGATCCAACGACTTGCGCCCTAACTATTCTTGAAATGGGACTTCACGTCTCTATCCTGCGTCACGCTAGTTCCTTCACCGCCTCGACAAATCTATTCACCTCATCGAAATTATTGTAGAGATGAGTCGAAATACGAATCGAATTGAGATGGCTCTCTCCCACTAATCTGATACGGAAGCCTTTCTTTGAAGCGTGCTCACCAAACTTATCGTATGTAACGTTCTTCAAGCGAAAGCCGATGACCGCTCCTCTCGAATGCTCTTCAGTTGGGGTGAGCATTTCAATGTTATCTCCGAGCTTTAACAGTTCCTGTTGAAGATGTGTTGCTAGAGCTTTGTTACGGCGAGCGATGTTGTCCATTCCGATATGATAGAGAAAATCGATCGCCGCACCGAGACCAATATAGATTGGCGCACTCTGAGTGGCGAAATCATATCGGTGAGCAGTCGGGACGTACCCTTTGAACTGTGGAGGATCGACGGTGAGATCCCAACCGCTGTCGGAGTAAGCGCCGATCCAGTGAGCTTGCACCGCGTCGAGCATTTCCTTTCGAACATAAAGAAATCCTGTCCCTTTGGGACCGCACATCCATTTGTGGCAGCATGTCGCGTAGAAGTCGCAACCGATGTCATGCAGATTAAACGGGATCATTCCAGGTCCATGTGCGCCGTCGAAAAAGACCCACAAGCCTTTGTCGCGTCCAAGCTTTGCAATCTCCTTGATAGGAAAAACATGCCCGGCCGTGCATGTGATATGAGGAATCGCGATTACCTTCGTCCGGGAAGTAATCAGGTCGTTGATGCGGTTGAGATTTTCATCGGCAGTTAGCGCTGGCTTGAACGTTTTGATCACGATGTCATCGAGATGAGCGCGGTTAAGCCAGGGAAGAGCGTTGCCGGCATGTTCATGTGTCGTCATGATGACCTCATCGCCCTTCTTCAGCGGAAGGCCGCCCGCGACGATGTTGATCCCTTCGGTGACATTGTGCGTCAATGAGATCTCTGTTTCATCGACATTCATGAACTTTGCGATCTTCGGACGTGCAGTTTCCCAACCGTCGTACTCTCCTCGTCCGTCGAGATCGTCCATCGCGCGCTTTACAGATTCAATAACTGGATACGGGGAAGGTCCAATGGTTCCATTATTGAAGTATGTGCGATCTCTCGTCAGCGGAAACTGATCACGCACGACGTTCCAAAACGGTTCATCATCATGAGTAATCTTTTCATCTTTTGCGATGATGTAACGTGCATGAGAAGTTTCGGGAAGCGCGTTCAGCACCCATGTGCCGATCATTCCTTGAGAGACTTGCGCGATGAAATGGCGGCGGGAAGTTCCCATAGAGTCAAACTCCTCTTAGAAAATCCAGATTGAGATATAGTATCATTTTCTGAGTTTTGGAATGAGCTATTTTTTCAGCGTGGAATTGGTTTTATCAAGTGCTGCTTTAAGCCCCCTTGCAAGGTTCTCCGGTTGGTCATACCCCCAGAAATGGACCATGAAGAGACGCGGAGAGTCGTACAGCATGTGATTGTGAATGGCCGTTACTGCAATGCCATGTTCTGTAAGTGCCTTGACAACTGGATTTACTTCGTCCGCGAGGAGGACAAAGTCGCCCGTCGTTGCTGCCTTCTCACCAGCCTTTTGGATATTGATCGCAGTTGCCATGCCTAAGAGAGCAGGAATTTCTGCTCCGTGCTCTGTGATAGTCTCTGCGCGTGGGATACTGAACTGGATAAGAGGTCCTTTGTGTTGACCAGTATGGCCGAGCTGTGTTTCCACAGTTGACCAGTCAATTTCTACCACCTGTTCCGCACGCTGTAATGGTTGCGGTCCTATCGGTGTTCCTGTACGTGAGAGTACCTCTTTCATCTTCTGAGCAAGCTGTGTTGCATCACCACTCCCGCCGAAGTGCAGGTACATCACTTTTGGTGATTCACCGAGAAGGTGATTATGCAAAGCGGTAACTTCAATTCCGCTTGCGACAAGTTTTTTCAACACTGGATCGACTTCGTGTTCAAGAAGGACAAGATCGCCCATCATCATCGAATGATCGTTCATTTGCTTGAACCCAATCCACGACGTCAGAGCAAGCCCCGATTCGATAGTCACCGAATCAACTGTAACGTGTACATCGGTCCGTGGGAAAGCAATCTTGAATGCATCCCCTTTTACAGTCCCTTTTTTTTCGAATACCTTTTCTACTTCTGACCAGTTTTGTGTCTGTCCGATCACCAACAGACATGAAGACAACACAAGTGCAGTTAAGACCATTACTCTCTTCATCGCTTATCTTCACCTTTCTTTTCATCGAGTGATTTGATTATCAGATCGTCGAATAGCGTATAAGAATCGGCTTTTGTCCAGAGTCCAACTTTGCCGGCGTTGGTGAACGTGTCGTCAGTTGTCTCGATAAGCTTCTTCCCATCGAAGGATGCTTCGAACCTGCTGCCCACGTTTCGCACGTGCAGCGTGTGCCACTCGTTCGACGTCACCTTGACTTTGGAACCTTTGAACTCCCGCCTCTTGCCGTTAACGGTGTGGTAGATGTTGAAGTTGTCCTCGAGTGCATTTGCCCTGAGCACATAGTAATTGTCTTTGTCCTTGTACCGCCACACGATCCCGCCCGCCTGATCGACGCTTCCCTTCACCGGTTTGAACTTCACAGAAATGTCTACATCCTCTGCGTTAATGCTATCGAAGACGCAGAGCGGAAACCGGGTGTCAGTTCTATCCATATCTGTCTGAGCAAGCACGTTCGGCTTGCTCGGTGCTGTTGTATCCTTCACTACAACCCATGCACCGGGTTTCCCCTTTCCCGTGAGCGCAGTTAAAAATCCGGTTGGCGTTTTGCCTTCGGTATCGTTGTCGAAGTTGATAGTCTGTCCAAGTGTGGGTCCACTTGCCACTCCGGCCAGAAGAGCAATCAATAATCCTTTGTACTTCATAAGGTAACCTTACTTTATCGTTATGATTATGATTTGAATTGGCATAAGATCAAGCCGAAAAGCCCGGTGATTGAAATGATCAATGGTTCTTGAACTTAGACCGAGGAACAAACACAAGTGTTGCGCGCACAATGAGTGCAGTCGGAAGATCAAAGATCATTCGTTTGCCGATGTTTTATTTAACGGACTTTATGTAAAGAACTTGTGTGCCGCCTTTCTTTGCTAACTTTCCAGTGACGGTAACCGTTTCCGACATCCTATCGATCAGCAGTTCACGACCAGGCTGGTGATCGTTGCTGCCCATTGCCACGTAAATATTACCTTTTGCATCAAGGATTCCAATCGGGTTTCCTGCCTTTGCACACGTTGTAGCACATTCCTTATGACTTGCTCCGTGGCTGCCATCGTCGAGGTAACACCAAAGGTCGACAACTTCACCTTTGACTGTCTTCTCCTTCTCTTTCGATTGCCCGAGCACGACGGGTGCATTTGTCGCGAGCAGAATTACGATGATCGCTGCCGTTGCCAATAATTGGTGCTTCATGGTTATTTCTCCTGTATTGTGGTAGTTTGTGTGTAAGGTGAATTAGTCACGTCTCAAAAACTCATTTCAGTATCTTTTCAAAAGTGGAGGGTCATTCAACATGAACAATATTTCGTACATCTCATCCATCGTGTCGTTTATCATGAAATTCCTGACGGGGGTCTTGTCATGTCTCTTCGCACTCTGGATGTAGTGATAGATGAAAAAAAGAACAATGACGAGAAAAACTCCAAAAAATGTCAACAGGTCTTCATTGTTCAGGAAGCCGACCACAACCATCGCTGTCCCGATTGACACGACAACATACTCAAGTATCCTGAGGGCAATATCTAATTTGTTCATACCCATAGACCCTCAGACTTTATACGGGAATAATGCGAGGCCTAACAGTCCTGCGGCGAGAACGATGATCGGCTCCGGGACTTTAAATCTGATCAAGACGGCGAGTGTAACAGCAGCAATGATTGCCGTAGGAACATCAATAATCGCTCTACGCCCAAGCACGATCACTGCACCTGCGATCGCACCTGTGGCGGCAGCCGTGACCCCATCAACAAAAGCATTAAGCTGAGGGTTTTTCGCATAACGTTCGACATAAGGAGCCGGTATTACTACGAACAAATAGACTGGTAAGAAAACTCCCAACGCAGCCGCAAGAGCACCGGGGAGTCCAGCGACAAGATAGCCGATGAACCCTACAGTGATCACAACAGGACCAGGTGTGATCATTGCGACCGCCACGGCATCAAGGAACTGTCGCTCGTTGAGCCACCGATACTCTTGCACAACACCGCCATAAAGAAAGGGCACAATGGCGAGTCCAGATCCGAACACGAATGCTCCAGCTTTGGCAAAGAAAAGAAATACTTTGGTCAGAGTCTCAGAGTGTGAGAGATCAGGTAATTGTGTTAAGGAGAGTCCCAAAGGCGGAATGAGTGAAGGCGTTCTGAAATCAAAAGACTTAGGTGGTGCAAGGATAAAGAGCGCAACCACACCTGAGAGAAGAAAGAGCCAAAGAATTTCTTGCTCTGTGTAAGCAGTAGTTGCACACATTATCACAAAGATTATCCAAAGAGCCGCTTTGCCTTTGAGGGTGAGCTTCGTGAGTTTGTATGCAGACTTAATGATAATGCCGATGACGGCAGCACCAATTCCGTAGAAGACAGCTTGCATCCAAGCGAGACCACCAAAAGAAACATAGAGCATTCCAAGCGCAACAACCATTAGAAACGATGGAAGAATGAATGCAATGCCAATGAGCGTTGCACCAAGAACTCTCCCCTTAAGGTAACCGATGTAAATAGCGACTTGAGCAGCAAGCGGTCCGGGAGCCAGTTGTGCGAGCGCCAAGCCTCGCAGGTATTGATCTTTCGTTATCCAGCGTCTCTGCTCAACAAGATCACGTTCCATATAGCCGACGAGAGCAATGGGTCCACCGAAACCGGTCGTACCGAGTTTAAGAAAGTAGAGCACTAAGTTCTGGAGGGAGTATTCGCGAAGCGCTTGCGCGGCATCATCAGAGGTCATAGCCTAGGATTTTTCTAATGGTTTAAAATGATCCCATCCCCCGAACCGGAGAGCTTCATGTTCGCCACTTTCGCGCACAAGTTCAATGCCGTTCTCCCTTTGAAACATCCGACCGATTATGGTGACATCGTTAGTCAGTCGATCGAGTTTTTCATGTTCCTGATCGCTGACGGTAAACAGCAGTTCATAGTCTTCACCGCCATAGAGCGCATAATCGGTTGGTGGTTCGGAAAATTCAGCGGCAATCTTTTGTGTCATACTATCGACAGGAATACTGTGCTCGTAAACTGCTGCACCGGCGTTACTACTTACACAGAGATGGTGAACCTCGGATGCCAGACCATCACTAATATCAATCAACGCTCCGATCTTCACCTGTTCTGTGAGAATCTTTGATAAGTCCAGACGGGGCTTGGGCATGAGGTGTTTTTCAATTGCTGCTGCATAGGGTTCCAGGTTCGGCTGAAACGTGAAAGCATTCTGCGCGTCTGTAAATCGCTCTTTCTCGCGTTGCAAGATTTTCAGTCCAGCGACCGATGCACCGAGGTGGCCCGTCACGCAAAGATATTCCCCCGGATGAGCACCGTCGCGATACCTCACATGCCGTTCATCCGCTTCACCGGTGACAGCCACTGAGAGCATCATGGTTCCTATGGAGGTTGTAGTATCCCCACCCACGAGAAGACATGAATACTTCTTACATGCCAACCCAGCACCCGAATATAGTTCTTCCACCATTTCCACGGAGATTTTCTTCGGAAGGGAGATCGTGAGAGTTGCGTATCGTGGGATTGCCCCCATCGCTGCGAGATCGCTGAAGTTTGCCACCATTGCCTTCCAGCCAAGATGTTTCATCGACGTGAAGGTGAGATCGAAATGGATTCCTTCGACGAACCCGTCGGTGGTAATCAACTGAAGCTTTCCAGGGGTTGGTCGGAATACCGCTGCATCATCTGAAATTCCTTTGACGAGATTATCGTGAAGGGAGAAATCATCTACACTAAAATTAGCTAATGAATGGATGCGGTCAATGAGACCAAATTCACCGATGGAGGAAATCTCTGTACGTTTCTGCTGAATGGATACCATGACGATACTTTCGGAGGGAACATACTCAAACGCGGAGTGAAATACAACTCAGCCGATCAGTTGGCAAGCGCGAGCATCGCTTGCGCGTAGAATTCCTTGGAACGAAGACCAACAATGGTTTGAGTGATTTTTCCTTGTGCGTCGATCAGGAATGATGTAGGGATCGCACGAATGTTTCCAAATGCTTCTTCCAAATCAGCATTGGCGATCACGTTCTGGTAGGTGAGTCCGTGTTCCTTGACAAAGGTGCGAACGTCTTCAACGGCGTTTGTACCGCGGTCGGTTGAGACGCCAAGGATCTTAATATTCCGTGGTGCAAGTTCTGTGCTCAGCGCGACAAGATCTGGCAACTCGCGTTTACACGGTCCACACCACGTTGCCCAGAAATTAATGAGCGTCACCTTTCCTTTGAACGAATCGAAGTCAATTATTTTCCCCGCGCTATCTTTCCATGTGAAGTTGGGAACGACGTCCGGTCGCTTGGTGACATCCAAGACTTCGGCGACATTTGAATGCAACGGGCTGACCTTCTCTTGACGAGGTTGGTCCTCTTCCGCTTTCTTCATGCAGCCTGAAGAAAGCATAAATAGTGCAGCCAGCAGAAAGATAATTGAGCGGATACCCATTGGAGAGTTACTGATCACCTTTCACATATGCGAGGAGTTTGTCTCTGGTAATATCCGCAACGGCGCAACAAACTGTGGAATCCGCGAACCATACGATGAGTGAACAATCCGGCATATGATTCTCAAAGTACCAACCAGTCCGCAACAATTCGTCTGTCGCTTCGCGAGGAAGCTGTAGCGCTTTGCCCGCGAAGAGGTCTTGCAATTTCACTTGGTAAAGGTAAATGCAGTCTCTGTTGTGTTTGTATATGAGATGGGCAATGTTCTGACCTTTGTATTGGCTGAAAACGCCGCCTATAAGTTTATACTCTTTCATCCTGGGGATGTTGACTCGAAAGTTCGCCCGTGTTTCAAGGAATGTATTAACAGCAATCGGGTCATCGGAAACAATTTGAGGAGAGATTTTCCCATCGAGGATACCATCAAAGTTGTTGTATGTTTGGTGGATAACGTTATCGTCATCCGGCTGGCTGTGGGAGTGTCGAGATTTTGTCGGCGTGATTGCTAAGAGCAAGAGGATAATTGCTACCCCGCCCCCCAATGCCAACATCATTCTCCAGGATGGTATACGTGGGCTCCTCACTACAGGTGAAGTATGATCCCTTTCTCCTATCGTTTCATGGGAGAGCTGTGTTTTAATCTTCTCACGAAGATGCTCTGGAGTTGGAAGAGATTTTAACCTACGCTTGACGAAGGATTTGGTTGCCCGTTCCAGCTCGAACTCTGCAAGACACTTGGGGCATTCTGTGAGATGTTCCGAGACTCTTGGCGTAACTCCCTTATCCAACTCGCCATCGATGGCTGCTGGAATCAATTCCCGAACTTCATGACAATTCACGCTGCGTTACTACTTTCTATCAAATGACCGATATCCTAATCCTTTAATGCTCTGGAAACGTACCCATGTTGTTTAGCGTAGCTAAAGAGTTTCGCACGCAGCATCTTCCGACCCCGATGCAGACGTGAGCGGACCGTTCCGATTGGACAATCGACGAATTCGGCGATCTCTTCGTAACTGAGTCCTTCAATATCACAGAGTATCACCACGGTTCTGAATTCCTCTGGGAGCGATTCGACGGCACGCGCGACATCGTCATCGAGCAATCCACCGAAGATTTTCTCCTGCAGATCATTCGGATCAGACGATTCATATCGGATGGTATTGTAGAAGTTTTGAATGTCATTGTAATCGACTGTTTCCGGTTCCTTCGACTCCTTGCGATATCGGTTGATGTACGAATTCTTCATTATCCGAAACAGCCATGCTCGGATGTTAGTTCCCTTCTCATACTTGTCCCAGAACCTATATGCTTTTAGGTAGGTCTCCTGCACCAAATCGTGCGCGTCATCGGTGTTTGACGTCATCCGCAGAGCGTAGTTATAGAGGATATCCATGTGCTGAATCGCCTCCTGCTCAAACTCCTTGTGCTTCGTGCGAGTGTCACTCCGATCTGTCAGGGATGTATTATGCGCTGTCATATAGTCCCCCACCCGGAATCTTTATTCGTCTTTCCTCAATCAGTGCGGTGAATTATTAAGCCACGATCTCATGAATAATTGTTTGGAATGGAGCCTACGAATCCCTCTTGATGATACAAAAAAAACCGTAGAGGTGCAATCTTCTTCCGGAGAGGGATATACGCGCTCGACAAAGTGGGTATAATCGAGGTTTTCATTCAGGTCTTGTTTGTCTTGCGAACCCCTCAATCACAGAATCCATTAACGGTTTTTGGGGAGGGACGAAAACCATCTCAGTATTGATGAAACCTCAAAAAAGATCTTTTTTAGTCAATGCGAATGTCAGCCTCGTCCGGTTCGGGTAATGTGGTAGAAACGAATATCACAGCTTGTGCGTGGGACGATGCACGATTACTGAAACACGAGTGCATCAGTTATTTATGCTTGAAGAGATAGGAGCAATCGAGTGTTTGAACCTGAGTGCCGTCGTGGATGAGGTATTGTCCGCCGCTCCAAATTGATGCGCTGCCATGTTCGCCGCGTTTATTGATAGCGTAGAACTTGATATCAAATTTAAATCTTCCCTCCTCGTCCTGAAGTCTCTTTTCACGGCAGCGTTCGTTCACGCGCTTACAGGCAAGCAAGCAAGCCTCCTCTGGTGATTTCCCCTGACGCATCCATTCCACGATCATCACTGAACTGCAGTTTAGAAGGTTTGCTTCACCGCGTCCGGTAGAACCTGCAGATCCCACTTCATTATCGCAATACAGTCCCGCCCCAATGATCCCTGAGTCGCCAACTCGACCGGAGATCTTGTAGGCAAGTCCGCTTGTTGTCGTAGTGCAGGAGAGATTGCCATTCATATCAAGCGCACTACAATGGATCGTTCCGTAATGACGAAGGTACTTTTGATACAGTTGACCGATGTCAGTGTCTTCGAGTGAATGTGGTGGAAGCCAATCATCCTGATTGCTGAGGTTTTCTTTCCATTGGAGCCAGGCTTCGCGCGATTCGTCCGTGAGCAAATTCTCTTCCTTGAATCCATGTGCCCTGGCAAACTTGAGTGCGCCCTCACCTACGATAAGGACATGATCTGATCGTTCCATCACAAGGCGTGCGACCTTCGATGGGTTCTTGATATTCCTCAATGCTGCCACCGCACCCGCTCGATAGCTCGGACCGTGCATGACTGCTGCGTCGAGCTCGACCACGCCATCCTCATTGGGCAATCCACCATACCCAACACTCGTGTCATTCGGATCATCTTCAACAATGTTCACTCCGGAAATGACCGCATCCAGACTATCACTGCCTTGAAGAATCATTTCCATCACCCTCTCCAGCGCTCTTGTACCGTTGGAGCTTGAAATGGCGATCGGTTTGCCAATGGGCCCTTTGCTAGAGCTTCTCAGACCATCGGCATGGAGTAATCTAGTTGATACGGCACTGGCTCCCGTGAGTGCTGCAGCCTTTAGAAAATGCCGCCGGTTAATTTTGGGCATTGATCGTTCCTCAACATAAATGGTTGGTGCGGAAAATGTAGAAAGAAGCCAAACGAAAAGCAAAAAGACAACCTGCCCATACTCACAGGTTAGCTTTTTCCATAAAGGGGTGTGGTATCCTCAGGCGATCGATCGACCTGAAGGTCGATCAACAAACAGGAAGCAGTTACTTCTCTTCATAAAGGGTTATTCCCCACATGGTGGGATCATCGGGTGGATCGGTATTCCAATGATTGAACGAGTGTGAGTCATCGGTGACATAGTGAAGAACGTAATTTCCTTTATCGAGCATGATTGTTGTTGAAACAACTCTATTCTTCCTGCCGCCGCCGGCGTGGAATGTCATCGAGTAGGTCATTTCCCAAACCGTTTTACCGGTCGCGGCATCTTCGATCCAGCCATAGTCGTACATTTCGCGATTTTGTCCTTCACCCAGCGCGTAAACTCGAAGGTGTGTTGCTTGATCGAATCTAAAGGCTTGCGTTCTATTGGCATGGTCGCCTACGCGAATGATCTGCGCGATCACATGTGCTTCTTCTGCAGATGCGTTCTTATCAACGGTACTCATTTTGAAATCGTCACCTTCACCTGATATGGTGATACCCCAATGCTCGGGGTCGAACGGCGGAGAAGAATTCCAGTCGTTGTACGCATGTGAGTCATCCGTTTGATAGAAGACGGTGTATGACCCTTTTGGGAGAGTGATCACTTCATCAATCATCCGATTCTTATCGTCGCCGCCCGCGTGTTCTGTTTGATCGACATCCATCGTCCACACCTTTTCACGAGTCTTTGAGTTGATAATCCAGCCATAATCGGCCATCTGGTGACGGGAATTGCCTCGCTCTCCCAATGCATAGATACGGAGGTTGGATTCAGCTTTTATGGTGAAACTCACGCTGCGCGTTTCGTCATTCCCGACTTCAATCAGCCGCGCGATAACGTTTGGATCCTCCTTATTAGTGGATGATAGTTTGAAGTATTGTTTGTCTCTCTCATCGGTCGCAACAAGTGTGATGCCGTAATTGTATGGGTCATCCGGAGGTGGTGCATTCCAGTCTGCAAACGAGTGGGAATTGTCCGTATTATAATAGAGGATAAAATCTCCGGAAGGGAATTGCACACTGCTATTAAATTGCACGTTCTTATCCGCACCGCCTGCAGGATGGAGATTTCCCTTTCGCATTTCCCAAATCCTTTTGTGTGACCTCGCGTCTACGATCCAGCCATAATCCGCAAGGTCTCCCCGTGTGTCCATCTCGCCGATCGCGTAGACGTGAAGAGAAAGAGATTTACTCAACACAAATCGTTGGCGGATGTGTTCGTTCTCTCCAAGCTGTGTTGCTTTGTAGACTATCAGAGGAAATTCGCGAGGGGGAGTGAATGTAGTCACATTTGCTGCATCATCGCGGGTATAGAGATCGATTTCCCATTTGTTGGACCGACGCTTCCATTCCTTCTCGATGTCGTTTCCGAAAAGGTCTTCAAGCCAATAGAAGAAACCGCGTTTTTTGACCTTTTCTCCCGACGATTTCCCATCTCGCCGATCGATATTGATATTAAAATTTGAGAATGTCGAATGAGACGAAAAACCATATGCGGCGAAATACACCTCGTAACTCCCCTTCCGTAAAGGCACCGAATCGTCGAACTTGCGATCGTCTTTTTCCCGCGAGGTATTATCGCGGTCCATTTTCCAGACAAGCTCTCGCGTCTCTGCGTTGATAATCCATCCATAGGCATATAAGCTGGAGCTTGAGAACGGCAAATTCTTTTCTCCTCCCCCAAGGGCATAGATTCGAACGCTCATATCCGAGGGGAGGGTGAACCCCCCGCTTTTCACCTCGGTCTGTGAAAAATCTTTGAGTTGAATGATAAGTCGCTCCCCTGCAATCATCGAGCAGACAGTAACCATCATGAGGGGCATGAGTGCGCACCAACGTACCTGCGTTTGCGTCATATTATGAAAAAGATTCTTCAAATTGTTTACTACCATTATGGAAGCTAAGACTTCTCGTATTTCTTACGTTCAGGTTAGCTGGTTGTTTCAAGTAGATGGGATTAACCTTCTCTATCTTCACTCGTCACTTGAGATCCGAGGGGACAACCGACCATCATATAATACGAGGATGGTTTTTATGAAGCAACATATCGGCGTGCCGGTTTTACAGAACAATCTGGTGATGGTCCCTTGATTCTCACTCATCCATTTAATATTATACCATCTGTTCTATAAATAAGGAGCGCCTTGCGCAGATCCCCCATGTATGATCAACCGCTGAGTGTGATAGCCTGATGAGCTTCATGGAAATATCTTCTTCAGTTTGCGTGTTCCAATGTTTGGATTGATCTATGCGTGTTACCATTGATCACGGCTCGATTGAGATTCTTCAAGGTGATATCACCCGGCAGGACACGGAAGCGATCGTGAACGCTGCCAACAATCACTTATGGATGGGTGGAGGTGTTGCCGGAGCAATCAAGCGAATCGGCGGCGAAGAAATCGAGAGTGAAGCGGTTGCACAAGGACCGATCGAGATTGGCGAAGCAGTGGGGACCAGCGCGGGTACGTTACAAGCGAAGTATGTTATTCATGCCGCCGTGATGGGACAAGATCTTCATACCGATTCAAGCTACATACAAGCTGCAACACGAAGCGCTCTCATTCTCGCCGAATCAAAGCAACTTGCATCGATTGCATTTCCTGCGCTCGGGACGGGCGTCGGTGGGTTCTCGGTGTTTCACTGTGCGAAGATCATGCTCACCGAAGTGATCGATGTTCTCATGCGCTCGAAGCATCTTCACCACGTGCGATTTGTCTTGTTCGACAAATCGACCTTCGATGCGTTCGAACAAGAGATGAAGTTACAGTTCTCCGCGAAAAGGCATTGATCGTACATTCTTCACTGTAATCTTCTTCGATGTTCACTGGGGAAATAATTGTATCACGAAGTACTCTGTATTATTGTTCATCGGTGGAAGTCGTCGCATCAGCTCGAGCAACCGGGCTTGGCGGTCATCGGTATCAAAAATGCTTTTGAGCCCCACGATATATTTCGCCCCATGCATTCTCTTGTCTGCAATATATGCCGTATCGATGTTATCGGGATGTACCACCCAACCTTTTCTGTGTGATCGATAAAGCAGCACGGCGTCGCCTTCACTCACGGTGATCATCAAATCATGCAGCCCTGTTATTGTGTCAATCTCGTCCGCTAAGCGTGTAACAACGGACTGAGGCACTTCTCTCTGCGCAAAACTCTCATAGTATCTCACGAAGCTCAATGGTACGATGGCAATCAGGCAGAATGAAAGGAACCATCTCCATGGTCTGGTCACCGTTCGTGAACCATCTGACGCTGGTGCGATGTAAGCGGCGAAAGTCTTTCCTACATAAATAATTGCAGGGAGGATAAATGGAAGCTGATAGTATTCGTGCACGTCGTTCCCTTTGGCGACAACGAGAAAATACACAATCACCGCGATGAGCCACCAATCGAACATCCGCTCTTCCGGTCGCTGTCGTTTCAAGAACAAGCCAACGATGAACGGGATCGTCGCCGCGTATGTGAGATGTCGTTCCGCGATGCTTTTGAGGAAAAGATCATTATAGAATTTTGGACTTGCAAGCAAGTCGAAGTTTCCCCACTTGTCCGTTCCGAAATGCCATATCCCTATGGTAAGATTCGGGGAATATAATTCGAGATGAGAGTAAGTATACCAGACGATCGATGGGGTGATCACGATGATGCCGTAGATCCAGAGCGAGGAGACGCGTATCCATTGTTTTCCAAATGAGAGCGATGCGAGATATGCCAGAGGCAATCCGATGACGAGCGTCGTCGGGTTCATTAATGTTGCTACTGCAATGAAGAAGGACGAAAGGATAAACATCGGTCGTTCTTTGCGTTCTATCCATTCGGAAAAGAAATAAATGCCGCAAACGGTACAGAGCAGGATAAGCGCGTGCGGCATGAATGTTCGAGCGTAGTACACATTGAGCGGAAGAATGGAGTAGATGAAAGCTGACCAGAGTCCTGCCGCCTCTCCGACATATTTCCGTGTGAGAGCGTAGAGATAGTAAATTGTCCCGAGTGAGCTCAGGACAGAAACGAACCGTCCCCACCCATCGTTGACGCCGAATACCTTCCACAACAATGCCACCAGGTACGGGTAGACGGGAAATTCCACGTCAACATATCCGGGCGTATCTCCTCCGTGATTGATCTGAGGATGGAACAAGTCGAATCCATTATCATAAAAGTTCCGCGCGATCGCGGCGGTATCTGCTTGCCGCCACGCGTGCCATCCTTCGACCGGGAAGATGATGTGATACAACCGGCAGGCAAGTGCAAGGAAGAGGATCCAGATGATGATGCGTTTATTAACCATTCATTGATCAGTGTATTGTTACCGATATTGCCAATATTGTATACGGAGAACTTAAAAGCAAGTAGAGGAAGAGCAATCTGCACACAATACCGGTTGCTATATTTGTTCTCGTTCCCAGGCTCTTGCGTGAGATTGCACTCTCCTCTTCTGCTCATCGGAGAATGGAACGATTGGCTGATGCAGGAGCTTCAGGAGTGATGCGTTCCGCGTCAATGGCAAACCCTGAGGTGGGCAAGCCCGCCTACGTGTACTACGGCAGGC
>JACOSX010000100.1 GCA_016178625.1 Ignavibacteria bacterium
GCAATCAATCAGTACACGATTACTGCAACTTCAGGTTCGAATGGTTCAATAAGTCCTTCGGGATCTGTGAGTGTGAACTATGGATCAGATCAATCATTTACGATTTCACCAAATACCGGTTACCACATCGACAGTGTCTTAGTCGATGGAGTCGATCAGGGTGCAGTATCAAGTCATACCTTTACGAACGTTACGGCCAATCATACGATACATGCGGTCTTTGCGATCAATCAGTACACGATTACTGCATCAGCCGGAGCAAACGGTTCAATCAGTCCATCCGGTTCAGTGAGTGTGAACTATGGTTCAGATCAATCATTCACAGTAACTGCAAATACCGGTTACCATATCGACAGTGTCTTAGTTGACGGAGTTGACCAGGGTGCGGTATCCAGCCATACCTTTACGAGTGTTACAGCGAACCATACGATACATGCGGTCTTTGCAATCAATCAGTACACGGTTATTGCATCGGCCGGATCAAACGGTAGTGTCTCGCCAAGCGGTTCAGTGAGTGTGAACTATGGTTCAGACCAATCATTTACAATTTCAGCCAATACCGGTTACCACATCGACAGTGTCTTGGTTGATGGCGTCGATCAAGGTGCAGTATCAAGTCATACATTTACAAATGTTACAGCGAACCATACGATACATGCAGTCTTTGCAATCAATCAGTACACGATCACTGCATCAGCCGGAGCAAACGGTTCAATCAGTCCGTCGGGATCAGTAAGTGTGAACTATGGTTCAGATCAGAGCTTCACGGTCACTGCTAACACCGGTTACCATATCGACAGCGTCTTAGTTGACGGCGTCGATCAGGGTGCAGTATCAAGTCATACGTTTACAAACGTTACTGCCAACCATACGATACATGCAGTCTTTGCGATCAATCAGTACACGATTACTGCGTCATCCGGTTCGAATGGTTCAATAAGTCCGTCCGGTTCAGTAAGTGTGAACTATGGTTCAGACCAGAGCTTCACAGTCACTGCTAACACCGGTTACCATATCGACAGCGTCTTAGTTGACGGCGTCGATCAGGGTGCGGTATCAAGTCATACATTTACGAATGTTACAGCGAACCATACCATCCGTTCAGTCTTCGCAATCAATCAATACACGATAACTGCAAGTTCAGGTGCGAATGGTTCAATCAGTCCGTCCGGTTCAGTGAATGTGAACTATGGTTCGGACCAGAGCTTCACAGTAACTGCAAATACCGGTTACCATATCGACAGCGTCTTAGTTGATGGAGTTGACCAGGGTGCGGTATCAAGCCATACGTTTACAAACGTTACAGCGAATCATACGATACATGCGGTCTTTGCGATCAACCAGTACACGATCACGGCATCAGCCGGAGCAAATGGTTCAATAAGTCCGTCCGGTTCGGTCAGTGTGAGCTATAATTCAAACCAATCATTCACGCTTACTTCAAGTACAGGTTATCACATAGACAGCCTTATTGTTGATGGAGTGTATCAAGGTACGGCGGGAAGTTACACTTTCAATAACGTAACGGCAAACCATACGATACGCTCTGTCTTCGCGATTAACCGATACTCCATCACTGCGTCGGCAGGTGCTAATGGCAGTATCTCACCTTCAGGTATAACGACGGTTAATTACGGAGCTAATCAAACATTCACGATAACACCGGGCGGCGGATACGGCGTCGATAGCGTTATCGTTGATGGAGTTTATATTGGCAACGGAACGAACTATACATTTAATAATGTGATTGCGAATCATATAATTTCAGCGCGATTTGTTCTCAGTCAACATACTATTACCGCAACTGCAGGTTCAAACGGATCGATTAGCCCATCCGGTGCTGTTGTAGTAAATCACAACGCAAATCAAACATTTACGATAACACCAAATACCGGATCTCATATCGACAGCTTGATTGTTGATGGTGTCAATCAAGGACCTCTTTCAGGGTATATTTTCAGTAACGTGCAGGCAAATCACACCATCGTCGCAAAGTTTGCGATCAACCAGTACACCATTACCTCCTCCACTGGATCTCATGGGACGATTTCGCCGTCAGGTGCCATTCAAATCAATTATGGAAGTAATCAAACCTACTCGATGACGCCGAATGCCGGATATCGTGTCGCTGATGTTCTTGTTGATGGTGTATCCGCGGGACAAATAACATCACACACATTTTCAAACGTGAGCACGAATCATACAATCGCTGTGTCGTTCGAGCTGAACACGCACACCATCACCGCCGGTACGACCGGAAATGGTTTTATCAATCCGATAGGGGTGATAACAATAAACCACGGATCAGGTCAGCTGTTTACCGTCGCGCCGGATGTTGGAAACCGTCTTGACAGCCTCCTGGTTGATGGTGTCTCCTATGGTCTGATCTCAGCATATACGTTTTCAAACGTTACGATAAATCATACAATCAACGCATACTTCAGTCCGATACCTGTAGTAACAGGGGGCTATCGTTCGTTCAGGTATGATTCGTTACATGTACGAAAGGCAAACAAGAAAAGATATGTATCAACCTATTGGGAATTCAGGATCGTTAATACGTTCCCCATGACGCTTTCGGAAATGAATGTTCAATTCAAGAATGATGTTAAGGTAGTCCTTTCGGCAAACGGCCTTACGGCGTTCGGGTTTAAAAAGGATTGGGTGCTTGTCGGGACGATTCGTCCGAATGACACCGTGGTGATCAAGGGGCGCAGTCCGGATCCCATTCATCAGCTTATCAAAAAAATATGGTTTGGTCCGATCATCGGAGTACCCGCAGTGCTTAATAAGCTGCCGGATTATCAACGGTATGAACTGCCGATGCCGAATATCGCCAATGTTTATGAAGATGCATTTATGCGCGGCGCGTTCCTTCCGACAAATGGATTGGTTATCGGTGTTCCACGGCCCGACTCGGCGAAATATTTTGGATGGGTACGTATCCTGAAGAGAGCGGATTTGTATAGATCTGCCGATGACAGAACAGGATATCACTCAGGTACACCAAGAGGATTTGATCAGTTCTCGACTCATAAGCCGCTTGTAAAGGAACAGAAGCGTTTAGCTCCGTCGAAGCATAATAACCGGTTGTTTGGAGACATGATGGCACTGAAACTTAATATTGCCATCAGTTCTCTGCAAATAACCCCGCTCGGGTTCGGAGAGTTGCGTTATCTGGAATCGGGTAGTCCGTTCGATAGCTTGCTTGTCCGTGATATCGCCGCGAAAGCGGATTCGACGATGACATTCTACAAAAACAATCCGGCATATTATCAAAAACTGGATTCCACAATCATCAGGATCAACAGCGCTTTCTCCGGTCCGATCGATACGATCAGTTGGGGTGATTCGTTGAAGCTCAAAGGAACAAGACCATTGTCCGACGTTCCTTACCTGATAAACAGCGACATTGTTCCGTTGATTGTCTCTTCTTCAAACATATATCAGGATGTTCCTGCGGTATATGAAATGTCTCAGAACTATCCGAATCCATTCAACCCTACGACGACGATCGAGTTCAGTTTAAGCGAGCCCTCGATAGTTACGTTAAAGGTATATAATGCGATCGGTCAGGAGGTCGCGACGTTGCTGGATGGACAGCAGTTTGAAGATGGTCCTCAGGATGTTGATTTCAACGCGTCAAATCTTGCAAGCGGTGTGTATTTCTACCGGCTTATTGTCGGAAAAGTTGATGAAGATGGACACATCATGAACAATATCTTTACGCAGGTGAAGAAGATGGTGCTTGTCAAGTAAGTAGATGAGTAGTTAGTAGTTGAGTGGTGAGTGGTTGAGTAGGTAATAGATAGTAGGTGGTAATGAGAAGAAAAGGCCGACTATAAACCCTCCGGGGCGGACAAGTCGGCCTTTTTTGATTAATAGAAAAGAAATAACGCTGTTCATTCATGGAATTCATTACATATCTCTCCTTTTCTCTCAATTTTTAGTTGAATGATACAGGATTTCTGCAACCCGATCTCTTCTTTGCCGTACATTACCTCAACCACCACCGGATATCCACTACTATTACATGAGTAATACATGCGTACTCTATACTGCTTACTCCTTACGCTTTTTATCACCCTCCAACTCTTCAGCCAAACCGATCAGCAACGGAAGTCTATAAAAGCCCTCAACGTTATCAACGAACCGATCAACATAGATGGGAGATTAGACGAACCGGTCTGGCAGAAGGCAGAAATGTCGACAAACTTTATCCAGCGTGAGCCGCAGGATAGCAGTCTTGCCACTGAACAAACGGAAGTTCGCGTACTCTATAATCATGATGCGATATACATCGGCATCCGTGCACTCGATTCTCAACCCTCTGAAATCCGTGCCAACCTTGCCCGCCGCGACCGAAGCTCGCAATCGGATGAGCTCAGTGTCTTTCTTGATTCTTATCATGATACAAGGACGGCATTTGAATTCACCGTCAATCCGAGCGGCTCCATCCGCGACGTCTATTACTTCAGCGATTCGTACGATAATTCCGACGCGTCATGGGATCCTGTCTGGGAAGTGAAAACCTCGATCGATGCGCAAGGATGGACTGCCGAGTTTCGGATTCCCTTTTCTCAACTTCGTTTTGAAAAAGATAATACCACGTGGGGTTTACAGGTTGGACGACGACTTCAGCGCAAGGCGGAGTTTTCCTATTGGTCACGATATCGGAAGGAAGCAAATACATTTGTTTCAAATTTTGGAACGATTGAAGGGCTCGTTGGACTCTCATCCCCCGTGCGATTTGAATTGCGCCCCTATGCTGTCGGAAGCGCTCGGTTTCGTCCGTCAAGTTCCGGCAGTACCTATGCCCCTGTGCGCAAAGGAGATTTTAACGGTGGTCTCGACATGAAATACGGACTCACATCGGATTTTACTCTTGATGTCGCGATCAATCCGGACTTCGGTCAGGTTGAAGCCGATCCTTCAGTCGTCAATCTCAGTGCATTCGAGACATTCTTTCCGGAAAAGCGTCCGCTCTTTATTGAAGGATCGGGGTTATTCTCCGCCGGTCTTTCCGTGGGTCAGATGTTCTACTCGCGCCGCATCGGAAGAGCTCCGCGCGGAGACGCCGATCCCCCTCCGGGCGGGACGGTTGAAATTCCAGATGTTTCAACCATCATTGCCGCGGCAAAGGTTACGGGGAAAAACGTTAACGGGCTCGGCATCGGTGTGCTGAGTGCTCTTACCTCAGAAGAATCTGCAACGTTAAGAGACTCAACAGGTGCCATTGTCGGGGAAGGCATTGTCGAACCGCTTACGCATCATTTTGTCGGAAGGATCGAGAAAGACTATGATGAAGGAAATCACACCATAGGCGGAATATTTACTGCTGTTAACAGACGAATAACAGATGAAACAAATTTTCTTCGTTCTGCATCCTATGTCGGAGAGATCGACGGCACACATCGCTGGGGTGATAAAGAATATATTTTTCGATGGAGGATGGCGGCAAGTGATCTTGTCGGCAATGCCGGATCAATCGATCGGGCACAGCGTTCCTCGCTCCATAATTTTCAGCGTCCCGATCAATCGTATCTCGACTATGACCCGAACCGGACTTCACTCAGCGGGTATAATATTTTTCTTTAGGGAGGAAAAACCTCCGGTACATGGCAGTACGTTGTAACCGCAACACGGGTGAGCCCGGGATTTGACGTTTCCGAACTTGGTTTTCAAGGTGAGCCGAGCGACTTGCAGCGCGGAACGATGCGGGTAACATACGTGCAAGCACGGCCGCAATGGATATTTAACAATTACACTTTTATGTTGAACGGAGAACGTGCCTGGACAACGAACGGCGATGTCACCTGGGGATGGATTCGTCCCGTGCTGTTCGACGGAACGTTCGATA
>JACOSX010000011.1 GCA_016178625.1 Ignavibacteria bacterium
ATCCAAACAAACAATGGCAGGTGTGGTCTCAGGGCGAGGCTGAGGATAACCACTACTGGTTTCCGTGCTACGATTATCCAAACGACATGGCAACGAGCGAAATGATTGTAACGGTGAACGATAACTTCACGGCGATCAGTAATGGTAAGCTCATCGAGGTGAAAAAAGATTCCAAGAAGCATAAGGCAACATATCATTGGTTCGAAGGGAAACCTCACGTCTCCTATTTGATCTCGCTGGTCGTGGGAGAGTACGTTGAAGTGAAAGATTCGTGGGGGACATTCCCAATCAGCAGTTACGTCTACAAACATCAGCAGGCGGACGCAGTGCGATCATTTGGCAAGACACGGAAGATGATAGAATTCTTTTCATCGAAGATTGGTTATCCGTATCCATGGGAAAAATTTGCGCAGACGGTGGTACAGGATTTTATCTATGGCGGTGAAGAAAATGTCTCAGCCGTGACGCTTTCCGATGCAACCATCCACGATGCCCGAGCTCACCTCGAATATTCAAGCGAAGGGTTAGTTGCGCACGAGCTGGCGCACATGTGGTGGGGAGATTTGCTCACGTGCCGCGATTGGTCGCATGCCTGGTTAAACGAGGGCTTTGCCACCTACTTCGAAAATCTCTTTCTCTCGTACGATCAAGGCACAGATGAAGCGGCAAAAGAAATCCTTGATAACCAGCTCACGCTCCGGAATATTGATGTAGGTAATCGCCGCAGATCGACCGTGTGTAACAGATACGTCAATACTATGGACGTGTTCGACAATCGAATCTATGGAAAAGGGGCGGTTGTCTTGAACATGTTGCACTTCGTTCTCGGCGATGAGTTGTTCTGGAAGGCAATCAATTATTATGCGCAGAAGTTTGCCCACCACAATGTCGAGACGAACGATTTCAAAATTGCTATCGAGGAAGCAACCGGGTACAATCTTCAATGGTTTTTCGATGAATGGTTGTATAAGGCTGGCTTTCCAGAATTTGACGTCTCCTCTCGATGGGATCAAGCTACCAGGGGCGTACAGCTGACGGTCAAACAAGTTCAAAAGGTTGATTCACTTACGGGCATTTTCAAGACACCGGTGGAGATCGAAGTGTGGGTCAACGGGGTTCCTGAGTCGTATCACGTGGCATTATCGCAGGTTGAGGAAACGTTCTCATTTCCCGCGTATCAGCAGCCGCAGCTTATTATTTTCGACAAGGGAAGCATAATCCTGAAGAAGGTAAACTTCCCAAAGTCCCAAGATGAGTGGATCTTCCAACTCCAACACGCACACGATGGAGTTGACCGCATCCTTGCAATCGATGAACTGCAATGGATGGTCGACTCCGGCAATGTTGCCGCCGTGTTGATCAGAGCGGCATTTGAAGACCCATTCTGGGAAGTGCGTCGCGCCGCAGTGTGGGCGCTTGGTGATGTAAAGAAACAAGATTTGTCCGATACGTTGATTGTTGCTTATGGTGATCGTGATGCACGAGTACGTGCGGCGAGCATCACTTCCCTTGCGCGCTATCGGAGTGAGCATGTACTGCAAATCCTGAGACACGCGTTTGAAAAAGACTCGAGTTATTTTGTTGCAGCGTCTGCGCTACGTTCGTTGGTAAAAGCAGACTCCACCAACCGCAAAACCTATTGTACAGCGGCGCTGCAACGCGACTCTCGGAACGAGATTCTACGAAGTACAGCGCTCCAGTTGCTGGCAGAAATCGGTGACGACGAAGCGCTCAACCTTGTTATGTTATACACACCCTATGGGATCGACCGAAACATACGCATCCAGTGTGTGAACACCCTTGCATCTACATGGAAGACGCGCGAAGATGTCATCTCGCATTTGATCGAAATGTTGAACGATCCCAGCTTTCATGTTCGACGTGCGGTGATTGTGGCGCTTGGCAACAGTGGCAATCCACGGGCACTCGAGCCACTCCAACACAGCGCGGATACAGAAGCGGATAGCCGTCTGGCCAAAGACGCACGGGAAGCAATAGAAAAAATACGCCAAGCACAGCACCAAGAATCGAAGTAAGAGGAACATCCAATGCGATTAATTCTTTTTGGTCCGCCCGGTGTCGGTAAAGGTACCCAGGCGAAATTGTTATCGGTGCGGTTCAATATTCCTCAAATTTCCACGGGCGATCTGTTGCGCGAGGCGGTTGCTGCAGGCACCGAGCTTGGCAAGAAGGCGAAAGCGATTATGGATGCAGGTCAGCTCGTCTCCGATGAAATCATGATTGGGATCATCAGGGATGTGCTCAGGTCAGAAAAATGTCGTAACGGGTTCATCCTTGATGGGTTCCCGAGAACGGTGCATCAAGCGAAAGCACTTTCTGATCTTTTGGCCGATCTACATATCTCGATCGATTCAGTCATCAATATGGAGATTAATGAACATGAGGTTGTTCAACGGCTGGGAAAGCGACTCACGTGCAGGAATTGTGGGAGAATCTACAATCTCGACATAGACAAACTTGCTGATCCGACGAAGTGTCCGAAGTGCGGCGGAGAGTTATATCAACGGGAGGACGATAAACCCGAGACGGTGCGAAAACGGCTCACTGTCTATGCCGAATCGACTACCCCGGTAAAAGACTATTATCAGCATGCCGGGTTGTTGCGCAATGTCAATGGCGTGGGAAGTATCGACCAAGTCAATAAGGATATCGTCGCGTCACTGAACCACCGCTAATGTTTTCGTGGATCGCACCAACGCGCAAACCTATCATTGTTGCCCATCGCGGTTCCTCGATAACTGCGCCTGAAAATACTCTCGCCGCGTTCCGACAAGCTGTTCTTGATGAAGCGGATGCCATCGAACTCGACGTGCATCTTTCCAAAGATGGTCAGGCGGTTGTCACGCATGATGGAATGCTTCACCGCACGACAAGGGGTCGGGGACGAGTGAGCGAATGGTCGGTGGCGGAACTCAAAGAGCTGAGTGCGGGTGCGTGGTTCGGGAAGAAATTCACATCGGAAACTATTCCAACGCTCCCGGAGGTATTTGACGCCATGCGCGGAAGAGTGGGGATCAATATTGAGATTAAAACCGATCCACATCACCGTCGGCAGAGTGAACTGATCGATCGCTGCTGCGACATCGTTGAACGATACTCTGCTTCTCGCTTCGTTCTCATCTCATCGTTCTCTCGCGCAGTAGTGAAACATGTCAAAATCACTCGACCGCAGATTGTAACCGGGTTGCTCTATCATCCCGTGCGTCACGTTGGAACATCGCCTGTTGATCTTGCGCGAAGCATCGGAACAGATTACCTCATTCTTAATGGAACGACAATACGGAAGCGTATTATTCGCAGGGCCCACGAGGAAGGGATTCTGGTCGGTGAGTACACCGTCAATGC
The DNA here is from genome assembly GCA_016178625.1 of Ignavibacteria bacterium. Lineage (GTDB taxonomy): Bacteria > Bacteroidota > Ignavibacteria > UBA10030 > SZUA-254 > JACOSX01. The sequence goes on from JACOSX010000011.1 coordinate 3,367, forward strand.
TCGGTGGAGGGTTGCGAGAGCGATTCGCTTTGAAGTTGATGCCATTATTACTGATGATCCCTCGACAGTGCGGAAACGCATCGCTTACTGTTAAATAAAAAACCCCCTGACGGGGGCTTTCTGACATACACGTATTATTTTCACGGTGTCGTATACAACTGAGTATACAGTTTCAGCCGAATGCAAAAATGTAATGGACCGGGGGGGGCAGTTCCTGAAATATTGACGACGACGTATGATGGCAGATTCTCCAGATCACTCATCAAGTCTAACAAGTACGACACACCATCGGAGTTAAAACTGAATCCTGCCGAAGCCATGGTCGTATCAAAGATCGACCGCTCCGAAGAAAATGTCGAAAGACGAACATGTGTTAATGTCAGTAGAATATGACCGTCAATAACGGCTGTTCCCGAAATGGTTGTCGATGTATCGGTTCCCGCAGTGCTGTCGATGAGGAGTGTAATATTAAAGACCTTGATCGAATCGATGTGCTTATCGAAGCTCGCACGAATGCCGTTGAGATGGAGTGTATCAATTTTGGCGTAAGCAGTTCCGGTCTCGTCAATCCGAAATTTCACGCTAACAGGTGATCCGTCAAAGAGCAACGGATTAACTCCCAATTCACAGCCTATGATGAAAATTCCAATAAGGGTAATGAACGGAAGTATGGTCAATGCCTTTTGTGTAACGTTTCTCATACGTTGTCCCCTTAAGAAGTTGAATGAAGGAATTCTATTGACTTAGAGACCAAAGCCGAGAGCACCACTAATGACAGTCACTTTTCCGACATTGATATCAGCGCTGAGATTGAGGATCACCAAATTCAGAGAGAGGCCTCCTGTCATACGGAACTTATTTTCGCTGTCCATATCGAATGAAAACTTGGTATTGGGCGTCGATCCTGGTCCGGTATACACATAGGTCACGTTCATCGTAGCTGATTCGTATTGCATACCGCCGTACAGTGTCGCGACGGAGAAAGATTTGCTAACTTCGGCGCCGAAGTTGACAGTCTTCGCATCGAAGGTATCTCCGATGTTGATCTTTTGATAAAAGAGACCCACAGCAAGATCGACTGGAGAAGCTGGAAGATATCGGCTCACATTGTGGTGTGCACCGATACCAAACAAGTTCACTTTCGGAAAGTCACCAATCTGAGGGATAGGTATATATCGGACGATTGCTTGTGTACCGAAGACATTTCCTATTGTCAGTTGGGGGACAGCCAAGAGAACGATACTGGTTTTCACCTCTCCGTTCTGGAAATGATAATCGATGCCCGGAACAGGACCATGCACCGTTGTTCCGATTCCGCCGTAGACCGTCGCTGTTTGGACTGGAGTCTGATCGAAGGGCTGAGGTGCAATCGCATTATATGTTTTTTCCGCATCACCAATGAGTGTGCCCATCCCAATAATATCGAACCTAAGAGCTAATCCGACATCTCCTATCTGAGCTGAATGATAAAGACCGGAATTCAAATTTGCTCCGACGGCATTCACAAACGGTTGGAGGTATCCTCGGGCGTTATCAGATGAGATTTGTTTGACGGCATCTTCGAATGGATTCTGTGCGCGCGCTGGAGGTGCTGTCAATGTCCATGCGAGCAGACTGATAGACATAACCACGTATTTGAAATCGGTGAAAATTTTCATGACGATCTCCATACAAGTTATTGATAGTAAGCTATGGATTATGAACAACGCAATCAATCATAAAAAAAATGCCGGTGATAATAGTCACTGAGGGAAAAGTATAAATATGCACTCCACACTGTGTTTGCATGAGTTTTCCTTCCCAGTAAACTCCACAAATGTAATGAACTGCTGACAAAAATCAAACTATTGATTGTTTCTTTGGAAAGACTTTTCTATATTCAAGCGCTTTTGAAAAACGACAATGCGAATTCTTAGAAATACCAACAAGATGCTACGATTCCATGCGTTGCTGGCTTCGCTGGTTGGAATTCCTTTTGTCCTGTTTTTACAGGGTTGCGGTGATGATCAGGGAAGAGAAGCCGCTATGCAAAGCAATAAAGCTGAGACCTTGTTACATGAACGAAGTTACATCCAAGCCCTCGAAGCTGTGAATAAGGCGATCGTGTTGAACTCAAGCCTCAAGCAAGATTCTGCCCTAGGTGAGAATTTTCTTCTGCAGGGAACCTGCTATCGCCAGTTGGGCCAATACGATAGCGCGCTTGTGAGTTTTCAGAAGGCAGTGCGGTTGTTTCAAGCAGGAAGCGATCAAAAATTGGAACGGAAGGGAAAGACTGGTCTCGCTGGTTTTTATTATGTGATAAATAATAACACTGATGCATTAACGTTAGCAATGGATGTTGCCGGCGCCGCAAGAGTTTTTTCGGATTACGCCGATGTCTATCGGGCTCTGATGATTGCTGCTAACGCAAGCCACCGTCTTGGAGAATACGAGCGAGAGATTCAGTCGCTCGAAGAACTCATCCAGATTGACAGCGTTCTCTTTCACTCTCGAGAAAAGATAAACCTTCTCGAATATGAATTACTGTCCTATCAATCCGCGGGTCGGTACGAAAAGGTTCTCACAGTCTTCGATCGGTGGAGAGCGCATGCGACCTCTGTGGGTGATAGCACTGCTGCACAAAAAGCGTACTATGTGTTGGGCTGTGCACAGTACTCGCTCAACCTTGCCGATGCTGCCCTGCGATCATTCTCCCAGGCTCTCGGTATGAGCGGTTCTGCAACAGATCAGAATCTTCAGGTGGAAATCCTTTGTGCGCTTGGCGGTATTGCATACCGCGGGCAGCATTGGGATAACGCACGTCTATATTATAATGACGCGCTCAAATCTGTAAAGCAGATGAATAACATCATCAAAGAACAGCTCATACAACTTATGCTTATTGCCTGCGATTGGAATTTCGCCGGCAGAAGATCTTCGGTGACGTCCCCTGAGTTTATCAAACGATGCTCGATAGTGCTTTCAACTTGCCGTCAGGTCGGCTTCAGAATGGGAGAGGCCTGTGCACTGTTTCTGCAAGCCAGAATCGTCGAATCGATCCCCGATGCCGAAAGCGCGCAAACAAGCTACAGCCAAGCCCTCGAATTATACGACCAACATGGAAGCACTCTCCCCGAGGGAAGCGTCGAGGCTAATCTTATTGATGCCTTCCTCGGCGGTGAAAAACTCGATTGGTATCAGCCACTTTTGCAATATTATTGTTCACGGGGACGATCCGCAGAGACATTCGACATTATTGAACGGAAGAATCTCCACTCACTCGTTGAATACTTTTCGCGATTGACCATGAAGACCCCCGACGCCAAGCTGAACGAGGCGATCAACCAGCTTCAATGGAAATTGCGAGCACTGCATTTACTTTCGGAAGATATTGTTAATGAGCTCTCCTCCGGAAAAGGGAGAAACGTTGAGCGCCTGGAGATTTTGAGCAAGCTGATCCCGCAACGCTTCGATGAATTATCGTCGTCTGCCAAGGAACTCGGATCCCTTAGCCAAAATTTCCGATGGCTTCTCCATCCGCCGATACTCACCCTTAAGCAAGTTCACGATACTCTACGAACGAGGAGTGCATTAGTGGAATATGCTCCATTCTCGAATGCACTTTATCTCCTTATCGCCACTCGTGATTCTGTATATCTCCGAAAGGTTTCAATTGAACGATCACATCTTCTCTCTCTGATGCTGGAATATCAGCGCTTGATAGGGGATGCACGACTCAATGGAAATACATCACAACCGAGTCAACAGGCGGTAATCAACCGAGCGAATGAGCTTTCATCAATCCTTGCCAACATCCTCGTTGAACCTGTATTGCCGATGCTGAATTCCAGCGCGCAAGTGTATATCGTTCCACCCGAAGAGTTTGGATGGCTGCCGTTTCATACGTTAAGAACAAATGGTCGTCCGTTGGTCGATCGATTCGGTGTGAGCTATCTACCCACTGCCGCTGCTTTGCTCTTTGCCGAAAAGAAGGAAAGTTACGTTAGCAATATCATTGGTATTGGTTATCCGGGCAGAACCCAATGGGATGTCGAGTACGAGCTCAAAGATATTCGGGGCTTTTATGAGAAAGCTCGCATGCTGTTCTCCACGTCAGCCGCACTTGCCTCTCTCGATACGGCGACATACGATGTATTGCATTTCGCAACAGAATATTATCTCGATCAAAAGATTCCAAACAAGTCGGTGATAATCCTCTCCGACGGCAAAACGTCATCAGGGATGATTGCAACACCTTTGGGAGAAGTGCTCGCCACACCGCCGCCTCAAACCTTAGTGTTCAGTAACGTCTCACCAATCGCCGGGGAATTCTCACGATTCGCACCAGCGGCATTTTTGGCAAATGGTACACCGACTGTCATTGCCACTATGTGGCAGGGGGAGAGAAGGGCTAAGAAGTATTTCGGCGAGATCTTTTATACGAGTTTGCAGACCGGACTTCCCGCGTCGGAAGCATACCACAACGCCATGGTTGCCCTGACTAAGCGGCCGGAAACATCACAGATCTATCGGTGGGGTCTATTCTATCAGTTTGGGAGGTAGGGGTAACTTGCTGCTCAAAGACTATTGCCGTTTGATCTTCACACTTCCGAGGCCCGCTTCGATGCGGATGTTCATCTTCCCGCGACTATTGTTGTAATTTGAACTGAAATATGTATTATCTTCCTGCTCAGAGAAATCTCTGGCAAGGTCGATATGGGAAATAAAATTCTTTTCATACGAAATTTTCGCACCGACATCGTCCGGGACTACCACAGTGAGTGACCCTACGCCGACTTCAATATTCACATCAACCTCCCGATTGAGTGTTCCACTGAAGTCAAGCCAGTAACTACCCACACCACCTTCGAATTTGAAATTGTTGAAGTTGGCATTGCACAATCCGGTCCCCGTAAACTTACTTAACCCAGACTCGATCGTCATATTCTCGATCACGCTCTTGTTTAGTTTATCAAATCTCAACGATACAGAGCTTGCGCCTGCGGAGAGAGTTAAGTCCTTTACCTGTAAACCGGTGAGATCGAGATTTCCTTTTCCGAGTCCAAGCTCCACCTCGAACGAGATCGGGATCGCATCTGTGAACCGCATATCCCACACGTTAGACTCAAATCCACTGAGATGAAGAGAACCCTTCTTGTGGTGATCTGATTCGGATTTATCACATTCTTCTGATGTATTGATGTTGAGATAGCCGACATGATCTCTCGCGGAATATTCAATATATCGAGAAATGTCACTGGAGAGATCGGCATCGACGTCTGTATCAAGAATCCGCGAGGCTTGACCGCGTGAAACAGAGACGTTGCCGAATCCGGCATCGAGCGTGACTTTAAGTGCTTTCTCGTTCGTCAGAGGGACTTCTTTGTGATATTTGTTGGAAGCTCTGAAATAGATAAACCCTGTGGGTATCAACAGAACCGCAACCAGAACAAGGGGCACGTTATATGAGAATCGTTTGGAGTGCATCGACATTCCATGTAAGGAGTACGGCAAACGGGGATCGTTGTTTCAATAGTGTCGGATCTTTGTTCGGAGGTACTTGTTCAATAATTCCCGGGCTCGAAAAATATGAGCTTTTACAGTCCCGATGGGCAGTTTGAGGATTCTTGCGATCTCACTGTAATCCCGTTCCTCAGTATGACGAAGAATGATCACCCTCTTGTATTTCTCCGGTAACATAGCGATTGCTTCTTCAATAAGTGTCGCCCGTTGGTGTTGGATGATGTGCTTGTCTGGTTCATACGTCGTATCAGGCAGTTGGAATGTGTAATCGCTTTCTTCCAACGCGATGGGTTTGTCGATAGAAAAGGTGTTCAGTTTTTTCTTCCGGATATAATCGATGCTGCTGTTCGTTGCTATCTTATAGAGCCATGTCGAGAATGCGTACTCCTCATTGAAACTCTTGAGGGACGCAAACGCCTTGATAAAAACTTCCTGCGTTAAGTCTTCGACTTGATCTTTTTGATGGACAATACGATAGATCAGGTTGGCGATCTGGTCGTGATACTTCCGCATCAGTTGTTTGTATGCCGACTGATGACCGCGCAGAGCCGCGTGGATGAGCTGTGCATCCTCTTCTCGCGAATCCAATTTCTTTTTTGGTAGCCGATCATGGTGAGCTGGAGTGGACTGAGTGTACGGCTTCCGATGTGTCTCGTGATGTTTCTGTATTTTTTTTGAGGGCATCCGCTCCTTTTGTGCTTCAAACTTCGTTAACATAACGAAAAAAGGAGAGAGAGGCAAGACGGTATTTGAATTCGAGCTAGATTTTGGTTACCTTGCATCAGGAAACGACTTTGCCTCTCATACATGTTTATCACCTTCGAAGGAATCGATTACTCAGGAAAATCCACTCAGGCAAACCTCCTTGTGGAATGTTTGAAGCAACGCGGCTGCGATGTTCTCTTTCTTCGCGAGCCGGGTGGAACTGCGATCTCGGAAAAGATCCGCGAGATCTTGCTCGACAGACATAATCTTGCAATAACGCAAAAGACGGAGCTGTTTCTATTCTCGGCAGCGCGCACTCAACTGGTAACTGAGGTAATCCAACCGGCGTTGAAGTCAGGCAGAGTAGTTGTATGCGACCGATTTTACGATTCTACTTCTGCCTATCAGGGATACGGCCGCGGCTTAGTTCCCGATGACGTGCGCACCATAAACCGCATCGCCGCTTCCGGGACTACACCAGATCTCACCCTTTTTATCAATGTCGATGTTGATGAGGTGTTTCGCCGTTGGCGCTCTTCCGGTCTTTCGGCAGATCGAATGGAATCCTCGGGTCGGCGTTTCTTTGAAGACGTTCGAACTGGTTATCAAGAGTTGGCAAAATCGGAACCCAAAAGGTTTATCACCATAGACGGTATGCGCCCCGTGGAGACGATCCATGCGGAGATCTGGCGTATCGTCCAAACACGAATTATTTAATCTGGAGAGTTACATGAAACATTGGCTGAAACACAGAACGATGGTGCTTTCTTTCGCCCTTGTTGTTACCGCGCTGGCGTTTGGTACGGTCATTGTCGGATTTACAACCTCCGACCCTGATTACTTCTTTAAGATCAACAAGAGTATCGACATCTTTGGACGTGTCTACAGAGAAGTCACCATGAACTATGTCGATGAAGTTGATCCGGAAAAATTCATGGAGGCCGGAATCGATGGATTGCTCGGCACTCTTGATCCCTACACCAATTTCATTAATGAGAAAGAAGGTGATGAGGTAGAGTTGATTACTGTGGGGAAGTATGGTGGAATTGGTGTGACAATTGGTTTGCGGGAGGGATATATCACCATTCTCACGTTGATGGAAGGATATTCTGCGCAGCGTCAGGGTCTCCAGCCCGGCGATCGAATCTTGGAAATTGATGGAAAGCCGATCGTAGGAATGAAGCCTGAGAATGTTCGCGGAATGACGCGTGGCGAGCCTGGCACAGAAGTCCATTTGAAAATCGATCGTGAGGGCGAGCCGAAACCGAATGAATTTGTCCTCGTGCGAGAAGAAATCCAATTGAAGAATATCACGTATGCCGATTTCATCAAGGATGGTATAGCGTACATCCGTCTTGAGCGGTTCTCGCGGAATGCTGGCGACGAACTTCGATTAGCAATCAAAGATTTGAAACTGAGAGGGGCTATCAAGGGATTGATACTTGATCTGCGCGATAACCCGGGGGGTCTTCTGGACGTTGCCGTCGATGTTGTTGAGAAGTTCGCACCGAAGGGAAGTCTGGTGGTCAGCACACGAGGGCGCAAGCCTGAATTAGAGAAAAAGTACTTTGTTATCGAAGAACCGATGCTGCCCGATGTACCTCTTGCAGTTCTGGTCAATCGTGGAAGTGCAAGCGCGAGCGAGATCGTCGCTGGCGCAATCCAGGATCTTGATCGCGGGATTATCGTAGGGACGCGCACGTTCGGGAAAGGGTTGGTGCAAACAATTACGCCGCTTGTCTATAATACACAACTTAAGATTACAACAGCGAAGTACTACACACCAAGCGGCAGATGCATTCAGGAGATCGATTACATGCACAAGAACAAAGATGGAATATTCTCGACGACGCCGGACAGTCTGAAACACAAATTCAAGACACTCAAGGGACGATTGGAGTATGAGGCTGGTGGTATCTAACCCGATACAACCGTTCCGGATCAGGACAAAAGCGCGTTCTACAACGAGCTCCTCCGCAAGTCAATGTTTTTCAAATTTGCGACCCGTTATGTCTTGTCACACAAAGACTTACCTTCTGCATTTGTTGCCGGTGATTCTACGTTGGGCGAATTTCAGCGGTTCATCAATGAGCAGAAGTTCACGTATCAGGAAGAGGGAGAAACAAAGGTCAAAGAGTTAAGCGACATCGCGGATAAGGCGAAATACAGCTCTGCCCTCAAGGACGAGATTGCAAAGCTCAAGAAACAACTCGAAACGGAAAAGACAATCAGTCCCATGAGCCACAAAAGTGAAATTCTACCGGCACTGAGAATCGAAATCATGAGCCGCTATAAGGGCGAACGAGGGCGGATCGAAGCTTCCCTCACTGACGATGCGCAGATCAAAACTGCTACGGGGCTTCTTGAAAATCGTGAGGAATATTCTCGCCGGCTTAGTCTAAAGTAAACTGTTCTAGAAGTGTGGTTGCTGGAGGCGTGAGATGTATGCCCGGCGTACGACTACACTTCCTGTAAAAATCCCAGTTCCATGAGCTTTCCCTGGATGAGCATCAACATACGATTGAAGTCGCCGCGCTCATGAACGAAATCGACCTCATCTGACGGGATGACGAGAAGTGAACCGAGTTTGTAATGTGTAATCCACTCACGGTAATGCCCGCTCAATTGCTCGAGGTAGGAAGCGGGAATACTCTGTTCATATTCGCGTCCTCGCTTTGCAATTTGTTTGAGGAGTGTTTCAAGTCGCGCATCAAGATAGATGAGAAGATCAGGAGGCTGGAGATATTGCAACATCACATTGTAGAGCTCGCGGTAATTTTTGTAGTCGCGGTCATCCATTTTCCCGATAAGATGTAGGTTCTTGGCAAAGATCTCAGCGTCTTCATAGATTGAACGATCTTGGATAACGCTCTCTTCCCCTTCGACGATACGTTTGTGATCGTTGAACCGCTTCGAGAGAAAGTAGACCTGTAGGTTGAACGACCACCTCCCCATATCCTCATAGAAGTCTGCCAGATACGGATTATCCTCCACCGATTCGTAGAACGACTTCCAACCGTAATGCGAGCTGAGCAATCTCGTCAGCGACGATTTTCCCGAACCGATATTCCCTGCAACAGCGACGAAGAGTTTGGATTTCATTGCGTGAGGAATATAGACGATTCCTATCTCATACGCAAAATGGGGCAGGGAGTATATGCTTATCCAATTTCAGTTTCTTTTCATGATAGCCGCATACACCCCAAACGCCACCGCAAACCCAACGAACCATGCGTAGTCATATAAGAATCGAAGCTCTTCAACAAGGAGTCCAATCAACGCAAGGATCACGCCACACCCGAGCGCAATGAGCGCTTTGATGTTGAATCCTTTGGTGAACTCATATTCCCCGTTGCGAAGATACAAATCTTTGAGGTTGAGCTTGCGTTTGTGGATGATGAAATAATCGGCAATGAGCACGCCCGCAATGGGACCGAGGAAGCTTGAATAGCCGATGAGCCACCCGAAGATGTATGTGCCGTAATCAGAAAGCAATTTCCACGGCATCATAATAACGCCTATGAATGCAGTGATGAGTCCGCCGGTTCTGAAGCTAATCTTTTTCGGCATGAGATTGGAAAAATCATTCGCCGGTGAGACCACGTTTGCTGCGATGTTTGTGGTAAGAGTTGCAACGAGAAGAGAAATCATCGACAGAAGAATGATGATGGGATTATTGAACTTTGCAAGCAATGCGACAGGGTCCCAAATCGCCTCTCCGAAAATGATGATGGTTGCCGACGTGACTGCTACACCGATGAAGGAATAGAGTGTCATCGTCGGCGGCAAACCTATTGCCTGTCCAAGTATTTGTGCGCGTTGACTTTGCGCGTAACGCGAGAAGTCGGGGATATTCAATGATAACGTAGCCCAAAAACCGACCATACCGGTAAGTGATGGAACAAAGAATTTCCAGAACTCACCGATCGTTTGGAACTTACTCGGTTGTGAGAGGATCGGTCCCCAACCGCCGCCGCGTTCATATGCCCACCATAAGAGCGCAAGACCGACAACGAGAAGGAACGGCGCAGCAAGCGATTCGAGCCAGCGGATCGACTCTGTACCATTCACGATAAAGTACACGTTCATTGCCCAGAAAATTGAGAAACTGATCCACGGTCCTATACTGAGCGTTCCCCATGAGGGGAAGAGAACGGCGAGCATCGCGTTGATTGCTTGTCCGCCGATCCACGTCTGAATGCCGAACCATCCACAGGCAACGATTGCACGAAGAAGGGCAGGAACGTTTGAGCCGAGCGTCCCAAACGATGCGCGGGCAAGAACGGGAAACGGGACACCAAATTTTGTTCCGGCGTGAGCGTTCAGGATCATTGGGATGAGCACAATGACGTTACCGAGTGCGATTGTGAGAATTGCCTGCCACCAATTCATTCCTCCCGCAATCAATCCACTCGCAAGCATATATGTCGGAATGCAGACCGACATCCCGATCCACAGTGCCGCAATGTTGTACGTACTCCACGTGCGCTGCGCAATTGTCGTCGGCGCAATATCTTCATTGATGAGTGGGCTGTGTTCGATCTCAGAAACGTCAATCTCGACTAGTTCAGACAGCGTTGATTGTTCCATTAGGAATTTCCTGAAATGAATGAATTGGATTGATGTTGTAAATTTATTTCGATTGCTGTTGAAGATGTTCTTTAGCAGCATTGTTTCCCAATGCTGCGGCGCGTCTCAGTGCGTCGAGTGCCTTCGATCGTTTCCCTAATTCCTCGAATACACTTCCCAAGTTGTAGTAAGGATCTGAATAATCAGAATCGAGCTCGATTGCCTTCTGGAATAATTTCATCGCCGTATCGCGCTTTCCTTGCTGCGCGAAAACGCTGCCAAGATTGTTGTATGCCCTTGCGTATGTCGAATCAACCGAGACAGCGTTACTGTAATATCGTGCTGCGTCATCGAATGTTCCCGCGGCGAATTTGTCGTTTCCGATCTTCAAGCAGAAGCGGGAATACTCGTTCCGGAGGAGAGAATCTTGGGGGGTGGTCTGCAGCCAGCGATCATAGACTCGCATAATCGAGTCGACTTGACTGGATCCGAGGTTTTGGATGATGTTCTTATACCCACGCACATCCTCGGGAAATGCGTGGTTGTACTGTTCCCATGCCTCAACAGGACCCGCCGAGTCATGCTGTTGATGAAAATAGAGTGCGAGGTCGCGTGTTGAGGTGTAATAGGAGAGATTGGACATGGTCCGCACATCGAGCAAAGCCTTGTATCGATGCAAACTTGGCTCGGTTGAAGCATTCATCACCACGAATGAAAGGGTGTTGAGCAAGGTTATTCCCACGACAACCGTGGTCAGTTTCACGCGGTCAATTGATGTTGTTTGCCATATCAGTGTGATTCCAAGAAGAGCCATGAGCACTCCGAACGGTGCCAGTACATCCCAGTCCTTCGCGGCCCCCAGATCGAATTTCAAACTGATAAGAATGAGAAAAGCCGGCAGACCGGCAGCGAGGAGAAATACGGTCTGATGGGTTCTAAATATCGCTCTCCAGTCATCCAGCAGCGCAAGAACAGTGAACATAATTGGTGAACTGCAGATCAGGAGAAGAAAATTTCCCAGATCGATAGCATGATATAAAGAGAAAAACGTGTATGCCTCTGAATATGATTCTATCTGATCGGTCGGGCGAGTCCATGAGAGGAAATGGCTGTGGGGGACCCGCGCCATGTGGTTGGCAACATCGAAGTTGATCGACATGAGCAGTAGAAGGATAAGCAGAATCCCAACTCCTAGACCAATGAGAACGCGCCTCAGGCCGCGTGTCTTTAACTCCCGGTAGGCAAGATAGATCAGCGATGGAAAAAGGAGTGCGGAGCTATAATGTGTGAGGGTCATGAAAAGGAAAGCAAGGACAGTCAATAGGAACGATCGATTCTGCAAGAGCTTTCTTAACGCGAGAAGCACGAACAACGAGAGAGTAAAGAGGAGAGCTGCGTAAGTTTCCACATAACCAAGGAATAACTGAACGTACGGTACCACCAAGAGAAACAGAAAAGCCAAGAAGCGACCTTCGCGATCCGACAAGAGGGTTCGAACGATGAAGAAACCATTGATAATAAAGCCGATCCCCAGCAATAAATCAGCAATAAGAAATGCATTGAGAAATCCTTCGAAGGTCGCCGGCTCGAATACCTTCATGATGCCGTAGAAGTACAGTGTTGAAAGCGGTTCGTTCCGGAGATCGAGCGGCGCGATCCCATGAGATGCCTCGAAGAAATTCTTTACAAGGTAAAGCCCATCCCCGAGGAGGGGTGCTTTGACATGAAGAAACACACCTGCTATAACGAAAACGCCGGAAGTGATGACAAGAAATCTGTCCGGGTTACGAGCCATGTACTCCGAGGCGATCGAGATGACTCGCGCTGAATATCCCTTGTTCACCGAGAACAATAAAACACCGACGCACAACAGATACAAGATAAGCGCTAGGAAAGGGAGGAATCCGAGGGCATGGAATCCCCAGGTGAGAGAATTCGGAAATAGGAATCCGACAACGTGAACCGCTGCAAGCAAGCAGACAAACACGGCCCCCGCCTGACGCTGGTTCACCATGAATGCCCTCGCTCTTGGAGGATTTCTCGCGCAGAGGCGCTCCCCAGTTGTGTAGCTTGCTGGTACTGCTCGATGGCGCGTGTGGAATTATTGAGCATCAAAAGTGTGAGTACGTAGAGGATGAAAAACCCCAACAGGAGATCGGTCGTTGAGCAGCGCCATTCATTCCGTAAGTGAACGATGAGGAAAACACCGAACCCCGGTGCCATCAAGATCAGGTTGAATGCGAGAAGAAAAACGGCGATAGCGATCAACAGAGGCACAACGCGGTTTTCCATTCCGCTATTATACAGCTAACTTTGTAGAAAACCAATTGTCGAGAGACCCTGCTATCCTAACCGTTTCCGATCTTTATAATGATTTTATTTTTGTTTCCGGGTGACGGAAAGGATTTTGTTCAGGGCTGCCTCATCAACCTTCAAGAGGTCGACCTTCGGCAATCGCGGCGTAAGCTCCGCCCAGTTCGGGTCAGCGTCAAAGACTGTCTTGAAGATAGGGAGAGACTCTTGAAGCTTCCCGACATTCACCAATGCAACAGCGTGCCAGTACTTCATCTCAAGATTTTCAGGCATCATTGTTTCGGCAGTGCCGTATTCCCGCAACGCGCCTTCCACGTCGCTTTTCTCGACGGCAAGATCGCCGGCGTTCTCATGCTGGTACGCGCGGTGGACATTCACAAGTCGATGGAGCTCAACAAGCGGTTCGGGAGAATCTTCGACGCGTAGGTCCATGATCCGATCAACCCATGGTTTTCCTGTCGGTTTGCCGCTCACGATCAGAATCGCGGCGGATTGCCTGCCACGAATATCTCCACCGACCGCCTGTGCTGCATCGAGGGCAGCGAGCATCCGATCAGTGAGATCACCCTTGGTCTCGCGGTACGCTTTCGCCATGGCGGGCCAAACTTTGTCGTTCAACATGAGGTTTGCTTCAACGGTGAACTGCTCACCCTCAATGTGTCCAGCACTAGGGATGCACTTCTTTCCCGTGTGCGCGGCGACTGTTCCTTTGGCATCAACCATTGCGACTTGCCGGACTGCCTCACCTGGATCCGATTTGAGTATACCCTCCAACGCTTGCCGTGCAGTTTTGCCAGCCCGCATCAGCTCAAGCCCCAGCGGACCGTACGCCGGGTCTACAAAGGACTGCGTTGCCACTGCGCCAACGCCTGCTTCTGCCCATGGCACGAGCGATCCTACCGAAAACCAGTGCGACTGAACCGCAACTCCAAGATCTCCGGTCACGGAATCTCTTGCGACGATCGAGTAAGTGTGGACGGGCCGATCCTGAGCGAAGAGTGTTCCCGAAAATATGGAAAAACCGAGAAAAATAACGAATCTGTGATTCATGTGACCTCCAGATGAAAATGATCCAACCAATTTTTAGTCCCTCATATTATTGCAAAGGATATTCAGAGGGATGAGCATGATAGTTGCCGCGGTGGATAAAATAAAATTCTCGCGGACGATCATCATGCACCATTTATTGTGAGAAAGAGCACAACATTACCTGTGCGAATATATTTACTTACAGGCGTACGTGATTGCCTCCGCAGCGTACACACAATGTTCAGGGGACAGCCCGATACGTGAAAGTATCGGGCTCGATTTTTTTATAACCCCTCTCACCGCGGTGTGCCAAACCATGGATTCTTCTGCTCCTTCTTTGCCAGCGTTTCATTTAGATTCTCTTCAATTGTTCTCTCAGTTGAGGTGATCGCCGGATCGGGGAGTGACTGTAATGGATTTGGGTTGAAGAATACCACAAACGCAAGCACAATCCCTGTCACGATCGAGCCGATGGAAATCGCCATCCCGCCGAAGTACATGAGATCAGCGATCATGCTTGCGGAGTCCATTGCATCCCATTGTGTGAGAAGGTTGACCCAATCATGCCCGGAGGAATGCCCGCCGAGCAGCGGCAGGGCGCGGAACTGCGCATCGCGCACATACAGACTCACGTCCATGATGTTTTCTCCCGTCCAGAACAGTGCAAAGGGAGCGACGTGTGACCGCTGCTTCGCAGCGATGAGGAACCACAGCAACGGAAACATGATTTGCCAGAATGATCCACCAAGAAGGTACAACGTGTTCCCGAAGAGCGAAAATAGAAAATGCCCACCCTCGTGAAGAGGCAGGAACGTGTAGGTGCGGAACACGCTCAAGAACGCGGGCCAGTGCATGCCGGGCTGGTACTCGTAAAATGTTATTGCTGCCTGGTAAAAGAAGAGGCTGAGGAAACTGTAGACACTGAGCTTAAAGAACAGTGGAGCGTATCGCTCGATTGGCTCGGGCTGTCGCTGTGCGAGAACATATTTCGGTGCTTGCATGAATTCTCCCCCATGCATTATTCACGATGGGGAGAAATATAAATAAATACTTGAGGAAAGCAAATAGCTGATGGTTGGAGGAGATTTACTATCACTCCACCTCATCTCCACGCCCCAGCAAACGCCTCGCGCTTGATGAACTGTCCCCGCCCAGCTTTGCCAAGCCACTTGCCTTTCTCCACGATCACTTCGCCGCGGGAGAGAACAATCTCGGCGTTGCCTTTCACCTTAAAGCCTTCGAACATCGAGTAATCGACTCGCATGTGATGCGTCTTGGCTGAAATAACGTACTCGGCATTTGGATCCCAGATGACGATATCGGCATCGCTGCCGATGGCGATCGTTCCTTTGCGCGGGTACATGCCGAACATCTTCGCCGGCGTCGTCGATGTAATTTCCACCCATCGATTGAGTGAGATTCGCTTTTTGTTCACTCCACCTTCGAAGAGTAACTGCAAGCGATTCTCGACCCCGGGACCACCGTTTGGGATTTTGGTGAAGTCATCCTTCCCCATCTCCTTCTGTTCTTTGAAACAGAACGGACAGTGATCCGTGGAAACAACTTGTAGATTGTTGGTCTTCAACCCTTCCCACAATTTATCTTGGTGCCATTTCTCGCGGAGCGGTGGGGTGAAAACAAACTTTGCCCCCTCGAAGTTGGGGCGGTCCAAATCTTCTATTGATAAAAACAGATACTGCGGGCACGTTTCTGCGTAGGCAAGCAATTCTTTATCCCGCGCTTCCGAGACACGCTGGAGTGCATCGAACGAAGAGAGATGAACGATGTATACAGGCACACCGGCAATTTCCGCAAGTGCGATTGCGCGGTTCACTGCTTCCGCTTCCGCCGTTGTTGGACGGGTGAGGCCGTGGTAAATGGGAGCTTTCTTGCCATCAGCAATAGCTTTCTTCACGATGACATCGATGGCGCTGCCGTTTTCCGCGTGCATGCAAATGAGCCCGCCATTCTCCGCAGTCTTTCTCATAGCTTTAAAGATCGTCGCGTCGTCTACCATAAGAACACCTGGGTACGCCATGAACAATTTGAAACTCGAGACTCCCTCGCGCACCATGTCGCTCATGTCGCCGATCTGTGCATCGGGCAAATCTGTAATGATCATGTGTAACCCATAATCGGTACAGGCTTTGCCTTCTGCTTTTTTCCACCATAGATCGAGAGCGTTTCGCATCCTGGTTCCTTTCGATTGGATAGCAAAGTCGATCAGTGTGGTTGTGCCCCCAAACGCTGCCGCACGGGTGCCGGTCTCGAAATCGTCGCTCGATACCGTTCCACCGAACGGCATATCGAGATGTGTGTGCACGTCGATGCCGCCGGGAATGACGTACTTGCCCCGAGCATCGATAAGGGTGTTTACCTGCATCGAAAGGCTCGATCCGATTGTCGTGATTGTATCGCCCTCAATATAAAGATCGCCGGTGTAATCCTGTTCCGCAGTGATGATGCGTCCGTTTTTGATTAAGGTTGACATGGCATTTCTCAACGGTTGTAAATGGGAGTGAATTTAAGAGTAGTATAAAATAAAATGGAGATCGGAGAAATACAAACGTCTCCAATCTCCACATAGAAAAGAAGAAAGGCAAATTATTTCTTCATCATTTTATCTTTTTTCATTTCAATGGGTACAACATCAAATTTGCCAGATCCTTCTGTGAAAAAAATGGTCTCAGAGTCCTCCGCACCTCGGGTGGCATGCCTATCTCTTGCAGGTTCATAAATATACGAACCAGAACCGAATCTCTTTTCTTCGCCCTTTTCTGTAACATAGATGTAAGCCCCTTTAATAACGACTAATTTCAATTCGCTGCTATGATAATGTAACGGAGCTTTAAATCCAGGCGGGAACTTTACCAAAGCACCAAACGGTCCTTTCTCCAAGCTTCCCCAGAGTACGGCACCCATAACGCCGGAGCCCGGAGGTGAGCCCTTCAAAGTATCCCATTTAATATCTTCGGCAGCCCAAAGGACTGGTTCTTTCTTCATCTTCTTTTGCGCCAGTGCATTGTGAGCGCTCATGAAGATGAGTCCTACGAGGACAAGCGTTAACGAGGATAAGAGTCTCTTCATAACGTTATTCCTTGATTTATTGATTGATAAAAAGTGAATTAGAAAGTTTAAAACTCACATCCACGGCTCGTCTGCTGAAGGCCCGTAGATAGACGGGACTTTTGCTCCTGCCATCCTCAAATAGACGGAAAGTTGCCCGCGATGGTGGACTGTGTCCATTACTCCAGTCCAGAACACATCGCCCTTTCGGACATCCCCCATCTGCTTGGGTCCAGTGAAGAACTTAATCGGTTTATTAAATTCATCCTCCGGCAGCCGTCGAATTTTCTCGGCATTATCCTGATGTGTTTGCTCGTATTTTGAAATGATCTCCTGGAGTGTTGCCGGAGCCTGCGGCATATTCTGAAAATCGATGTTGCCCTTGATCGCTCCACCTACTAGCGCGTTCTCCTCAAGGACGAACGTCCACGCTAATTCTTTTGCTGATCGTGATTTCTCAGCAGGTTTCAGATCGAGCTTGTTCGACGGGTATTCTTTGAGAAGCTTGAGCGTGGTTTGGAATTCCCGTTCCCACGCCTGGAGGAACTGATCTTTCTCTGATGTAATTGCCATAACAAAAAACTCCTTTCAGATAAAATGTTATTGGATGAATGTGAATTAGGCGAATTCTTGTAGGATGCTTTTCAAATTCACTTCCGTGGTGAAGACCGCGTTAGGTACGCGCTGTTTCACTGTGTCAATCTTACCCGGCTCACCATCAACAAAGACGATAGGAATATCCCTGGTGGATTTTGTCCACTGAAGAACTTCTGCAACTCTGCTGCCGTGAGACGGAAGCCGAGTCAGGTAGATAACGGCAACAGCCGGAAGTTTCTCTTTCATCGTCTTGAGGGCTATATCGCCGTCGCCGTGTTCAGAGAGCACTGTGAAACCAAGTGAGCGTAGTAACTTCACTTTCGGTGGAAGTTCTTCTCTCTTCCAATGGACAAGAAACGCGCGAGGTTTCTCCATACGAAAATCACGAATTTTTCAATTTGGATATCGGATTGAGGGGTGCCGACGCTTTTAACAACCCAGTCTCAATTCGTTTCGTTCCCCGACCCCTCAGTAACCCGCAAGCTTGATCGCTTCCTCGCGTGGTATTGCGACCATTGTCTCCGACGAGGCGATATCGGTCAGTTGCGTGGAAGCTTTCATGGCGGCTCGTTCGTCGGGCCATTCAACGGTAAAAACTGCATCGAAGCGGCCGAGCGTCCAGTATGCGGAAACAATTTTTCCCCCGGCACCTTCGATGACCTTTCGGGGGCGTTGGAGTTCATCGGCAGTTGGTCGACGACGAAATCGTGCGAGAGTTATTGTTGTCATAAACATTCCTCCTCAGGATATTATTGAGATATGAGATTAATGTATTTCAATTCCATGCTTTTTCTGGAACTGCCTCAATGATTCCCACGTGAGGGGCTGAGGTAGTTGCCTCATCAGCTCATTCCATGTGATTGCTTCTGAGCCGTCATCCTTACGTACCATCGAGATGCAATTGTCAACCGGACATACGAGGAAACACAGCGCGCACCCAACACAATCAGGCTGCCTGATCTTCGGCTGATTTTTCCCGTTGTGCGGGATAATGTCGATGCATTGGTGAGCACCATCTTCACATGCTATATAACAAAGATTGCATTGAATACATTTTGCTTCGTCGATCTCTGCCACTGTCTTATACAGCAAGTTCAAATTGCCGAAATCGGTAATACAGCGAAGTGATTTTCCCCGAAAATCTTCAATCGTCTGGAGCCTTTTTTCCTCCATCCAGTTGGACAGACCTTCCACTAGGTCATTGATGATCCGAAAGCCGTAATGCATCACTGCTGTGCATACTTGTACACTCGACGCGCCAAGCAAGATGAACTCGGCGGCATCCCGCCACGTGGATATCCCGCCGATGCCTGAGATCGGTAGATTGACTTCAGGATCGATGGCAACTTGCGATACCATGTTCAATGCAATCGGTTTGACTGCAGGACCGGCGTATCCGCCGTGCCCGCCTTTCCCGTCGACCGATGGTTTCAGCTCGAGCGTATCGAGATCAATGCCCATGATGGTGTTGATAGTATTGATGAGGGAAATCCCATGGGCTTTGCCTTTCTTTGCGGCGCGCGCCGGAAAACGAATATCACCGATATTGGGAGTGAGTTTGACAAGCACGGGGATGGTGGACACTTCTGTAACCCACTCCGTGATCATCGCACAATACTCGGGCACTTGACCGACTGCTGAGCCCATACCTCGCTCACTCATACCATGCGGGCATCCGTAATTAAGCTCGATGCCATCGCAACCTGTGTCGATTGTCCGTTTGACGATGTCGTGCCACACGTCGCGTTTCGATTCCACCATTAGCGACGCGATCACGGCTCGATCGGGCCAGAGCTTTTTCGTCTCGGTAATTTCCTTCAGGTTGACTTCGATCGGACGGTCGCTGATGAGTTCGATGTTGTTCAGTCCGATGATTTTTTGTCCGTTGTAATCGATGGCGCCGTAGCGATTCACGGTATTCATCACCGGCTCACCGATCGTTTTCCACACCGCTCCACCCCAACCTTGCTCGAACGCTTTACAGACCTGGTACGCTGAATTCGACGGTGGTGCCGATGCCAGCCAAAACGGGTTCGGTGATCTTATTCCCGCACAATTTATTGAGAGATCAATCATCTTTATTCTCGTTCACGTAATTCGATGGACGGTGAGTAATCCGGTACTACTTTCTGGAAAAAAGATACTCATCGATTCCGTGCGCCGCTCGCTTTCCGTCTGCAGCAGCATTCACAACTTCTTTTCCACCGTTGATACAGTCTCCTCCGGCAAAGTATTTCGGATGCGATGTTTGCATCGTCTCCGTATTGACCCATATTTTCCCTCTTTCGAATTTCAAATTTGAGATTTGAGAGAGGAAACTCTCGGCAGGTTTTTGTCCAATGGACTTGATCACCATGTCGACGGGAATCCGGAACTCCGAATTGGGAATAGAGTGTGACGTTCTTCTCCCTTTTACATCCGGCATGCCGAGCTTCATCTTGACGCATTCCAGTCCCTCAACCTGACCATTGCCGATGATGCGAGAGGGTGCAGTGAGGAAATGGAACACGATACCGTCACGCTTTGCGAGATCATACTCAAACTCGTAGGCGGGCATTTCTTCTTCACTGCGACGGTAGATGATCATCACCTGCTCCGCTCCAAGTCGTTTCGCTTCTGTGGCAGCATCAATGGCTGTATTACCGGCACCGATAACGGCAACTCGCTTTCCAACATCCACCGAGTTCCAGTTGCGCGTTGTGACGTTCTCAATGAATTCAAGCGCGTCACAGACTCCTTCGAGATGTTCTCCAGGAATGTTGAGATCAGGAGAGTTTCCCAATCCAATACTCAGAAAGATAGCATCATGCATCTGCGCTGTCTCGGCAAGAGTGATTGTCGTTCCGACCCAGACGCGGGTCTTAATCTTCACGCCGAAACTCTCAACGAGCTTTACTTCCTTCAAGCTGTCCATATACGACATCTTGTACGGCGCGATGCCCATCGTGTCCAATCCACCAGGGAGATCTTTGCCTTCATAGATCGTCACGTCATAGCCGAGCAACGCAAGCTCTGCTGCGCACGCGAGTCCTGCTGGTCCGGCTCCGATCACCCCGACTGATTTGCCATTCTTCGGCGTAGGCGTGAAAAGCGATGGCATCCCATGCTCGAAGTACCAATCAATCGCATAGCGCTGGAGTCTGCCAATCTCGATCGGTTTCTCGCCGCGTTCATTATAGACACACGCACCCTCACACAACACATCGACCGGACATGCCTTCGCGCACGTAAGTGCGATCCAGTTCGATTCCAGAATTGTCTTTGCCGAGCCTTTGATGTTTCCCGTGGCGATCTTTTTAATGAATGTCGAGATGTCGATATGGGTTGGGCACGCCTTCATGCACGGGGAGTCGAAGCAGTAGAGGCAGCGGTTCGCTTCAACTGTTGCCTGATTCTGGTTGAATGCCGGATGGATCTCGGTGAAGTTGTTCTCGTATTGTTCGGAGGTTAATTTTGGAGCGAGATTGTTCATCGTGCGTTAGCTCATCCAGTTTACTTTTGATTCAGGATTCCACTTGGTCGTCGTTTTCTTGAGTTTGGTGAAGAACTCGATTGAACTCTTGCCGGTGATATCGCCCGCGCCGAATTTGGACTCGTTCCATCCGCCGAATGAGAACGGCTCTCTCGGCACCGGCACGCCGATGTTTACACCGATCATGCCCGCGCTCGCACGCTCGATGACGTACCTCGCCGCGCCCCCGCTCTGCGTGAAGACCGATGCGGCATTACCGTAGATGTTAGCGTTTTCAATCTTGATTGCTTCATCGACTGTCTTCGTGCGCATGATGGAGAGGACAGGACCAAACACTTCCTCATGGGCTATCTTCATTTCGGGTCGGACGTAATCGACGACCGTTGGGCCGACCCAGTAACCGCCTTCATTTCCGTGTACGGTAGCCCCTCTGCCATCGACAAGGATCTTCGCTCCATCGCGTTCGGCTTCCGTTATGTATCGTTCGATGCGTTCTTTGGCTTGCTTCGAAATAACCGGTCCCAGGTTCTTGCCGGGGATGATCTTGCGGGCTTCTTCACAGAGGCGTTTGATGATATGATCGACCGAACCGACTGCAACCATCGCCGATGCCGCCATGCACCGCTGACCTGCACACCCACACATCGATGCAGCGATGTTAGACGCTGCCATTTCTTCGTTCGCGTCAGGAAGAACGATGAGGTGGTTCTTTGCCCCCCCGAGACACAGTGCGCGTTTGAAATGAGAGGTTGCTCGAGCATAAACAAGTTTTGCCACCTTCGTCGACCCGACGAATGTAATTGCCTGAATATCTGGATGATCGCAAATTGCCTCAACAGCCGCTTGCCCGCCATGCACCACGTTGAACACTCCGTCCGGCAGTCCGGCTTCCTTCAGCAACTCGGCGATACGCATGGAGCTGAGCGGCACTTGCTCTGATGGTTTGAGAATGATCGTGTTGCCGAGGACGAGGGCGTTGGGAATTGTCCAATTCGGAACCATGTTCGGGAAGTTAAACGGTGTAATGGAGGCAACAACACCCACGGGATACCGATCGAGGCGGCATTCGACCCCACGGCTCACCTCCAAAATTTCTCCGGCCGAAAGTTGCGGCATCGAGCAAGCAAACTCCGTCACCTCGATGGCTTTCTCGATCTCCGCCATCGCTTCGGTTATAATTTTTCCGTTTTCCTCGTGGACAAGAGCGCCAAGCGCACTGGCATTTTTCTCTAACAACATTTTGTAGCGAAAGAATACTTGAACGCGTTCTTTCATGGGTGTTGTTGACCATGAAGCGAATGCCGCTCGCGCGGAGCGGACTGCATCATCAACATCTCGCACGCCGGAAAGCGGAACTCTTGTAATCTCCTGACCGATGGAAGGATCGGTAACGGATAGATGTTCCTCCGCATGGGACTCAACACATTTGCCGCCAATGTAATTCTTCAGCAAAGGTATGGACGCTTTCAATGACTCCTTACGCGGAACATGTGCAGTTTCGGTGTGCATGGGGCCGAGGCCTTTCTGAAATTTGTAAATGAAACTTCCCGCGAGGCTTGACTTCGCGGGAAGCTTTCTTCTAAGTAACAAGGCAGTTATTTCATCAATATCATCTTCTTCACTGAAGAGTATGTTCCTGTCTTGAATTCGTAGAAATAGGCACCACTAGGGAGTTTCGATCCATCGAGCGTTACAGTATACTCTCCGGGATGCTGATCCCGATCTACCAGACGGACGATTTCTTGACCAAGAAGATTGAAAACAGAGAGTCGGACGTGAGCATTGGACGGAATGTCGTAGTCGATTCTTGTTGTCGGGTTGAATGGGTTTGGATAATTTTGATGTAAGGCGAACTCGCTTGGAATTCCTGGTGCTCGTTCCTTGACCTCGGTAAGAGTAATATCGATAATAACACCAGTGTCTCCGGGATGAGCAGTCACAGAAGAATATTGATACTCCGGTGGTAAATAATTGGGAAACACCATATAGTTGTAAATTTTATTGGTGACGGATAGAATGAAAACTCCTGTCGAAGAGTCTGCCCATGTTTCCGTGCTCGCGGAGTCAGAATTCGATGCAACAATCTTGACTGGGAACCCTGGAGGAGATCCGTTCACGCGGACAAGTCCCTGGATAGTAGCGTTTGCTGTATAGATTGTGAGTGTTCGGAATAGACTATCTCCCGGGTTAATAATCGGTAAACTTGCTTCTGCCTGCAGTTGGCCTGAGGAAACGTTGCCGTTGCTCTCTGATTGCAGATGCCATGTTTGGTTGGTCAGTTCTCCTGAGAGCAGCCCTATCTGATAGAAACCCGATGCATCCGTGCGCACACTTCGGTTCACACCACCATCGTTTCTGTTGATGAAGACACCGCGATCTCCTAAGGGTGTTCCGCTCTCGTCCTTGAGGTATCCTGCAGCTTGGGCGGCTGCTTGGAGAAATACAAAGTTGTTTCCCGAATGATCGCCGGTAATTGTCAAGGAGATTTCCTCTGGACTCACAACCGTTGGAGGAAACGGGTTATAGTTGTCGGAAAGCCGGATACGCCAGGGATTCCCTACAGTGTCGGCATCCATCTTAATTGCAAAGTTACCGCTTACATCGGTAACGGCATCCCAAAAATCTAGTCCTCCGTTCTCGTTCCGTTTTGCCTGAACGAAAATATACTGTGGGCTCTTGCCGGCGGGAGGTGTGACTGTTCCGGAAATAGTGTGTGCTGGTGAGCTCAGCGCCGTCGCGGTTCCGGTGACCTGCTGGCTTACGCTGTTATGGGTTAACCTAAAAACATATTTTCCCGGTGCAATACCGACACGTTGATAAAAAATTACATGACCATCCACCGCTCCATCCAAATCCGGGGGTCCACCATTTTCTGTAGTATCGCCATCGGTTTGCATGAAGAGAAACCGTGCCTTATCAATTCCCGGATCAATAATACCGTTTTGGTTCACATCATACCATAACTCCCCGGAAGCTGTTGCGCCAATGGGAATGTTGTATTCCCATCGGATGGAATCGCCCGAGGTCATCGTGAAATTTGTGCTTGACCCGTTTACTACAAGATTGGAAATCTGCGCATCGGTATGGGAGCAAATCGCCAAGATGCAACAGCCGACCAGTAAGCAGGAAAGAGCTTTCATGGAACTGTCCTTATATTGTGAGGGTAGAGGTTAATTAATTGTTGCTTCATCTGCAATTGATAGTGCTGCATCTAATACTCTCACTCCACTATCAATCTCTTCCTTGGTGATGATCAGCGGCGGTGCGATCACGAAATGACTCACCCACGCCTGGATGAACACGCCATTCTTCATCATCTCAGCGGCAACCTTATCAACCAGCAATGGTACGCCGCTGACTTTGTCCTTGTACGTATTGAACGGTTCCTTCGTCTTCTGATTCTTTACGAGCTCCACCGCCCAGAACAGCCCGATGCCTCGTGCTTCACCAATCGACCTGTGTTTCACTTTGAGTTCATCGAGTTTCTTCCCAAGATACGCGCCCATCTCGTTCGCTCGTTCGATGAGATTGAGGCGCTTATACTCATTGATTGAAGCGATCGCCGGCGCTAATGTGAGTGGGTGAGCTTCATATGTATGTCCGTGTGAAAAGTAGTGATCATCAAAAAAATCACCGATCTTCCTGGTGGTCGCGCAGAGACCCAATGGAGCGTATGCAGTCGTGATGCCTTTTGCGGTGGTGAGAATATCGGGCTTGACGTCCCAATGGTCCATAGCAAACCATTTCCCGGTTCTGCCCCAGCCGCTCATGACTTCATCGGCGATGAGGAGAACGTCGTGCTTATCACAGATCTGCCGAAGGCGCGGCATATATTCTTTTGGTGGAATGAGAACACCGTTGGTACCGACCACTGGCTCGATGATGACAGCGGCAACATCGCTCTCGTTTTCAATCATGTGGTCGATGTACTCGACGCACGCGATCTCACACTCTGGATAATGGTGGTGAAGAGGGCAGCGATAACAATGGACTTCCGGCGCGAAAATGACACCGGGGATCTTCCCTGCAGGCTCCATCGCCCATCGTCGCGGATCGCTCGTAGCAGCAATCGATCCCATCGTTGAGCCGTGATAGGAATGGTACCGAGCAATGATCTTCGTTTTTCCGGTATACATGCGCGCGATCTTGAAGGCGGCTTCGTTCGCCTCTGTCCCGGATGTCGCGTAGAAAAATTTCTCCAGCCCTTTGGGAAGAACTTCCAACAAAAGCTGGCTCAGCTTCGCCCGAACATCGGTAGCAAACCCGGGCGCGATGTAGGGGAGCTTTCTTGCTTGCTCTTCAATTGATTTGATGACCGCCTGGTTTTTGTGCCCGAGCGTGACACACATGAGTTGGGCTGAGAAATCGAGGTACTTCTTTCCATTGGCGTCAATGAAATAACAGCCTTCTGCATCGATAATGTGAAGCGGCTTCCAGTTTTTTTGATACCGCCAGGTGCCGTAGGTAAGCGACGCTGTAAGGTCGGAAACTGTTGGTGTATTTACATCTCTATAGTTCATACGTTGCGTTCGCTGCAAAGTGAAAAGGTCATGCTTCAGGTTTCACGCCTGAAGTATCACGTCAAGAAAAACCACCCGACATTTACAGCGGGTGTTCTCACGGTAACTGTTCGGTCACTTCTTTATACATCTCCGGACGACGGTCGCGATAGAATTGCCATACGTTCCGCACTTCTTGAATCTCATCTAAGTTCAAATCGGCAACAACGAGCTCGTCCTTATCGCGGCTTGCTTGCGCGATGATCTTGCCGCGGGGGTTGCAGAAGTAACTCTTCCCATAGAATTCTCCGATGTTCCATGGTGCTTCAAATCCGACCCGATTGATGGCACCAACGAAATATCCGTTTGCAACAGCATGCGCCGGTTGTTCTAACTCCCACAAATACTCTGAGAGCCCTGCCACTGTCGCAGAAGGATTGAATACAATCTCTGCACCGTGTAATCCGAGGATGCGCGCTCCTTCAGGGAAGTGCCTGTCGTAGCAAATATATACTCCGATATCGGCATATGCCGTCCGGAAGGTCGGATACCCTAAATTGCCAGGTTTGAAATAGAATTTTTCCCAAAATCCTGGATCGACTTGCGGGATATGCGTTTTTCGATACTTTCCGAGATATTTCCCATCGGCATCGATGACAGCAGCACTATTATAGTAAACGCCAGTGATCTCAACTTCGTAGATCGGAACGATGATCACCATGGAGTATTTCTTGGCGAAGTCCTGCATAAGCTTGATAGTGGGTCCGTCCGGAATTTTTTCGGTGAGTGAATACCATTTCGTTTTCTGTTCGGCGCAGAAGTATGGTCCGTAAAATAGTTCTTGCATACAGAGAATTTGAACGCCTTTTTTCGCGGCGCCCTCAATCATCGTGCTGTGTTTATCAAGCATTGCTTTTTTGATCGTTTCGATAGGTTGCTCGGTGGAGGCTGCCAATGTTGCTTGAATAAGTCCTCCTTTAATCATACGTGCCATAGGCAGGGTTCCTGTGTGAAGAATGAATACTTCAAGTACGATGCATTCCAATAAAAAGATTTTTGAGACCATTGTCAAGAAACTGCCGAGGGTGAATGCATCACTCATTTCATTGCTTTTGGGAGGTGTTTGGCGTATATTCACGTTGCACAATGAGAGGTGTTGTTTGGATAAATTTATTATACACGGGGGAACGAGATTACGCGGAACCGTCACCATCAGTGGAGCGAAGAACGCAGCGCTCGCATTGATGCCGGCGACGCTGCTTGCAAGCGGAAAGTACCAATTCCAGAATATGCCTGACCTCCGCGATATCGCGACCATGGGGAAGCTTCTCCAGATGATGGGTGTCGATATCGAGAGACACAATCGGTCGCATTCTCTGAATACATTTCGTGTGAACAAGTTCGAAGCGCCGTACGAA
>JACOSX010000012.1 GCA_016178625.1 Ignavibacteria bacterium
AACGGCAGAGATACGACGGAGACTACAGAGGAGTTCGAGCGTGATCATAGCCAGAACATTTCGCAGAGTATCAGCGTCAACATTGCGCCAAAGCTGGGGCGCTTTACGATTGCTCCTTCAATGAGTTATCAAGACGAGCGGACATTCATCAGCAACGATGTTCCTCAACTGCATCAAACCGATAGCACGACAATAGATGTCGTTAATAAAAAGGAATCTCTGCGGTCCGGCGTTTTCTCATCGGCGGTTGGCATCAGTACAAAGCTGTATGGCGTTGTTCAACCCGGAGTGTTTGGCGTTGCAGCAATCCGTCACACGATTACGCCCAGTCTCTCGTTTACATACTCCAAGCAGGTGATCGGCGAGAACCTGCTGCCGAAGCAAATGGTCATGAGTTTGAGCGTCGGAAATATCTTCGAGATGAAAACAGAATCTTCAGAAGAAGGGAAAGAGCCGAACAAAATCCAGTTGCTCAATATCGGTGGGGGAGTCTCGTACAATTTCTCTGCCGATAGTTTGAATTTCTCCCCTATCGGCATCAACTTCCGGACAGGGATCGGGAATCGCCTTGATATCGGCGGCAATGCTGGTTTTGATCTCTACAAGATTGATCCTGTTACATTCAGAAAAGTAAATAAATTTCTTCTGGAGTATGAAGGACGCCTTGCGCGACTCACGAACTTCGTCATTACTCTCTCGACATCCCTTTCCGGCGAACGAAACAAGTCGAAAGGGTCTTCCCCTCCCGACACACTTTCGCATCGGAGGTCAATCAGTGGATATTCAGGAATCTTCGCAGAAGAGGAGCCTGATTTCAGCATCCCCTGGCGACTTGGTCTCACCTTGGATTACTCGGAGACGAAAGTTCCACCGAACCCATCGCGGTCATCAAGTGTGCGGGGTAGCTTCGAGTTCAATTTGACTGAGGCGTGGAAGTTCTCGATGACAGGTGGGTATGACATTTTCAACAAGGAGGTCGTTGTTCCAAGCATCAACATCAGTCGTGACCTTCATTGTTGGACAATGAACTTTTCGTGGGTGCCGACGGGCGCCTATCGGCACTACCAGTTTGAGATTCGCTTGAAAGCTCCGCAGCTACAGGACATCAAGCTGACGAAGCAGGGAAGTGAACGAGGAATTTATTGATGAGTGCCCGGAAAGCATATTTTCGGTCTTGATTTTCTTCAAGCCTTTTGGTTTCTTATTATAATGAACCGGTTCCTCTCGTTGGCTATCGTGGAATTCCTCTTCATTGCTCTTGCTGGTGGTCAGGTCGATCAATGGCGGGTGGCGTCGGGAACTGCTCGGTACATACCAGCAGCACTCGATATCTATCGAAGCAATCCTGACACCCTCTATGCTATAGGAGACAGCGGCACAAAGCGTAGCACCAATCGAGGTGAACGATGGGATTCTATCCATGGACCAAGGACCGACATTGGAGCAATTAGAGTCGATCCCTATGATTCAAAGATTATTTATGCATCAGCGTTCGGGAGGAGGCTAGAGAGCAATGACGTACTTATGACGACCGATGGAGGGACAAATTGGAGGGACTTGTTCGCCGGGAGTATCTATCCAGTAGCTGTTATCGAAATCGATCCGGCAAATTACAAGACCGCCTACGTGGGGGTTGGACCATCAGAGATCGTTCGGTCAACGGATCGGGGAAATACGTGGACATTTCTTAATTACCCCCCTGCAGGCGTTTATCTCACCTCGTTGGCTATTGATCGCTCCAATGACAGTGTGCTTTACGCTGGGTATGTTAACGGAATTTTCAAGTCTCTTGACGGCGGCAATACATGGCAGCAGTTATGCCTCGGATTCCAAATCCAAGGCCGCACGCGGATCGCCTTGAACCCCATAAACACTCAGACGATTTTCGTTGCCATTTATAGCAATAGCGATACCGTGCCTGGCGGAGTCTACAAATCTACCGACGCAGGTTTGAGATGGAGCGAACAGAACACCGGCTTGACCTCAAATTTGGATAAGCTGATTTACTCGCTCTCGATCAATCCCAAGGATACGAACGAGCTGTTCTTAAGTACGGGGAACAGGGCGAATTCATTAGCGCGATCAACTGATGCCGGTGCACATTGGTCGTACTACACGAAAGGATTGCCATCATCATCTGTCGTCACGTCGGTCGCAATCGACACGATGCATGGCCGCTTATATGCAGGGGTGTCAACGTTTCCAACCGACTCCTCTGGGATTTACGTTCTTGACCGTGGACCGTTGTTTGTGGATGAACAATTAAGAGACCAACCGGCCGGTTTTATCCTACGGCAAAATTATCCTAATCCGTTCAATCCCACGACGATGATCGAGTTCTATCTGCCTGAACAGAGTGTCGTCACATTGAAGGTCTACAATACGCTCTGTCAAGAGGTTGCCTCGGTCTTTGATAAGCAAGTGATGGACGACGGCACCCAGCAGGTAGAGTTCAATGCATTGAACCTGCCCTCAGGAGTGTACTCTTATCGCATTGTTGCGCAAGGCATAGCCGACAAGGAAAAAGGAACTTCCGGACAACAGTTTATCTACGTGAGGAAGATGCTCTTGCTCAAGTGATCGGTCATTGAGTACTGCGTAGTAAAAACCTAAGCCGGTTCCATGAATGTGGGATCGGCTTTTTGTTTTGTGGGAGAATCAATCTACAGCTACCCTTTGATCAACCTGAATAGTTGTTCCTATAGTCAAATCTACCGTTTCAAAAAATATATTTTGAGAAGATGCGTTTTCCTCTTGCTTTCCTCAAGAAAAATTTTTTCCTTTCATAAGGATTTCCTGCGGGATTGCTGAGTGCGCGGCACTTACTCCTCCCCCGCCAAGCCTTTCTCATCATCAGAAAATCATTGTTCTTCGGCTGCTGTTGCTTGTAGTTTCTTTAAAGAGGCTGTATGATTCGAGATGTACTGTGTACAGTTTTTGTTTACCTCCTGCTCACACTCCCTGCGCGAGCGTTAACACTATTTCTGAAGCCCTGCATGATGGTGATAGCTTGAACGGGAAAGAGCAAAAAATTGTGGTCATCGACCTCGTGAATTTCCTAGTTGTCGCTTTGTTCTTTAGTCTCTTGGTGTTTACACTAGAGAGCTATTCTCAACAATCTCGATGGCGGCTTGCGAAAGAGACTGCTGGAAATCCTATTGCTGCGGTGGATATCTATCGAAGGGATCCGGATACCCTCTATGCCATTGGAAGCAAGATCCTACGGAGTGCGGATAGAGGCCAGCACTGGGATACAGTCAACGCATGGGGTACAGATGTCGGGGCTCTGAAGGTGGATCCCACAAATTCACAAATCCTTTACCTCTCACGCTTTGGGTTTACTATTCAGGGAAACGATGTATCGACCTCGACAGATGGTGGTTACAATTGGAGCCCTGTGTTTATTGGTCGTATTTTCCCCGCACCAGTCATAGAGATCGACCCAGTCGACCCGAAAACAGTTTACGTCGGGGCTGGTCCGTCATACATACTACGTACCACAGACCGTGGGCAAACGTGGGACACAACCACATATCCTGGAGGTAACTACTTTACTTCACTTGCAATCGATCCAGCCAACGATAGTGTTCTTTACGCTGGGTACTACACTGGTATCTTCAAGTCCACAGATAAAGGTAGGAGTTGGATAGAGTTAGCTTTGGGCGTTCAAATTGATAATGCTACTCACCTCGGGGTGGATCCGAATAACACCAACATCGTGTATGCTGGAATATTCGGCCGGGGGGTATACAAGTCGACAGACGGAGGTGGTAAGTGGGTTCAAAAGAATAATGGATTAGGTGTTGGAGACCAAGCTATCAAAGTGCTCACAATCAATCCAAAGAACTCAAATGATATTTTCATGGGGCTATCGAGTGATTCGGGGAGTATCATCTTCAGGTCAATTGATGGCGGGGATAGGTGGTTTGCATTCAGCGATGGCCTTCCATCGCTGCACAGCAGCATTAGTGCTCTTGTCGTAGATACCGTGAACAACAGAATATATGCAGGAGGAGTCGGAATATATATCCTAGATAGTCTTACCACTAGCGCTCCAGTTGAAGCAGAAACTGAACTGACCCCCTTGCGCCGGACGGTAAGAATGGTTAAGTTGGGCGGAAAGGATAATTGTGGTTATGGGTCGACGGCGATTTACAAAGGAATTGAAGATAGAAGTTGTCCAAGAGGTAGAGTCTGGGTTACCATTGGCTGAGGCCTCTCGGCGATACGAAGTGCATCCCAATTTGATCCGCAAATGGAGAGAGC
>JACOSX010000099.1 GCA_016178625.1 Ignavibacteria bacterium
GCCTCATTTGCCATCGACACCTATACGATCACCGCTTCAGCTGGTGCCAACGGTACGATTTCACCGTCGGGTGTGGTATCGGTTAATCATGGATCGAATCAATCGTTCACGGTCACAGCGAACACCGGCTACCATGTGGCTGATGTCCTCGTGGATGGAAGCTCTGTCGGTGCGGTAGCATCATACACCTTTACGAACGTCACCGCCAATCATACGATTGCGGCAAGTTTTGCGATAGATGTCTTTACAATAACGGCATCAGCAGGTGCCAACGGTACGATCTCACCATCGGGTGCAGTGAGTGTGAATTACGGGTCGAATCAATCGTTCACGATTACCCCGAACACCGGGTATCATGTTGATAGCGTATTTGCAGATGGTGTAAATCAAGGGGCAGTCACAAGCTACACATTCACGAATGTGACAACAAATCATACTATTAGGACAACATATGCCCTAAACACGTATACAATCACTGCAACCGCCGGAGCAAACGGCTCAATTACTCCTTCGGGGATAATCTCTGTGAGTCACGGATCCAATCAGTCTTTCGCGATTTCAGCGAATACAGGTTTTCACATCTCTGATGTTGTCGTTGATGGAAGTTCAGTTGGTGCGGTAACGACGTATGACTTCGCCAACGTCACCGCTAATCACGCGATCTCGGTGAGCTTTGCAATCAATCCAGGCCCGCCCACGCATACGATTATTGCCAGTGCAGGTTCGCATGGGACAATTAACCCATCAGGTACAATAGTTCTTATCGAGGGTGACAATCAAGCATTTGTCATCACTCCTGAGAATGGCTACTTTGTTGGGCAGGTGGTGGTGGACAGTGTGCTGCAAGATTCTTTGAGAAGTTATACATTCACGAACGTCACTGCCAACCACACGATCCAAGCTTCGTTTACAAGTTGTCCAGCCCTGACGTTCTTGCCATTGAAACTGCCCAACGGGATAGCAGGTGAGCCTTACAGTCAAACGATCAGCGCGAGTGGTGGAAGATCTCCCTATAGTTTTGCCGTGACCGCAGGTTCGTTGCCAGCTGGGTGCACGCTTTCTTCATCAGGGGTACTTTCTGGGACACCTTCGGTGGATGGTAGCTTCACGTTTACGGTCACCGCCACCGATGCAAATGGATGCTCAAGTAATAAGAATTATACTGTCTCGTTCACATTTCCAACGTTATCTATTGATGATGTGACCGTCGTGGAAGGAGATACCGGCACGACAGACGCAATGTTTACGGTTCGTCTCTCATCCGCATCGAGCCAGATCGTCCGAGTTGACTTTGCGACGGCGGCGGGAACAGCGCGTGCGGATATCGATTATCGTTCAACGACTGGATCACTGACATTCAATCCGGGTATCACAACTGATACGATTAGAGTTGCGGTTGTGGGAGATACAAATATTGAATCCAATGAACGGTTTGTTGTGAACCTCTCGAACCCTGTCAATGCACGGCTCACGGACTCCGTCGGCAGTTGTACTATTATTAACGATGATCTTGATACTGTAACGTACAGGTCGTTTCGTCCAGATAGTCTTGTGCTCTCAAAAGATACGAGAGGTAAAGTTGGGAAGTTTGTGAAACGAAAACCGGACAAGGTGGATTTCGGCGTCAAAGTATTTGTGAATGTACAGAATTCACGTTCGCTCTTCACAGTATTTGGGAGTGCGATTGATACTACGCTTCCGTTCTATACTGTGCCTCCTTCGGTGAGTACTCCCGGCGATCAGAAGCGGATGAAGTGGAATTTCACTTTTGCTACCACGCTCCAACCTGGAGATTCAGTCTCTATCTATGGATATGGAAAGGGTGGAAAACCGCAGAAGGTGCAATCATATCGTTGGATTAACAGTTCAGGACAAGCGGGTTCGGTTCAAAAGAATGCTATCTATGTCCGGAATATCCTCAAACTACCAATGCCAAATAGAATCAACGCGTTGTTTGAGGCATTTAAATATGGTGGATTCGTAGCGACGAATGGACTCATCTTAGGGAAAGTTCGTGTTGACAGTGTGAAGTACTACGGGTGGACTCGCTTGACGGGCTATGGCTATGTCTTAAGGACACTAAGAGACAAAACGGGGCTTCATACGGGCGCGCCCCGGGGATTCGATTACTTCACCATTAGTCACAGACCTTTCATCGGACCACAGAGGTTGCTGCCGCCAACGAAGCAAAATAATAAACTTGTTGCTGACTTGGCAGGATTAAAAATTAACATCATTGCCAGCGCGCTGGGCATCACTCCACCAGGCTTCGGTGAGTTGCTCTACGATGAAGGGAACGATAACCCACTCAACGGAATGATGGTCAAGGACATTGCCGCCATGGTAGATAATGTGATGATGGGGTATTATACGCGGAATACCGTACCCGGTCAACATATATTTCCAGATTTCGGCGTGTTTATGAATTGTGATACGGTGCTCCAAAAGATTAATTCCGCGTTCGAGGGAAGAATGGATACGGTAAGATTCGCCGACACTCTCAGGTTGAAAGGCACTCGGACCTTAGGCGCAGTGCCATTCCTCCATCGCAATTCGACAATTGCACCTGCGAGGATAACGCCGGTCGAAGTAACGGTAACGGAAGAAAATGAAATTCTGGAGACTCCGCAGGCATTCGCGCTCTCACAGAATTACCCGAATCCGTTTAATCCGACCACAACAATCGAGTTCGACGTTCCCGGAACTTCAACGGTGACCCTCAAAGTGTACAATATCATTGGTCAGGAAATAGTGACACTTCTCGATCACGAGATCGTGGACGAAGGGCGTGAGGTAGTGGAGTTTAACGCAGCAGAGCTCGCCAGTGGCGTATACTTCTATCGGATCGTCGCCGAACCATTGAATGGTGAAGACGAGGAGTCATCACATCAGCCGTTTGTCGCTATAAAGAAAATGATGCTGCTCAAGTAACCCCCGTGGTGTAATGAGAAGAGGGGGCAAATCCTGCATGATGGTTGCGTGAACATCGCGTCCACTTCGTGCAGGATTTGTTATTATTGTTTGAAAGTCGTACATTTGACCGATTGATCTTCCCAACTCCAACCTCAACGGATTGCCTTCATCGAATCGAGGGTTAACAACTGAATTGCTTTGCGCCCTTAGCTCAACTGGATAGAGCATCAGACTTCGGATCTGAGGGTTGGGGGTTCGACTCCCTCAGGGCGCACATGTATTCTTTCTTTCCGTCTGACGAAATTGATTTTTTGGGAATATGAAGCGAAGAGTTGAAGAATGGGTGTGTCTACCCCAGAGCCCGAGAGAGTTCCTCAATGGACGTAATACCTGCGATAACTTTCTTCATCGCGTCTTGGAAAATATTCTCGAAGCCAATTGTGTGAGCGGCTTCCCTCAGTCTTAGCATAGGGGCGTGCTGGTAAATCAAATCTCGTATCTGGTCATTGATGATTAAAATCTCATGCACAGCTGTTCTTCCACGGTAGCCCGTTCCTTCACAAAGATCGCATCCCTTGCCTCTAAAAAACTTTTTCGGGACAGAAGTTATGTTCGCGACCGACACGTGCTCTTCCGGACTCACCGTATATTCTTCTTTACATGAAGAGCAAATCTTTCTTACGAGTTGCTGATGCACCACACCAATTAACGTTGACGCCAACCAATATGGAGGAACCCCAAGGTTGGTCATGCGGAATATTGCGCCAATTGCATCACCCGAGAGCATCGTGCTCAGCACAAGGCTGCCTGTTAATGCTGCTTCGGCGGCGACTGTCCCGGTTTCCGCATCGCGAATTTCACCAAGCATGATGATGGTCGGGTTCTGTCGCAGGATTGCGCGTAAGGAATCGACGAGCGTAAAAGTCTTATCTGTGGATGTGGTAACCTGCGATGCAAAATCCAACTTATATTCAACCGGGTTTTCTACTGTGATGATGTTTTTCTCCGGCGATTGGATGTCATTCACGGCAGCATACACCGTCGTGCTCTTACCTGAACTGGATGGCCCGGTGACGAGGAAGAGCCCGTTCGGGCGGCGCAACAACTTTCGCACCTTGTCCAGGTTCTCTTTCGAGAAACCTAATTCCTCAATGTTTGACACACGAGCGTTTTTCTGTAAGATCCTCAACGCCACTCGTTCGCCATGCATCGTTGGCAAGGTACTCATACGAATATCGAATTCATGCACGCCGATCATCACGGAGAACCTACCCTCTTGTGCCTTTTTCTTCTCGAACGCATTGAGACTTCCTTTGGTCTTGAGGATGTTCGCTAAGTTCTCGGAAATGTCTTTTGGCAAGGTTACCAATTTCTTCATGATCCCCTCAAAACCCAAACGGATTCTCAGTTCCGATTCTCCTGGCTCGAAGTGTAAGTCGGTTGCACCTTCTTTTACCGCGCGCAAGATAATCTCATCGACCATTGCCTCGGCGGTAGGAACCCTCCCCGTGCGGAACAGCTCGCGAATTTTATCCTTCGCGAAGGAGCTCATATCCAGTTGTTCGAGTGGAACCTTGCTGGGAATATCTTTGAATTCTTTGATCATGAGCGTCGGGTTACATCTGAGTGAAGTTATGATGGTTGAATTTTTTTGGGAGGAATGAAGAGCATCGGCCTGTGAATTACTCCTTGAGTGCCCGATCAATTGTCGATAAGATCTCTTCCAGCTGGTACGGTTTACTGATGAAATCAACTGCTCCAAATTCTTTTGCTTCCATGGCGTGCTTTAAATCAGCATATCCGGTGAGCATAATCGACTTCGTTGCAGGGAAATGCTGTTTGATATATTTCAAGACCTCGATACCGTTGAGGTTTGGCATCTGGATGTCGAGCAAGGTCAAATCGAACCGGTTCTTCTTCAGTAGGTTGATGGCCTCTTCACCGTTAGAAGCCGATTTTATCTCGTATCCTGTTTTCTCGAGAACGTCACTCAAGATGTTGCGTAAATCATCCTCATCGTCAACCACCAGAATGCGAAGTTTCGAATCTACTGCCACATCATTCTCCTAAAATTAAACTGTAGTTTCACTGAATAACTGTCCCCAAGGTACAGAAAACATGCTAAAAAAGCAAAAGATCTTTTTTTCCATTCATTGTTTTTCGAATGTGTTTCGGATTGTGGCTTGCGTATAAGCATGGCGGGGTTGCTTAAGGATCTGTTCCGTATCTTGAGTCTCGACAATTACCCCGTTGTGCAGAACCGCAATGCGGTCACAGATAAGTGATGTTGTCGCAATGTCGTGGGATATGTAAAGTATGGCGATCCCCGTCGCGCGCTGGAGCATCGAAATCATTTTAAGAATTTGAATCTGTGTGATAGCATCAAGCGCCGATGTAGGCTCATCGAGGATCAAGATCCCCGGCGAGACGGAGAGTGCTCGGGCAAGTGCAATCCGCTGTCGCTGTCCTCCGCTGAGTTCATGAGGATACTTGTCGAGTATCTCTTCGGGAAGTTCAACAAGCTTGAGCAGTTCTGTCAGTTGTGCTTTGATATTAGTGTTGAACTTCTCTTTAATCCCCTCGCGTAAGGAGGCTTGAATACTCAGGCACGGATCGAGCGAATCTGAGTGATTTTGAAATAGAAGCTGGATCGCCGTGCCGACCTGTGCACGATTTCGCGTTTCAGGAAAAATGTTTATGCCGGAATAAAAGATTGTGCCGGCAGTGGGCCGACTAAGTCCAGCAATACAACGGGCGATTGTTGTCTTACCGCTACCACTCTCGCCGATCAATCCCAATGTTGAGCCAGAATCAAGAGAAATGGAAACATCCCTCAGAATTTCCTTAGTCCCACTCTGCACAGCTGAGAAGCTAATTTTGTTTACTTCCAATAAAGACATCGTACTTCCCTTTCCCGTCCGATCTCAAGAAGCGCCGGTTCCTCGATCGAGCAATCACTCTTTACTTGGGGGCAGTGTGGATGAAACTTACATCCCGTGATGGATTGAGGCGCTGCTTGGACGCTTCCTGAAGTCACGGAAAAGCTTTCGAGGGTAGCATCTCGAGCGGGCATACTTGCCAGGAGTCTCTTTGAGTATGGGTGATAAGGGTTAGAGAAAAATTCATGATTTGGCGCTGATTCAATAATCCGACCTGCATATAAGACAATGATCCGATCGGCGTAGGTTTGGGCGATTCGTAGATCATGTGTTGTTACGAGCAATCCCATGCCGTGGGATCGGCAGTGGGTGGAGAGGAGGTCAAGGATTTGATATCGCAGCGATGCGTCGACAGCACTGATAGGCTCATCTGCGATGAGGATTGGTGGTTCCTCGATAAGTGCCATCACGATGAGTATTCGCTGGAGAGTCCCAAGGCTGAGTTCATGGGGGTACGAATGCAATACTCTCTCAGGCTCTTGGATTCCAACCATGACAAAGTAATCCTGAATAGCATCGAGTGAAAAACCCCCGGATTCTTCTGACTTGCTTTTCTTGAAGGACTGGAGAAGCTGAAACTGTGATTTGATCCTCAAAACAGGATTCAACGACGATGATGGCTCTTGGAAAATGTATCGGATCAATTTTCTCTTTTCAGTACTCAGCTGTTCGCGTTTCCCCGGAAGGACATCGATGCCCTTGACTGTAACTGTTCCCTCAACCCGCATTCCTGATCCAGTGGGGAAAAGATATGTGAGTGCCCGAACCAGTGTTGTCTTTCCGCTACCACTTTCTCCAAGGAGCATTACAGTTTCAGCGGGATTCACGCAAAAGGAAATTTCATGGAGAAGCTCCTCACGTCCTTTTGTATCTTCGATCCACACGTTTATCTGTCGCGCATTGAGCACGTTTTGACCTTCTATATTCGTATCGGCATCACAGAGTGACCATGCAATTGTATGCAAAAAACTCCGCAATTTCAAATTCTTTGTAACAGAATGTGACATGTGTAACATAATATTACAATATCATTGACACTCCTTTTTCGTTTGATTAGATTGCAGCGGTCAATGAATGGTGATCGACCAATGAGAAATCCGGAACAAGGAGATAAGACATTTTTCATCAAGATTCAGTGTTCACTGGTTCTTGCCGCCCTGGTATCTGTTCTCGGGGGATGCTCTCAAAAAAAGGGGCAAGAGACGGCAAACGCCAACACACAGGTTGTAATAGCGTTGGAAGGCGATATTGATAGTTTCAATCCGTTGTTTGCCGAGGATGTAGCAGCAGGTGAAATCAATGATCTCTTCTTTCCAGGACTGACAACATCGCGGTTCGATACGGTGCTCGGCGTGTTAGAGTACGAACCATCGTTGGCGAAGTCATGGGAATATGAGAATGGCAATAAAGATATTCGCTTTCACTTGCAGACAAATGCGAGATGGCAAGATAGCACGAAGATGAAGGCAAAGGACGTTGAGATATCCTACGAGCTGTACGCAGATACAAGTGTGGCGAGTATCCGTCAAGCCTCGGTCGATGGTCTGCGGCGAACCTCGTCTGGTTCTCTTGATGTATCGAAGGCTGTGGAGGTTGTAGACGATAGCACAATTCTTTTTCACTTTGACCATCCCTATCCCGGGCAACTATTCGATGCAGGACTGCCCATCCTTCCATCGCATGTATTCCAGAATCTCCCGCGAACATCGATGCGGGAACAAGGGCCGTCTCGACAGCCACTCAGCGCCGGACCATTTGTCTTAAAGTCATGGAAGCCCCTTGAGGAGATTGTCATCACATCAAATCCATTGTCTGTGGTGCCCCATTCGGCGAAACTCTCCGAAGTGATTTTTCGCATCATCCCAGACTATCACTCACGGTTGATGCAACTTCGAGCGGGGGAAGTGGACGTTCTCCCTTATATCGAAGTTGAAGACGCGCTCGAATTGGCTCACAAGAACATGTCCATTCGGATTGTCCCGCTTGGTGAACGGTTTTACGATGCGATAAATTGGAATTCAATTGATCCTGAGGAATATCAACGATCAAAAGGGAAAGTTCTCCGCCCGCATTATCTCTTTGGAACCGCACGCGTGAGAAAAGCCTTGACCCTTGCGATCAATCGGAAAGAAATTGTCGACTCCTATCTGCGGTCGTATGGGAAGGAAGCCATCGGTCCGATATCACCATTGTTTCGCTGGGCATACAATGATACCCTGAAACCATTGCCCTTTGACCCATCACTAGCGTCGAAGTTACTCTATGAGGAAGGCTGGCGTGATACCGATGGTGACGGCGTCCTAGAAAAGGACGCACGGAAGTTTTCATTTGCTCTGAGAATTCCTGCAGGAAATCAGCTTCGCGCCACTATTGCATCGATTGTGCAAAGACAACTCAGTGCGATGAAGATCAGGGTGACGATCGAGCAGGTCGAACGGTCCGTTTTCTGGAGTGATCTTATGGAAAAGAAATTTGATGCGTGCATCGCCGGATTTAGTGTGCCGCTGCAGCTTCAGCTTGATGAGTGGTGGAGCAGCGATCTTGAACGATCGCGGTTCAACCTGACATCATTCCGCAACAAAAGGGTTGATGAGATCCTCGCGGGCACTCGCCGTATCGTCAAAGAGACTGACCACGCTAATGCATGGAAAGAATTTCAGACAATATTGCAAGACGAACAACCATGTACCTTCTTGTACTGGATGAATGATTTAGTGGCTGTTAATACGCGCATCCAAGGGATTGAAATGGGTATCCTGGGCATCGCATATCATGCAGGTGACTGGTATGTAGGTGATCAACGTGCTGATGACAAGGCACAATCGAAGTGAACGAGGGTATGATGAATATTCACCGCATGGGAAAGTTTATTACAAAAAAGGCTGCGTCAGCGGTTGTTCTTTTGTTCGGCTTGATGACAATCATTTTTGTCATCGCACACGCCGCACCGGGGGATCCTGTGTCAGCGATGATCTCGCCAAAAACTCCCGCGTCGGTTGGGCAAGAGCTGCGGCACCAATTTGGGCTGGATCAGTCTGTGTTTCTTCAATACCTTCGGTGGTTGGAGAATGCGCTGAAGGGCAACTTCGGGTTCTCCTTCAGCTATCAACGACCCGTCGTCGATGTTCTAATGAGTTTTTTCCCAAATACGGCGCTGCTCGCATTGAGTGCCATTGGTTTGGAGATCATTCTCGGTGTGGCGTTGGGAATTCTCGCTGTGAGTTATCAGAACTCGTGGCTTGATCGGATTATCAACAATGCAAGCTTAGTCGCATACACCCTTCCCACATTTTGGGTTGGACTGATGTTCCTGGCTCTCTTCTCTTATGCTCTGGGATTGTTTCCCTCTTCTCAGATGAACTCGGTTGAAGCTGAACAGCTTTCGGTAGCGGGTCGATGTCTTGATCTGGTGAAACATCTGATACTGCCGGTCCTGACAATCGCTGTTTCGGGTGCCGCAGGCATTGCGAGATATTTTCGTGCAAGCCTCTTAACAGTGCAAAACGCCGAATACGTTACCTACGCTCGCAGTCTGGGAATTAAAAAACGCGATATCTTTCTCTTCTATGAGCTCCCGAATTCCATCGCGCCGGTGATCACCATCCTCGGTCTCGAAATAGGGACCCTCCTCGCTGGCGCTGTGGTAACGGAGACGATTTTTGCTTGGCCCGGTATCGGCCGTCTTGCAGTCTTGGCGATGCTGTCACGCGACTATCCGCTTATCCTCGGGTGTACTTTGGTCTCTGGCATTGTCGTCATCGTCGGTAATCTTATTGCCGACTTGTTATACATGTATGTTGACCCTCGAATTCGCCTTCCAGTATGAAATTTTTTTGGGGACATCCTGCATCGTCACGATCACACATAGGATATCTTGCCGGTGTGTTGTTGCTCGTCGTCTTGATGACGTGGTGGAAATGGGGGATGCTTTCCATGTGCATCCTCTCGCTGGTTCTGAGCCTTCTTTCACTCGTGACCACTCACTTCGACATGTCAGGCACATTGCTCATAGAACTCGTTCCATATTGGTTATCATGCGGTACGTGGGTTTTTATTATAGTTTTTCTTGTAAACAAAATCCGTAAGGGATATGCTCATCGAGGTCGAGAATCAGTCCCGGTAGTCTTCGGTCGTCAATTTCCAAAAGGGTCGCGTGTCAAGAGGGTTCCTCTTTCTGTGATCCTCGTATGCGTCATCGTTGCACTTGAAGCACCTCTCTTAGCGCCGTTTGATCCACTTTCACAGGGAGACTTGCGATCAACGCGTTTTCTGAATCCGTTTGAGAAAGCGCTCGTAACAGAAACAACTCTTTCGGTGGAAAGTGGAGGTCGCTTCTCGAACAATTGGATTGAGCAGTCACTTCATAATGCGAACAATTATCTACTGCAACACAATGAAAACTATACCCGCTGGAATAGTCTGATCGCGGGAGACGGTTCCTCTCATGTACGGACGTTTCTCCTGGGCACGGACGGACTGGGGAGAGATGTCCTGAGCCGTTTGATATATGCGCTGCGGATATCGTTACTTATTGGATTTGCTGGGATGCTTGGCTCAATTCTTTTCGGATGTGTTGTGGGATTTATTGCAGGCATTTCAGGCGGTTGGGTAGACCATCTACTGATGCGTATCACCGATCTCTTCTTAGCTATCCCTTCTCTTTTTCTGGTGATCGTACTTGTTGCATTTCTTGGTAATTCATTGCTGCTTCTCATCCTCGTTCTTGCCGGAACTGGGTGGATGAGTGTTGCACGTCTCGTGAGGAGCGAGCTGTTATCTCTACGGGAACGCGAATTTATCCTCGCCGCTCGACTTCTTGGTCGTTCTCGCCTCCAGATCGTGCGCGAGCATATGGTTCCGAACGTGGTTCCCATCATCATCGTGGCATTGGTACTTCAATTCGGAAACGTAATTCTGGCAGAAGCGGCATTGAGTTTTCTCGGTTTGGGGATTCAGCCACCGACACCCACGTTGGGGAATATGATTGGCGAGTCTTATCAGACGATCAGTACTGCCTGGTGGGCAAGCATTTTTCCCGGGGTAGTTCTCTCCTTGATCATCGTCTCATTCAGTGGTATTGCCGAAAGTCTTCGGCGAGAGGTTCAGTTCTTGCGATGATCAACTTCCGGTACTATATCATCAAGAAGCTGGGCGAAGGTGGCAATGGGGAAGTCTACCTCGTTGACGATAGGCTAAAGAATTGCCAGCGTGCGATGAAGGTGCTCTCTTCATCACGGCATCTCGATGAAGACATGATCCGCAAAGAGTTTTCCGTGCTCTCGGGTTTGTTTCATCCTCATCTTATCCGTGTGTTCGATTTCGGGGTTGTTCGACAATCGGATGAGCAACAATTCTTACACCGCCATTTCTATACAATGGAATATCTTGAAGGAACCAATGCTCTCGAATATGTTCGTTGCGTTCCGTTGGGAAAAGAAAAGGTTGAGCTTCTTGAAGATCTTTTTATTCAGACACTCGGTGTGATAGCGTACATCCATCGTAAGGGGATCATTCATTTTGATATTAAACCCCAGAACCTTTTTCTCGTCGAGGGTCATGGACACCATAAGAAAACTGTGAAGTTGACAGATTTTGGCTTTAGTGAAACGACGGTGCCGTCGGTTGACACCGCCGTCCGCGGAACACTCGAATATATCGCTCCGGAAATCGTGCAGGGGTTCCCAATCGATCATCGCATCGACCTTTATTCACTTGGCGCGACCTTTTACCACCTGTGGGAAGGACGTTGTCCCTTCGAAGCTTCCGCGCCTGTTGAACTATTGAGGATGGTGGTGTCAGAGAATCTTCCACCGTTAGCTGGTGTCGAGGGTGTCCGGTCACTGCTGCCCCAATTAATAGAAAGACTTTGTCGAAAAGATCCCTCAGAACGTTTTGAGGACGCACGTCAGATTCTGTCGAACTTTGCTTCGTCAAAGTACGAAGACAGTGTCAAGGAGACATTGTATTTTGGGCAGCGGTTACCGTTCGTTGGAAGAAGGAAAGAGAAAGGTGTTATCCAGGAAGCTCTTCAAGCGCTCGAAGGAGGTCGTGAACCGACGGTGACCTCCATACTCGTCATAGGGGCGCAAGGCAGTGGAAAAACTGAACTCTTGAACGAAGTTGCTACTGAAGCGCGGTCGCGCTCTCTTCTCACGTTGAAATCTGACAGAACAAGTGCCAACAGACCCTTCACTTCAATCGAGAGAGCACTTAGACGGCTCGACATGGAATTGTGTTCGCGCGATTTGCCGTCGCCGTTTCGCGAAACAGATGATGATACAATTTTCTCACCATCCCCATCTTCCACTGGCGAGAATGAACTTGCCGACCGAGCGCGCCGTTATGCGAGCCATATGCTGAGGGCTTCAACCCAGCTCCCGATACTTTTTATTTTGGATGATCTTCCTATAATGGATCCGTATTCTCTGGAGACAGTCCGATCGATTGCGGCAGATGACAAGGGGGGAAGAATCGTTCTCGTGGCAAGCATTCGAGACGACGATGCGGATAACTGTCCGTTCGGTGACCAGACGACCACGCGGATCATACTGAAGGAACTTTCAGTGGATGAAACACTTGCTCTCATCGACTCTTCGTTAGGTCGGGCGTTTGCCTCGACGAACAT
This sequence comes from Ignavibacteria bacterium, assembly GCA_016178625.1. Classification (GTDB taxonomy): domain Bacteria; phylum Bacteroidota; class Ignavibacteria; order UBA10030; family SZUA-254; genus JACOSX01. Next base: position 12,478 of record JACOSX010000099.1, read on the forward strand.
TGTTCAAAGAATCCACAGCCTCTACGGCGGCATCCCCTACATCATTATGGAGGCAGTTACATCCATCGCAAACGCATTGCCGCTGGCAGTTTTAAATGATCCTATCGGCCTCACAGAAAGAGGGGACGATTTAGTGGAGTTCCTTTCGCTGAGTTTCGAGGAGTTCTTTGCAACCAGATTTCGTGGTCTGCGGCGCGAGAAGCAAATCATACTGGAGCTTATATCTTGCTTTGAGATTCCGTCTCCGGTAGAGATCCTCAAACGCGTGGTGCCATTCCAGAGCGACCGGCTGATCGATTATCTCGTTTCCCTTGAGCATCAAGGCTACGTTGTTTCACATGAGGAGCAGAGACGATTCCAGTTTCGCCATTTGAAGCTTAAGGAATACGTTTATCATTCCATTGAGTACGATCGCGCAGCTCTGCACAATTTCATAGCGACGACCCTCGAGACGTTGACTGCGGACATAGGATGGAGCGATCGTAATGAACTCGGTCGACAATTCAGATTGGGGAATACGAACGCCAAGGCATTGGAGCATTTTGAAGCAGCAGGGGATCAGGCACGAGTTGAGGGTGCACTTGCAGATGCAGACGCTATGTACAAGAATGCACTTGGATGTTTGAGCGAAGACGAAAGGGAAGTCCGAGTTTCTCTATCACTCAAGCTCGCTGAGGTGTATCAGGCAAAAGGGTCCGATCAAGAGAGCATCACCATCTATGAACAACTCCTCGCCGAGTTGAGCGCAGAGGATCCACGGTGCAAGACAATCAACAAATCTCTTGGGAAAGGGTTTGCGAGACTTGGGGAAAACGCGAAAGCGCTCCATAATTTTCAGGCAGCGTTACATGGTTTAGTTGAAAATGTAGATCGTCTTGAAATCCAACAAGAGATCATTTCATTGAAGATCGCAGAGGGGAGTTTCGATGAAGCGATCCATATGGGTGAAGTTCAGAAAACGCTTGCAGGCTCTCAGGGTGACAGGAATTTCTTGGCGCTCGTCGAGACGGACCTCGGCATTGCGCAGTTCTACAAGGGCAGCTTCAGGGAGTCTTTGGAGGCATTTCAGAGAGCACTTACCATTTATGATAACGCTGGCAACAAAAGTAAAACTATCGATGCACTGAATAACATTGGTAATGTCCTAAGTGCAATGAAAGATTTCCGCGCTGCATTGGAAAAGTGGAAGCAAGCGCTCATCTTGGTGGGCGATCGGGATATTCACCAGCAGCGTGCGATGATTCTGAATAATCTCGGTATCGCACATTATAAACTTCGTGAGTTTTCGGAGGCATGGTCGCATTACCAGAGTGCCAGAGAAATCTTTCATCAACTCAATTCCAAGAGCGGCGTTGCAATGGCACTCACAAATCTGGGGGAAGTGACATACGCGGAGTGTAAATATGAAGAGGCTCTTCATTATTGGACGGATGCACTTTCCATGTACGAGGAGATGCAAGACTCCAACGGTATTGGACAGACACTCCTCGAAACGGGACAATTACATATAACGGTAGGTGATCTCTCCCTCGCAGAGCAGGTGCTCGATCAGGTTGACACTGTCAGGGAGAAATTCAATCTCAAAACGTTTGAGGCACTTTCACAATACCTCCACGGTTTGGTTCACATGATCCGAGGCGATTATTCCGAAGCCCTGACGGCGCTGAAGTCGGCGGAGAAAGCGTTTCAGGTCGAGGGTTCATTCACTGGAGGGTGCGAAACAGAGTTTGAGAAACAACAAATCATTCTCCTGCGCATGGCTGAGATCTGTTGCCGGTGGAATGAGTATGAAAAGGCGATTTCGATTTTGGAGGGGATCTCGAATGTTAAAAATGGAACCATCTCCCCTCTTATCATAGCCGAAGTCAATTTTCATTTGGGCGAGATCGCCCGATGCCATCCTGACCTGCTGCCGGCGAGGGCGGTAATGTATTTCAAAGAGGGGTTATCGTTAATAGAGGGCGAGCAGGTCTCTGAGATTAGCTGGAAACTTTCTAATGCCTTGGGACGAGAATTTGATCATCGAGGGAATAGAGAGAAAGCACATGAATATATCATGAATGCGAAACGGATCCTTGAGTATTTTTCGTCACTCTTCACTTCAGAAGCATTGCGTGAACGATATCTCGCCTCCTATAGACGTCACGAAGTTCTAGAGTTGATCGAATCACGATTGTAAAGATTGGAAGGAATGATCTATGGCAAGAATTAATGAGAAGTTCAAAATCATGTTGTGTGGAAAGAAGGATTTGATGGAATCTCTGCAAAAGGCGATTGTGAAATCGCGCGAGGTTCATCTTCAGTTCACCTCATCGCCCGCGTTCTTGATGGGGCGAGCGGTATTTACTACTCCCGATGTGGTCTTGCTTGATGCAGCCATTGATCGGTCGCTCTTGCAAGAGGTGTTGGAGAGTTTTCGAATGCATTATTCACATGTCTCGCTCTTCCCGATCGCAACCGCTGCCCATCATCAGGATGTTGTGGACTTAATGAAGCATGGGGCAACAGGATTCTATGAATTTCCCAACGACTATAGGAAACTTAATGAACGGCTCAAACAACTGATCGAGGAATGGCGAATGGCGCATAGCCAGAAGCGCTTCATCCAGCTGCAACAGCGTGCGTACGACTTTAACCAGATCATCGGCTCTTCTCCACGACTCACTGAGACTCTTCATCGTGCGAAAAAAGTCATTGAAAACCCTGCAATGACTGTGCTCATCACCGGCGAGACCGGAACTGGGAAAGAGCTTCTTGCTCGCGCGATTCATTATAATAGCAGCAACAGTAACAGCCCCTTTGTGGACATTGCCTGCTCAGCCCTGCCCGAAGCCTTGCTCGAGTCAGAACTATTCGGATACGATAAAGGTGCGTTCACTGACGCTCGAGAAAAGAAGCCAGGACTCTTTGAACTCGCCGCGGATGGAAGCATCTTTCTCGATGAGATCGGTGACATTTCGCTCCCAATGCAATCAAAGCTCCTGAAGGTTATTGAAAGTCGTACAATGCGCCGGCTTGGAGGATTGCACGATATCCCCGTAAAAGCGCGTATCATCGCGGCGACCAGCGTCGACCTTCAAGCAAAAATGAAGGCTGGCACCTTCAGGAAAGATCTTTTCCATCGGCTCAAGATCATTCCATTGGAGGTTCCTAGCTTACGTGAAAGGAAGGAAGACATCCCGCTCTTCGCATCGACGTTCATTGATTTGTTCAATAGATTGTATAACAAGAAGATCAGTGGCGTGTCCCCAGATGCTCTCCACGTGCTTGCAGAACATGAGTGGGAGGGGAATATTCGCGAACTGAAACACAGCATCGAGCGGGCGGTTCTTCTCAAGGAAGATGGAACGTTGGAAAGAGATGATTTTGACTTTATGTCGAAGTCTAAGTCGGATCATGTTCCCTCGGGCAGAGGAAAAAATGGTAAAGGCATCTCTTTGTCTCAGGATGACGCGATTATTCTCAGCATTCCTCTCGCCGAAGCTGCTATGGAGGATGTGCAGCGTAAACTGGCGCTACGGGTGTTGGACTACGTCGGTGGCAACAAGAGCAAAGCTGCTTATATTCTCCGGATTTCGCGACCTCGGTTAGATCGAATCTTGCGCATCGCCCCGGATTGATCAGGTGGTGCATTGAATCGTTACACATGTTGCTTCCAATCACTTCAAACCGTGCAAGGAGGATTTGTCGGACAACTCTCAATTCCCCCTAGCCCCACCCATCCTGTGCTTGTCCTCACGCAAGAACGTACATATTCACGTCGACGGATCCTCGATCCAGGAATGACATCCTCAATTTTCTCCTGTAATAGAATAATTCCATGAATTAGTCTGTCTGGCATACCCATTGCAGTGTTAAAAGGTATGAGATTTACTCAACGGAATTAGGCATTTTGAATATCGCTAGGTGAGAATATGAAAACTCTAACAATCTATTGTGCGCTTACGTTGCTGGTGCTGCTTGTTGCTCTCCTTTGCGGCTGCCAAAATCAAGGACCTTTCGACCCCTCAATTCGCGGTGGGGTAAATGAGGTTGGACAGCCGCGGTCTGCAGCGATCAGAGCCCCGATTGTCACTATACCGTTTGTGCCGGTGGTTCCAGAGGTTGACCTCGGGGTATACCAGATGCCCCCACCGAAAGACGGTGTCGTCGCTGTTGCCGCGGATTCACAGTATATCATCGCTGCAATTGGCGGCACTCTTTCCTGCGTTGACTCATACGTTGACTACAATGGCCAATTGGTGACACGCGCAGCAACTCTCACGATTCCACCTCTTGCTTTACGGAACGACGGGATGATCAGCATGTCTCTCAATCCAACCGAGCTCGCGGTTGATTTTGCACCTGAAGGGCTGGTGTTTCGGCATCAAATCGGTCTCGACTTCAGTGTCACCGGAATTAGCGAGCTGAAATCTGGCGCACCGGTTAACTTTTATTATGTGAACTACACAAACAATCAGTTATTGCCGGTATCGTACGACAGCCTTACGGTCGATACGATGCTTGGCAACGTGAATGTATATAATGCGAGTATCCTGCACTTCTCTCGCTATGGATTCGCCCGATAGAGCTTGTTAGCGAACTGAAAGCAACAGAACTAAGAAGATATAGAATGAACATGAAGAATATACGCCTCCAACTGGTCCTGATCTTAGTAACTATAGCATTCGTAAGCGGATGCCATGACAGTACGCCGTTCGATCCCTCCTCGAGTCGATCAGGTGAACAGCCGATCATGCCCTTGCGCTCAGGGGCGGTGCGAAATCCCATTGTTGTCATTCCTACTGCTCCAACAGTTACTGAAAGGGATATCCAGCTCGTCGATCTGCCGGCGGGGCTAGGGAAAGAGACGATCTTCTACGATTCCAAGCTCGTCACTGTTGGTGATGGGGGCGTGCTATCGTGCACAGGGGTGTATCTGAATCTTTCCGGGAAACTTGTGAGCCGGACGGCAAAATTTGTTATTCCACCGAACGCTGTGAAACACGATGTGCAAATTACGATGGTCCTCGACACCGTCCACCTTGGTGTGATGTTTGAACCATCGGGGCTATTCTTTGACCGACCCGCCGTTCTCAGTTTCCAAGCTGATGGCTTAGATCTAAGCGCGAGCGCATCACCGCTTGATTTTTACTACATCGATGATAATACAAATGTCTTCGTGCCAGTCGAACAAAAAATTCTTAACACAGATGTCGTACAAGGGACAATTGACCTCCAGACCGCAGAGATTTATCATTTTTCACGGTATGGATTCGGACGATGAGAATTAAATTACATGATAATTACACCATTAAGAAAGCCCTAATGAAAAATATCGTAATAACTTTGCTGTTCGCATTACTTCTGATGATACACGCCATTGGCTGCGGACCAGTTGATGGTCCGATGGATTCTCAAGTCCCCATCAGCAGGGACCCTGTTCATCCATCGCCCTTAACAATACCCCTTCTTCAAAGTATTAATCTGGTCACCTTGCCGGATGGCAATGGGAAGGGAAATATTATAACGACGACACAACTAGCAACCGTTGTCGGGGGCGGAAAATTATCTCTTACATATTCGTACACATCAAAGGTAGGTACCACCGTCTATCGAACAGCAACTCTCACTGTACCGGCACGGGCTCTGAGCAAAGACACCTATATTACGATGACGTTCGATACCTCGTATGTGGCAATCAAATTTAAGCCTGAGGGCCTCATCTTTAACCACCAGTCTTCTTTAGATTTTACCGCAAAAGGTTTGGATCCGGCAACATTAGTAACAGGGCTTGCGTTTTACTACTCCAATGACAACGGCTCCTTTGAACTCATTCCGAATCTGAATTTATCTGTAGACCTGTTGAAAGGCAACGTCTACATGACTGGCGGTGTGATATCGCACTTTTCACGGTATGGTTTTGGCCGTTAACGTATTTGACATTTACTGAAGCAACAAGTATAGAGCATATGGTAACACAGAGAGATACTATCGTCAATCGGGAGATTCTTACTCTTGTAAAGACCTATTGTGGATCGAAGGTGATCACGCGATTCATCGCCGACCAGAAGAGAATCCAACGGATGGAAAAAAAGGTGTTAGGGAAAAACAGTACATCATCAAGTGCTGCCCACGTACCCGAAACAAACCTCCACGATACAGTATCATTTGATCATCTGCTGACAGTTTGTAAGAATACACTGAAAGCGTACGAGTACCAAGAAGTATTGCTGGGGATCGGGAACATTTATAAGACCCATGCCATATTTCATCAAGCTGAAAAGATGTACAACGAAGTATTAACATTTGGTGAGAAACATCGGCAAAACGATTTCGTTGCCGAGGCGTTACTCCGAAGAGGTGAAGTGTACAGCTGCCAGGGACGCTGGAGAGAGTCGAACACCGACCTGGAACAGAGCCGGACGCTCTTTGTGATGAATCAGGATATGGCTTCCCTGGCAAAGCTGGAAAATATCTTGGGAACTTCGCTTGCTGAACAGGGTTTAATGCACGAGGCGAACGATCACTTCTCCAAGGCTCTCCGGAACTCCGAACAATCCTCCCAAAAAATGCTTTCGGCGATGATCTTCATGAATCTGGGAATCATTCAGAACATCCTCGGCAATTGGGATGAGGCACTGAATAACTATCACCGAGCATTGACCCTCTTTGAAGTTGCAGGTGACATGACAAGAGCCGCGGAGATCCATCATAATATAGGGATGTCCTATCTCTCGAAAGGCGATTTCGTACATGCGAACAGGGAGTTTGATCGGAGCCTCGAGTATTCAAGTCGACTCCATAATCCCGCACTGACCGGACTGGCGAAGCTCGGAAAAGCGACCGTACATTTTCGTTCATACGACCTTGCGCTTGCACTAGCGCTCTGCAATCAGGCCCTTGAGAATTTCAAGACATCTCAAAACCCTCTCGGTGTTGCCGATGCATACAAGGTAAAGGGAATGATCCTGCGGGAGTTAAAAGAGTACGATCTCGCCGAAACTCACTTCCAGTCTAGCCTTAGGCTTAATGAGGAGTTTGCGAATATGCTAAACCTTGGAGAGACACACTACGAAATGGGCATCATGGAAAAACATCGCCGGCGTTCGGAAGCAGTTGCAGAAGCTTTCTCGAACGCACTTTCATGTTTTAACAAAGTTGGAGCCCGCGTTGAGATCGAACGAACGAAACAAGAACTTGAACATATTGAAAGAAAACGAACATGAGATTGCACGAACTCCTGAACCAGAATAAGATCGCAGGAACAACATCAGCCTCCAAAGAGGACGTTGCCGCTCAAGATCCGCATATCCCTCGAGGAGGGCAGTTGCAGGATCTCGAGACTGTTCTCAGTGTTATTCGTAAGATCAATACGTCCTTGGTGCTCTCAGATGTGTTGGCATTAGTGATCGATCATGCGATCCGCATTACTTCAGCCCAGCGAGGATTTCTCATGCTGTCCAATAAAGAAGGGCATCTTGAATACGTTGTCGGTCGCGATAAGAATGGCAATGTCATCGACTCTGATAAATTCCAGGTCAGCGGGACGGTCCTTGAGGATGTCTACACCACCGGCGAATCAATCTGTATCGAGAGTGCCCTCAACGATGAACGATTTGAGCAGCGACAGAGCATCATCAACCTGGAGCTGCAGATGATTATGTGCGCCCCACTGCAAACACATGAAGCGACGATTGGGGTCATCTATGTCGACAGTCGTTACATCCACTCAGTGAACCGGGATGATATTCTCCGGTTGTTTGAAATTCTCGCCGGTCAAGCAGCCATCGCGATCACCAATGCCCGGTTGTATGAAGATCTCAAGAAGACATATGAGGAACTCAAGAATGCGAACGAACACATTATCAAGTCAGAGAGAATGGCAATGCGCGGCGAGCTTGCCGCCGAAGTGAGTCATGAGCTCAAGAACATCATCAATATAGCGCTCTTCCAGACTCAGAATATTCAACGCACCATGAGACGCGGGGAGATGGAAACATCTGAGAAAACCCTGAAAGATCTCATCGATACGATTCGAAGAATCAATAATTTTTCAGATAATCTGCTTGTTCGCACGAGCATTAATTCTCAATGTGTGCCTTTGGAGTTGAACGGTTTTGTAAACAACTTCGCTTTCTTCATCAAGCACTTACCAAAGTTCCGCAATGGAAAGATTGTGGTCGAAGTGGATCCGGAGGTACCCGAAGTGAGCGCTGACAGTGACCAGATCCAACAGGTTCTGCTCAACCTTGTCAACAATGCTATTGAGGCATGTGCCGAGGCGACGATTACACTGAGAACTGAATACGATTTCATCAATAACGCTGCGCGATTGATTGTCGCTGACAACGGTCCCGGTCTCGATCCACGAGTGAAAGAGAAACTCTTTATCGAAAAGGTGACGACCAAACCAAATGGTCACGGCTTTGGCTTGCCGGTGTGCCGCAAGATCGTCCAGAACCATAAAGGCGAGATCATCGTCGAATCTCAACAAGGACAAGGTACGAAGTTCATTATCACCATCCCTGTTTCATCACCGTCGTAAGTAGGCACCCTGCTGCAGGTTATTCCGTGCTGGGTAACATAATAGGGAATAAGATGGTTGAGCGAGAGGTGATGACAGGGGGAAAGTGCGCCAGAAGGGAGTCGAACCCCTAACCCTCAGCTCCGTAGGCTGATGCTCTATCCAGTTGAGCTACTGGCGCAAGGTTGTTGAAACACATGTTGCTAAATGCTACAGAGTCCTCGTAGCATTTCCTCCCGGCTGCTAACGCCACATAGTGATTTCATTTGGTCTCCCAAAATACAAAATTTTGGCTGGAAATTCAAGAAGAATTTAGGTGGTGGCTCAGTTTCACAGGTGTCACGGTCCACACCGTGACACAAGCACAGAATTCGGTCACGGAATGGTCCGTGACCGCTGTGATTTCTCAAAGTGAGCCAGCACCAGAACTTTAATTCCGGTAATGGATCGATTCACGTTGATTACTCCCCCTATTGCCATCGACGGCATGGGTTGAGATGTTCGGAGGAAGTTTCGATTAAACCGATGTTTGGTACTTGGTGATGTTTGCTCTCAAGATAGTGGCAATTTCATCTTTGTGTGATTGTACGATAGCATCGACTGTTCGTTTCGTCATCCGGACAAGATGATATCCTAACACAAGACTCAGGACAAGGTGAACGAGTGCAAACGCCCAATTTGCGGCGAATAAAGTTTTAGCATCGACGCCCAGTCCAATCAGAACTCCGGTAAATGATTCCAACGTGAGCACAGTGAAGACGCATGTACCGTAGAGCGTAATCCAGTACCAGATCCAATACCGAAAAATGCCGCTGTGCAATAAAGCTCCGAACAGTTCATTGTCGCTGGCGAGCTGAGAGAAAATAGATTTGGCAAGCGCCCCCCTTGCTCCCGGCTCAATACTAACAATTGAGGTTCGTTCATCAGGCTCCAGCGCGTAGGTGAGCTCACCGAAAATGATCTCATTCGATCTCTTAAGAAATCCAAAAAATTTCTCATCGAGCCAGATATGCACGTCACCCAGCCAATGAATTGCCTTCATGCTTCGAAACGCGCCGAACAGAATCAATCCAGCGCCCATCAGGATAATGATGAGCCATGACAGTGGAATTGTTCGAACAAAATCAACTATTCTTTCTGCCCCCAGCAGCGCAACTGACGTTCCCAGACAGAACAAGGTTAGATAGACTGCGAGACCGAGTTTGATCGTCTTTTCTAAATTCTCGAAATATGTGTATTGACTTTTGGCGCTTAACATGTAGTTTAGTAGTGATAGCACTCACAGCTGTCGTCACCTAAGCATACGCTGGACAAAAGTAGCAATTTTATTCCATTCTATCAAGAGAGTCAGTTAAAACGACACGGTATGACCGTGTTTTCGGACCGATAATCCGGGGTTCTTCCTTGAGGGCGAGCCATGTGAGCGCAACCACACTCTGGCTTGATGATTAGCAGTAAATTGAATAGGTTTTTGACATTATCGAGATGGGGACAAACACATGCGAAGAGGTTTTACACCAATGATGGTAGGAGGAACGCGCCAATGATGGATCCACAACAAGTATTGACACGTCTGAATTTCGGGCGTGTGGATGGTGAAACTGACAATCGGTTTGAGAATTGTTTCATTGGGACCGAGATGTTGCGGCAGGTTCTTCTCCCTCAGCACTCTCTCGTCGTGGGCAATAAAGGCTCGGGCAAGAGTGCAATCTGTCGGCTTCTCAGTGACGACATCCAAAAGGTAAGACCACTCCTTCCCAAGGAGTTCGAAGAAATCTATACCATTCCGGCCTACGGCCTTCAGAGTGAGGAATACCTTCCCGGTGTCGAACTGCGTGAACTGAATCCTGAATCCGTTGATGAGTTTAGATACTTCTGGCTCTTGTACTTGGGATTGAAAACCGCTTCCACGTTGTTGCAGGATGCGAAGATGCAGGCGTTGCTCGCTAAATGCAAGGAGGAAAAAGTCAAGGACGCCGTCGGCACTCTCAAGAGTTTGCTCGTCGATGTTGGGCTCATCGAAGAGACGAGCGCATTCGGAAGGGTGAAGCGACAATTAGGAAAGCTGCGACGGTCCAAGCGAGCTGAGAACACATCTCAAAAAAATGAAAAAGCCCTCGCTTCTGATTTCAAGCAAAAAACTGGAATTAGCATCATCGCCTTGCTGGACAGCATCGATACGATCCTTCGGGAAACGAATTGTCTTGCCTGGATCATGCTCGATAAGTTGGATCTCCTCTTTGTTGATGATATTCAGAAACTGCGCGCATCGATCACCGGTCTCGTCCAATTGTTGGTCCAATATGGCAATCAATTCAAGAACATTCATTTCAAAATCTTCCTGCGAAATGATATCTACTCGCAGCTGCACATCGTCAATAAATCGCATCTGATCAGCTACACTACCGAGATGAAATGGCGTGGTCCATTGCTCATGAAGCTCCTCGTTTCTCGCGCAGTTGTGGATTCGCACGTTCGCGCATATTGCGAAGAAGTGCTCGGGGAGAAGGTTGACGTCACGAATATTATTCTTGGCGCCGACGATTATGTTGAAAAAGTCTTTTACACGATTTTCGAGACCACGACAAACGGATCGTCGTCGCACCCACACCCACCTGCCCCAACACACCAATGGATACTGAAGCGACTCGTTGATGGTATGGGCAATAGTTTCCCCCGTGAGCTGATCCATCTCGGCAATCGCGCCGTGGAAAAACAACGAGAGTATAACAGGCAGGGGGCCAAGCATACCTCCGCCAGGTTGATCAGTATCCGGGCGCTGAAGGAAGCCTTTGAATCAATTTCTGAATATCGATGCGATACCTATCTCTATTCAGAATTTCCTCATCTCTCGAAGCACTTTGATGTTTTCCGGGGAAGTGACACGGCAACGTTCCATCGTGAAGAACTGTATATGCTGTTCGAACCCCTTTCACCGAAGGGCGACGAAGCAATTCGAGCAGTGTACGATGCCGGTTTGTTGATGCCGCTTGGGAATAATGTTGACTCAAGCCGGAAGTTCAAAGTGCCGCTCCTGTATCGTGCAGGCTTAGGGATCACGGAACGACGGCAGAAACAAGATTACCACAAGAAACACAATCCTGTAGAGCACACGCCGGTTGACCAGCCGAAAATGAACTGACTGCAGCGGTTCGCTTCGGAAACTCGAGTGCTTTTCTGAGAGTGGCGGGAAACTTACCTCGCTATGAAACTCGGCAGAGTTAGAACTCCGATTTCAGTCCGGGCATTACTCGGGGGGAGAAATCGCAGTTCGTGCCTATAGCTTACTTTCACATTTACAAAACCCGCCGAAGTCCTCAAGCCCGCGTTCACAGCCTGTCCAATGGACTCTTTCTGACCAAGCCATCCCTCCGGGAGGAGAAGGTTGTGGCTACCAGATTCTCGGGCAGACTCGTGGTATGTGACCGCAGTTCGGAAATGAAGTTAGGGGAGCTCCGAGCCTGCGTCTTCGCTTGATAGTTCTTCAGTTATTACCTACCTTTCTACACATTTTTTCCATCCAACGATGAACGTATCGACGTACGTAGGACGCCTTCGAGCCGCGCTGGGATTGGAGCACAACATCGTCATCATGTTGGGTGCGATCGTTCTGCTTGGACTGGGTGAAGAGTTGTGGGCGCGATTCATTCCGAAATATCTGGAACTGCTCGGTGCGACCGCGTGGGGAATCGCTGCATATGGAACGCTGGTAGATTTTCTTGATGCTCTCTACCAATACCCCGGCGGCTGGTTCGCAGATCGCTTCGGCAGAAAAAAAGCTCTCCTCGTCTTCACACTTCTGACAATGCTGGGGTACCTGGTCTATCTATTCAGCACTCACTGGGTCTGGATACTTGCAGGCACGGTGTTTGTCATGGCATGGGATAGTCTCTCATCGCCGACGATCTTCGCCATCATCGGCGATCATCTTCCACAGGAACGACGCGCCGTCGGTTTCGGTGTTCAGTCATTATTGAAGCGACTGCCCATTGTGATTGCCCCGAGTCTCGGCGGCATGCTGGTTGTCGCATTTGGGTTTGTTCAGGGGATTCACATCGGTCTGATGATCACGCTTCTGGCGGCGAGCATGGCGGTCCTGACTGTTCATCGATTGTTTCAAGAGTCGGAGCGGGTTGTTTCCGATCGATCGCACTTCACGGGCATCTGGCGCGAAATGGATCGTTCGCTCAAGCGTCTTCTGTTTGCCGATTGTCTCGCACGCTGGGCGGAGGGTATCCCCAAAGTCTTTATCGTTCTCTACACGATCGACGTCCTACATGCCACACCATTTCAATTCGGTTGGCTTACGAGTCTTCAGATGGTTGCTGCAATCCTCGTCTATCTCCCCATCGCAAAGCTTTCCGACCGAGTGAACCGTAAGCCGTTTGTCTTGCTGACCTTTGCGTTCTTTACACTCTTTCCTCTGGTGCTCGTGTGCTCCACGAGTTTCGTATGGATAGTGGTGGCATTTATCGTCGGCGGATTGCGAGAGATTGGCGAGCCGGCTCGTAAGGCATTGATCGTTGATCTGGCAAGGGAGTCCGCACGCGGCAGAGCCGTTGGAGTGTATTATTTGATCAGGGGATTGGTCGTCTTTCCCGCATCCTTTGTCGGCGGTTGGCTGTGGACCATCGATAAACAGTTTCCGTTCTTTGCTGCATTCGGAGTCGGAGTGGCAGGATTTGTTGCGTACGCTCTTACAGGTCGGACGGGCAGACACGTCACATCATCATAAATTGTTGGAAAGGAGTACAGGATGAAATGGATTACCCGAGAACGGGTCAAAGTTGATCGCGTTGCTTGCCCATGGCTGATCAAGAAGTTCATCGATCCAGAGGCAGAATTCATATTTGTACCTGCCGATAGCGTTCTGTCGGTGGCTAAACGCGAAGGCGCGATACCATTTGATGTCGAGGGAGTGGAGCTCGGGCATCACGAGGGTCGGTGCAGCTTTGAAGCTATCCTTCAAAAATATCATGTGACTGATCCTGCTGCGCAATTACTCGCAAAGATTGTGCACGGCGCAGATGTCACACACGATCTGTACGGACGTCCGGAAGCGTCAGGGTTGAAAGCAATCGCGGAAGGGTTCCGTCTTCTGGGTTTGAAGGATGATCACGAAATTCTTGAGCATGAATTCATTGTCTACGATGCTCTCTATGCATACTGCTCTATGAAAGAAGGAACAATTCCTGCTTAAGGGAGACTATCGTAACGAGAAAATTGGGTAACACCGTGATTTTCGCGATGAGAAATTGATCAGAAATTACTCGGAAAATGTAGCAATATTCCTCTAACTCCTTTTCTCACAAGAAGTTAATCATGGTTCGGTATTTACCCATTGACTTTTTAATATTTCCGAATATATTGCCCTTACGTTAGTCACCGCGTGTGAGAGTGAAGGTGTGATGGTTGGTTTCTTTGGAACGACGTAAGCGACGGTTGGATCAGCGATGTTCCTTTTCCATTCCTCGAAAACTTCCTGTAGCGTCCCATACAGGAACTCATAGAAGCCCTTCGTTTAAACCTTGCTCAGTGTTACTCATTTTATTTGTCATGAAAAAGAAGAGATCCCATGAAGTGTGGTTTTCATCGATCCTTATCTCATGAAAGCATTGAGTATGATTAGTATTGTCCCATTCTGTCAAGATCCTTTAGAGAGATTTGGACCAGCGATCGAGACAATGATAAACCATTTTGGAGATCGAATTCAGTTGCACGAAGCCGATAGCGAGGTCTCTTATAGCTTGAGGGATGGCTCTCTTGTCGTGCTTCTGCTGCCTTCTGTACCCAATGAGTGGAAAGAACTCATCGATCCGCTTATTAAGAGCAACCACGGAAAACGGTTTCTTGCTGCGGTTTGTTCTGAGAACGAAAGGCACATATCAAGACTCCTCGAGACGAACATCGATGACTTCATCCTTCTTCCAACCGAAAGCGAAACATTAGTAGCGAAGATCGAGCGATTACTGCAACCGCGCAGGGTATCTGAATTAGATGAATTGAAACCGACCAGTCTTGCCCGCCCTGGCGGGCTTGTGCCACAAGGTCTGCATCAATTTGTGGGACAGTCTCGTGTGTTCCTCGAAGCCATTGACAAGGTTTCATCCATCAGTCGGGCACACTCCCCGGTTCTCATCACTGGAGAGTCGGGAACAGGAAAAGAACTTGCTGCTCGAGCGATCCATTATGTAGGAAGCAGGGCAGGCAAACATTTCATTCCGATCAATTGTAGCGCAATCCCCGAGAATCTTTTTGAGAACGAGTTGTTTGGCCATGAGAAAGGAGCATTCACCGATGCATCGAGCAGTCAACGCGGACTCATCCACATGGCGGATGGCGGCACGCTGTTCCTCGATGAAGTCGATTCGTTGAATCTCCAGGTCCAGAGCAAATTGCTACGATTCCTGGAAGACGGGATGGTGAGGCCTTTAGGATCATCTCGGTATGTCGAAGTCAATACGAGGATTATCTGTGCAACCAATGTCGATCTCCTGGCTGAAGTGGAAAAAGGCGCTTTCAGAGAAGACTTGTACTACAGGATCAACGTGTTATCAATCGAGCTACCACCCTTGAGATTAAGACAAGGTGATATTCCAATTTTTGCAAACCATTTCTTGGAGAAGTTCGCCGCTCAGAGCAAGAGAGGAGCGATCTATTTTTCATGCGATGCACTGGAAGCTCTCTCTGCGTATGACTGGCCAGGCAATGTGAGGGAGCTGAGCAACGTTATCGAGCGCGCGGTGATTATGTCGACAGCAAGCATCATCCAGCCACGCGATCTCTTAATCGACGCATCGAGGATCAAGAATGCAGAATCCGACGGTGGATTCAACGAAGCGAAGACGCGTGCGATCGAGAATTTTGAGAAACAGTACGTATTGAAAATGTTACGCGACCATCAATGGAATATCAGGGATGCCGCTCGATCTGCCAAGAAAGACAGAAGGTCCTTCCAACGACTTATGAGAAAATATGGCATCGACTCTGCAGGTCTTGAGTGACAAGCTGCGGTAGCCTTGCCGCAGGTGTGTTCTTATTGCTCTTTCATCCTCATCGACACACAGAACCATTGCCATTGTGGAGGGGCGGCAAAAATCCCGCCCCCCGGCGGTAAATTTACCGCCCCCCAAAAAACCTCAATTCTATTTCACCAAAGCCGAATAATTGCCTTTCGACCGTTTTCAAGGGGCGGCAAAAATCCCGCCCCCCCACCTCCTTAATACTTCTGAAGCTTCGAAAACAGAACCTATTCATGAAATGTAATGTGATTCTGTTCTGGCATTCCTGTTGCTATGATTGTTGTCTATATCATTCCATCTCCATGGTCAAAGAGGAAATAGCGCAGGTCATACTTCGCCATCTATCGAAACACCCCGATGCAGGTGATACCGTTGAGGGGATTGTCAATTGGTGGGTGCGGAAAGAAATGTTCGAGATGAAGAGCGAAGGGATTGTTGAAGTCATCGATAAGCTTACCATGCAAGGATTTCTGATTGCAAAAGTTTATGGTAGCGCACATAAAGTCTATTTTCTGAATAAGGAAAAGATGAGAGATATATCCCAGATGTTAGAGGGACTTGACTGAATCAATGTTAAGGGTGATGAAAAGTAAAGGAATAATTTTGGCTCAAGAATTTTGTCGAGTATAACTGTCATTTCAATCAATCATATAAAGGGATCCGCCATGAGGTCATTCACTTCTTGCTGTATTGCAGTTTTCCTGCTGTTGACGTGTGTTTACAGGTCAACAGCACAATGGTCATATCCAACTTCAACGTTGCAGGTGTACTTGAGTACGACCACCGCAAATTATAGCGTAGGTGTAGGTGCGGGACTTAATAACACCCAATCTATTTTAGCAAAATTCCACGTCGCTAACGAAGCGCTGTTCTCGTCGACAGGGATGGTTGGAGGGCCAGGGCTCGGTGCAGGTAGTCTCAGTATTGCCGGCAGCGGCAGTAATGTTGGCTTAAGTATTTGGAAGAGAGGATTAACGACACTCACCGATGCATCAGGTAACCGCTGGATGCTCAACAATCCTGACGGGAGTTTACGCTTCACCACTGGTTCTGTTGACTACCTCACGGTCATATCAACAAATGGCGGTGGCGTCGGAATCGGGACAACGAACCCCCAAAACAAATTGGACGTCAAAGGCACTGCTGTCATAGGCTCTACATACGGAGGAACCAATACTGCCCCGGCAAATGGTCTTTTAGTAGAAGGTAATGTTGGAGTTGGGACAACAACTCCCCAGAACAAAATGGATGTCAAAGGCGCAATGGTCATTGGTTCTACTTACGGAGGAACGAACGCTGCTCCAGCAAGCGGACTATTAGTAGAAGGAAACGTTGGCATTGGTACGACCAGCTTAGGAACAGCAAAACTCGCCGTCGAGGGAAAGATCAATACGCGGGAAATTATTGTCACTGCAACCGGCACGCCCTTCCCTGATTATGTGTTCAGCGACGATTACAAGGTTATGCCTCTCAATGAGCTCGAGCAGAGTATCAAGCAGAATAAACACCTTCCGAATATCCCGTCGGCGAGTGAGATCAAAGAACAAGGGATGAACCTCGGAGACATGCAAGTCAAGCTTCTCCAAAAGATCGAGGAATTAACCCTGTACATGATCGATCTCAAGAAAGAAAATGAAAATCTGAAGACCACGGTAGACGCTCTGACCAGGAAGTAAACCCGCCCTCGCCTGCTGCGAGCAGGTTTGGCGGGTAAACCCAGCACGTCATTTGTAATCTGTTGAAATTCTTGTCCCATCACGCGTTGAGCAATAGGAGACTTAGGTTATGAAACGTATGTTCATTCTTTTCTTCACGATTCTTTTTCTGTGCTTGTATGGTTCTCAGCACGCACTGAGCCAGGGAAATCTTGTCGATCCTTTTGACGGCTCTGTATCGTACTCGGTGCCCCTGTTGCAGGGAGTGACGCTGGGGTACTCAAGCTCACAGGTGCCCACATTGATGACCTCGGAGAATCGCGATATGCAGGCAAGCTGGGTAGGCGCGGGATGGTCGTTTGGCATGCCGGCCATAGAAGCTGATTTAAAAGGCACTGCAAGTACAGATGATGATGACTGGTTTTACGTTGACCCGAATGGCGGAAGGGCGAAAATTGTCAAAGATAACAGCAGTATCCTTCGCCTTGAAAATAATCCATATTGGAAAGTGGAACTGACAAAGGTTTCGGGTACAAATGCAGATTCCTATGTTACTGGAATAACCGTAACACGGGATGACGGCTCAAAGCTGATGTTCGGAGATTTTGCAGACGGGTCAAAAAAAGCGAATCGGTATGTGATCAGATATGCTGGTCATGTTACTGATCTTCTCACTAATAGGTACACGGCCGGCACGATTTGTTATCGTTGGGATGTTTCCCAGAGTTTGGATCCTTACGGTGTAATCCTCCTTGATTATTATTACGAGCAAGAACAGGAGGCCGTGAATATGGAGGGCATTTTCCTTAATTATACGAGGGCATCATACATTGATTACATCCTTAACAGGCGTACAGGGCAGAAGATTGATTTCGTTCTCGGTGACCGGAATGCTGCCGAATACCAGGACGTTGAGACGAGCCAATATAGAATCAAGAGCTACGAGAAAAAGTATCTTGACTGGATCAAACTCTATCCGTCTCAATCGGCAACGTCTCCTATTCAATCATGGGATTTCTCTTACCAAATCGTTGGAACAGGAACGAAAACGAAACGCTTGTTACAATCCATAACACAATACGGTAGTTCTAACATTCGCTCCCTTCCATCGTACGGTTTTTCGTACGATGCTGCAAACTCATACATCCTTAATTCGGTGCAAAACCCCGCGGGTGGTACAACCCAAGTGACCAGTCAACCTTCAGTTTACACCTATTTAAACCAAAGTACTGATGGTGCGGCGACGTGCATTACAGCGGGCACGCTCCACGACGACGGATATCAAGTTGGATCGTCCGGCAACACGGTTGCAAATTATGACAAGATTGGCAATGTTCTACGGATTCGGAAGTGGATAGGGCAATGGAAGGTCCAACCTGATATTCCGCTCACATTCCCCACCGGGGCAACCTTTCAAACAATGAAGGTAACAGACGACCATATCTTCGTTGCCTCATCGAAGAACATCTTCGTGTATGACTGGCGGGATGATACCCAAGATTGGTATCTGGGTCTTTGTGAGAGTGCTGGAGAATTCGTTGCGGCAGGCGGACCGATGTTCGCAAACATGTCGGCTACTGGAAGTCATGTCGTCATGATCGGGGCGGAGGCGGGACCCAACCCCACGTACACCGGTGTGGTATGGGAAAGGAGTGATCTCACAAGATCATGGTCTTATTACCAAACCACGACGATCTCCTCGTTTCCTTCAACGATGTTAGAAGTATCAGACGATATGGCGTTCTACGATGGGGCTACCGCTTCGTATCTGCTGCAGTGGAAAAAGAAGGATGGTAGTTATTATTGGTATGGTCCTACCCAAGTCAATACGACGTCAAACCCAACCAATGAGCAGTACTCATTTCAGAGCGAGTACATCGGTCGGTGGGATAAGACAAACGGCAATCTGTATGCCTACAGCTTCCGTTACAATAACGGTACAGGATTCCAGGATGTAATAACCCAAACACTCGGCACGTCTTTCAACATAACGACCGGTTCGAACAATGCTCCCAAAACGTTCCCAGTGTTCACTGATGAGCGCATCCTTTTGTGCGAATATTCCAGTGCAACTCAAGCGAATATCCGGACGTGGAAACGAGACGGTGCAACCTCAACCTCGACCTTTGTCGCTCTACCTGCAATACAACTATCTGCTGAGTGGTCAAATTCTTGGGCTATGAAAGGTCAAATAAACAATGACTGGCTTTTCCTAATTAATCATCGACATGGTCCGGGGGAAGACGCTATACTGTACGATGGGAGGATGTGGGGATATAAGTGGAATCAGGGTAGTGGCGTATACGAGGCGCAAGGAACCTATGATTACGCCTATACCACTTCGAACATCAAAGCCATAGACTCTGCAGACGTATCCCTCACCGACGACTTTGTCACAGTTGAAGGTATGGCTGAGACTGTCAATGGAGGGACGACGTACGAAAACTTTACCGATGTATTTAAACTTGACCGAACCAGTCCTCTCAGCTGGAGCTCAAACAAGTCACGGATATTTTCTGTTTCGGAAAGTGCTATCCGCAAGCGAATCACTATTTCCGGTACTCAAATGGTTGGAAGCCAATCCCGCGATTATGCCCAGGCAAAAGTGAAGTTTTTCCACGGCACCGATAAAAATTGGACCAATGACATTTCTGTTTACAAGGTAACGCAGGTCGTTGCAAATGATGGCATGGGCAATAATGTCACGGAAAACTACACCTACGATGCAAGTCCTACGTTCGATGATCCTTTGATCTCACCGGGGTACAGTTCAGCAACGAAGTCAATCGCTCTTGGAGGAACTCCTCCGAGCCAGACGGGACCCACAAAAATTTTTTTCAATAATATTTTATCTGATCCTCGAAGACGCGGAGTTATCACAGCCGTTGAGAGCTATAAGCAGGATGGCACCACGCTCGTTAACCGTCAGGCTCCGGATTGGTCAGTTATTCAGGACCCCGTCGGACAAAATACCTATACGTGGTATCTCTTCCAATTAAGGAAGGCCTCTGAAACAAAAATGGTGGATGGGATCTCCACGTCGACTACCTATGAATACAATAATTCAAATGGTCGAGTGTCAAAAGTGACCGAGGATGTCGACGCTACATCGGACATCGGAGATTTGCGCGACAGGGTGACCGAGTTCAAGTATGCATTCGAGCAACCGCAATATCCAAATATGCAAACTGCGAACATGCTTTCACAAATTTATCAGACAACTCAAACTGCAGTCAGACCATTATCCCTATTGTCATCAGTTCATTGTGAGGCGCCTCCTGAGGCATGGAGCGGAGGGACATACGAAGACACGAAACAGTTTACAGCATCTTTCAGTCAGACGGTTACCTACACAGTTTCCAACGTATGGGGGTGTGGCTCTGTCCGAATGGGAACAACGCCGGGTGGCAGTGAGATACCAATATTGAGCTCCAATGGTTCTGCATCAGTTACGGTTCCTCAGGGTGTAATTTACGTTACAGCTCGCTTCGCGCCGTACGGACAGACTACAACAGGTGGGGCAGCGATCAATGTGAATTATGATCCTGGCGCTCCCCTCACTATCCTTCTCTCCGATCAACAGACGGAGTATGATGCAACTATGAAGTATCCCACACGAACGCTCGTGTGGAATGGAACCACATGGGACGCTACGACCACTGTTGTTTCTCGTGATATTGTCGGCAACGTGAAAGAATCCGAAAACATCAATGGGGTTCGCTCCACAACAAAATGGGGATGGAATAGCACGTTGCCAGTGGCACAGATCCAGAATGCGAGAGACGCGGAAACAAGCATTGTCGATTTCGAAGATGGCACGTCCGGTGACTGGACTAATGTGGGCGGCTCGAGTATCAGCACGGCTCACACAGGAACGAAAGGATGGTCCTTTACCGGCACTTCCCAATTCATCTCTAAGACTTTTCCGGTCAGCGCGCTACCTAATACTAAGTATAAGTTCTCAGGCTGGTTGAAAACAGCAAGTACCTTGCCTAATCTCTATTGGGATATTCTGTATAACAATGGGACTACTCACGCTTACATCCAATCAACAGCACCGCAAGCCACAAATAAATGGGAGTATTTGGAAACTACTGCTGATCTATCTTCTTACACGAACATCGTTCAAGTGACTCTCTGGAGTGACCCCATTAAACCGGACAGGCAGTTAGGCTGCTCTGTGTGAATGAAATTTATCTTCGAACTCAGCGGGTGAGCAGTAGCCCAACGATGAGTGAAGACGTTTTTTGTTGTACAGTGTTTCAATGAAC
>JACOSX010000108.1 GCA_016178625.1 Ignavibacteria bacterium
CTTCTTCTCCGAGGGCCGTATCTTCTTATTCATGGTGCTGTCTCCTTTTATTTGATTAGAATTTGTGGTTTGCTCACTTCAAATCTAACCAACCGGAGCGGCACCTCCTAATTTTTACACAAATATACGGACTTCATCCCTTTAATGCTGATCTTTTATGTATTACTCAGGCCGGTAAACAAAAATCTTGCTTTGCTTGCGGTGCTTTTCAATTTGGTACAGACTGCTGTTTTGGTCGCCAACAAGTTAAATCTTTTACAGGCATTGTTTCTATTGGGGAACGCAGATTATCTAAAAGCATTGGAACCACATCAGCTACATGCTCTAGCGTACCTTCCTCTCAAGTTGCATGACTACGGCTTTGGCATTGGTCTCATCTTCTTTGGTTTCACGTGTCTTGTTGAAGGGCATTTGATTTTTCGATCCGGCTATTTACCCAAGACTATAGGGGTCCTGATGCAAATTGCTGGCTTGTGCTATCTGACGAATAGTTTTGCACTGCTTCTTGCCCCCACATTCGCGGATATGATATTCCCCGCCATTCTGGTTCCTGCCTTTATCGGGGAATTGTCACTTTGCCTGTGGCTCCTTGTGAAGGGCGTGAACGTCTCCAAGTGGGAGAAAGCAAGCGTTGGACCATTTAGCGGAGTGTCAACCGGAGTTTAGTCGCTCAAGGCTAACACAATGGTGACGGCTGCGCGGTGCATAACAGCGCCAAGCATCGATATTCGATACATTTGTAAAGGCAACGCACGTGCTCACCCTTGCTCGATGAGTTGTACTCACTCAACGGCGCGCACGTTATATGCCATGCTGCGCGCGTAGGTATTCGGTGAATCCGAAAGAGATCAGCGTCGCTTGTAGATTTCGCGACGGGGCCCGATAGCGTGTACGATAATTGTTTTTTCGGACCTGAGGATTTCAAAAATAATGCGGTGCGAACCTTCACGTAGTTTGTACAGACCGCTCAGTTCACCTTTGAGAGGAAACAGTTTCGTGGAGTCAACATTTAATGAGAGCCATTCAAGCCGATCGATGATGCGTTTCGCAATGGTTCGATCAAGCTTTTCAAGCTCTTTGGTTGCAGTCTTAAGAAGTCGAACAGAATACAATTACAGACCCAGATGCTTACGAATGGAAGAGAGATTGGTTCCTCTATCACCCTTTTCGACAGCCCGTTTCTGTCGGAGAAGTCGTTTGCGCAAGCTCTGTTTCATCGTAAGACCATCGTCCGGATCACCAAACAATTCGACGAGTTTCTGTTCGACAACATTGGAAATAATCTGAGTAAGCTCTTGCCTACTCACTCGTACAACTGTGCTGGACATTTTTTGACTCCTTTAGTTTAATCCATAGCAATCGTAGTCGTTGCGAACTACGGCATCAGCTTTCGCCTCATCGTCCCGGGCAATGCTGCAGAAACCGCCCGGAACATCATGGCGCACGAAACATTGTTTCGTCTCAACATCGCCTGCAATCTGCTCTACGTTGTGAACATCGTGGTACTGCTCTCAGCGCTCTACGTTATCCTCAAGCCAGTAAATCGGAACCTTGCCTTGGTTGCGGCATTCTGCAGGCTGGTATTTGCCTTGATGTGGGGTGTTACCGCGCTCGATACGCTTGGCGCTCTGCGGCTCTTGGGTGACGCTGCTTACTTGCCAGTCTTCAAGGCAGATCAATTGCAGACCTTGGCGAGGCTGCACCTCGCCGCGAGCTTCGACGCGTACTACGTTGGCCTACCGTTCTGGGCATTGGCATCCACGGTCTGCAGCTACCTGTGGTTCAAGTCGAGGTATATCCCGAGAGCATTGGCTGCCTTCGGTGCGATCTCGTCTGCATGGTGCGTGATCTGTGCTTTCGCTTTCATCGTCTTCCCCAACTTCGACGAAACGGTTAACGCGTACTGGTTCGATGTGCCTATGACTATCTTCGAAATGGCATTGAGCCTTTGGCTTCTGTACAAGGGATTGAGTCCATCTGGGATGGCTGAGCCCGACGAAGCGAGTGGTCGAGCACAGACCGGTGCCGCCTAACCTCTCGTACCAGCCGATGGCCTACGCCCGCGGCTGAACTCAAACGTTAGGCAACAGACAAGAGCGTCCGTATATCATCGATCAGGCTCTTCTTGTTGTGCAGCAAAACGCGATCGATATTGAACTTTGCCTGCGCATAATAAGCAAAGTTTCATTTTCATAAGGCGTTTTGTCTACGACTCGTAGAGCGGCACATCTAATCAACCCAGAGAACGGTTTTATCTGGAAGCCATATAAACAATAGTTAGACCTTATGAGCTTCAGCGCAGATGCCAAGACAGTTCTAAACGAATAAGTGAAACTTTTGTATACAACACAACGTAAAGCAGCAAGAGTCGCAGACTTCCTGCAACAGTTGCATAACAGCACCGCATCGCAAAAGCGGCATTCACTGCAAAACTTTGCTGCACATCTAATCAACCCAGAGAACGGTTTTATACGGAAACCATATTAACATTAGTCAGGACGAAATAAAATGGCACTCACTACTATCGACGAGGGCATGCAGGGAACCAAAAAGACTGCAAGAATTGCCGGCTTGTGGTATCTGCTTTTGACAATAACAGGCCTCTATGGCCTTTTATATATACCATCAAAGATTATGGTCAAGGGAGATGCAGTTGCCACTGCCAATAACATCCTCGCTAATGAATTCTTATTTCGAACGGGCATAATTAATGATCTTGTCGACAGCACCATTTGGGTGGTTTTGGTATTGGCTCTGTATCGATTGTTCAAACAGGTAAACGAGCGTCAGGCTAAGCTTATGGTTGCATTGGTGATTGTGCAAATTCCTGTCGCTTTTATTTCGGGGGCATTCAATATTGCTTCCCTGATGATTCTTAAAGGCGAAATATTGAAAACATTTGAACTTGCTCATAGGCAGGATTTCGTTATGCTCTTTCTTAAAATTAACGATTACGGAACTTTGACATTAGAAATATTCTGGGGCCTTTGGCTTTTCCCCTTGGCGATCCTGGTGCTTCGGTCGCGCTTCCTGCCCCGTTTCCTGGGCTACTGGCTGATCATCAACGGCTTCGCCTATCTGGCGATCAGCTTTACGGGCTTACTGTTGCCGCAATACCAGGACATGGTCTCCAAAATTACCTTCCCCGCCATATTCGGGGAGATGGCGTTCATGCTCTGGATCCTGATCATGGGCGCAAAGGAGCGGACCGTGAATGTCCCAGCTTCGTCAGCTTCACCCGTTTGTTAGCCTCGCTTGTCGGGGCCGGGCGACGCTACAAATGTTGCTTTTGGTTCTCTTCGAACTAGTCTGGAAGGATATGGTTACTCGCAGTTGCGCTCCCGCTGTGGTCCGCCGTCCGATCAACAGACCTTACCCAGGCTATGGTGATCGGGCTTGTTGTGGATCTTATTGTTATTCCCTGGTCCCATGTTCTAGCAAATTACGTGAAGAAGCCTGGCGATAGATGGAGATGAGTTCCGCACATAGTTGTGGTCACTCAATGTTTTTGCTCACAAGATATTTGTCGTTTTGAGTTCGCAAAACCGTTGCGTGTTGCTGCCAAACGTTAACCGAAGTGTTCACGTATTTCAAACACTCACAAATAGAAAGGAGTAACCTGTTATGCAATCAATACCAAAGCGATCAACACTTCTTGTTGCAGTTGCAGTGGTCCTGCTGACAAGTTGGACCTCCGTCACTGCTCAAGAGAAAAAAGAAAAGTCCCTCTACGACCGGCTTGGGGGCGTGTATGCCATCGCGTCTGTTGTAGACGAGTTTATCGAGCGTCTGCTGGTGAACGATATCCTCAATGCCAACCCGGCAATCAAGGAAGCGCGGGCACGTGTCCCTAAGGCCGGACTCAAGTATCGTGTGACGGAACTGGTGTGCGAGGCGACCGGCGGTCCACAGAAATATACGGGCCGTTCAATGAAAGACGCACACAAACATCTTAACATCACAGACAAAGAGTGGGATGCGATGGTGGCAGACTTCAAGGCAACGCTGAACAAGTTTAAAGTTCCAACAAAGGAACAAGAGGAACTGATAGGAATCGTCGCTACCACAAAGGCAGATATCGTGATGGTCCCGGAAGCAGGGAAGAAGTAGAGATCGCAGTTTCGACCAATGCGCGGCTGGCGGGTAACTGCAGCTACCACGCCGCATCCTCGACGTTCGCTCTTTATTAGTGCTCACTCAATGCCGCCACACAGCCTAATCAGAAGTTAGGCGCGCACGAGGCAGCACGATCAAGGAGGTACAATGTTTTCGTTCTGGCAGCGTTTGCCGGTCATCGTACGGGCAATTCTCACCGGGAGCGTTGTGGCAACGGCGGGCACCACACCGTGGGCAATCCTTGTGTCGGCAAATTCGAAGCACTGGTCCGCCGTGCCGTGGGCGGTGCCTCCAACCGCTCTGTACCTGTGGCTCTTCTGGCGATATGTCCGGGGAGCGGGATGGCCCCGCTCGACCGCGGAGGCACGACGCACGAATTGTCGCGCCAACCGTCTCTCGGAGGACGTTTGGGGGATGGCGCTTTTCGCCGGCGCCCTCGGCCTCGTTGCCGTAGTACTCTTTCAGGGCGTCATGAACCGGCTCGTCACGCTCCCTCAACAGCAGAATCTTGACGTCTCGCAGTACCCACTCGTGACCGTGGTGTTGTGGGTACTCATGAGTTTTGTCGTTGCCGGCGTTGTCGAGGAAGCGTCGTTCCGCGGCTATATGCAGGGACCGATCGAGCGGCAACACGGGCCGGTGATCGCGATCCTGGTGACGGGCAGCCTGTTCGGATCCGCTCATTTCACGCATCCAGAAGTCACACTGATCCTGATGCCGTAGAAGCCACTGATCTGGGAAACAGGTACCGATGCGTCATTCTGGGTTTCTTGCGCGGCATTCCTCATCGTGGGGGCTGCCGCCGTCTGGGCGTACGCCACGCTCGCAAGCGTCGCGCGGAACGCAATTGAGCCTACAGCGCACACATGAGGTGCGGTGACGTGTAACCGGCGTTAAGCTGGCCACCGGATCACAGCGATTTATGTTGTTGGGTGAATTCTTCACGCAAACCAGCGAACGCCTAACACAAACCACCACATAAGTGCGCACTGCAACATAACGCCGAAAAAGGATCACAAATGACCAGAGCGATTTCAAAAGACCTGACGAAATTCTTGAAGCCTTTTGACAACGAAGTGAAAGCGATAGGCCTCTTTCTCCGGAAGTTTGTTTTGGATATCTATCCTGACAGTTACGAGTTGATCTACGATAACTATAACGCGCTCGTAATAGGATTTTCGACTTCCGATAGAGCAGGAGATGCATTCTGTTCCATTGCGGTGTATTCCAAGTATGCCAACTTCGGTTTCAATCGAGGTTCGGAAATAGAGGATCCTGAGAAGAAGCTCGTTGGCTCTGGAAGTTTGTACAGATATATGACGGTAAGAAAAAAGGAGGACTTCCCAAAAGCCTATATCAAGAAGTTGTCGAAGTACGCTTACGAAAACTCAATGAGGAGATTGAAGGATAAGAAACACATTGCCAAAGGAATCACGATAACGAAATCGATTTCTCCCGTAAAGCGGAGGCCGAAATAACATTTCATTGTTGCCTCGGGAACCTTCCCCTCCTCCCGCGAGTATAGAGAGTAAATACTAGCACTCTCAACAATCTCGAAGGAGGTTCCTATGAAACCCTCACAGCTTTTCTTCCTTATGGTAGTGGTCCTTGCCATGGTCGGGCAAACTTCGGAAGCGAAGATGTCGTATCCCCAACCCCTCGGCGACATTACACTTCAAGGTCATCTCAATCGATCATGCATCCCTCACCGAGGCGGGACGGTGTACATGCAGATGGAGCTCGATGCCCGGAATTTTCCCTTGCCTGACCGACCGTACCGTCCGATGAACATTGCCGTCGTGCTCGACCGCAGCGGCTCGATGGGCGATGAGCGAAAGATGGACTATGCCAAGAAAGCAGTCTACTCCCTCATCGACCGGCTTTCAACGTACGATTATCTTTCCATCGTCATCTATGATGAACGGATTGAAACGCTTTTTCCCAGTCAGCGCGTCACGGACAAATCCCGCGTCAAGCGGCTCGTTGAAAATGTCTACCCGCGCGGCTCGACGAATCTCGGTGGCGGGATGGAGGAAGGCTTTCGGCAGATCGAGGAACACTTCAAGCGTGAGTGCATCAATCGCGTCATCCTCCTCTCAGATGGACTTGCCAACCAGGGCATCACCGATCCTCAGGAGTTGAATCGCATTGCCAGTCGCTATCGGAACCAATCGATCTCGCTCAGCACGCTCGGTGTTGGGTTGGACTATAACGAGAACCTCATGCTGGGACTCGCCGAACACGGCGGTGGCAATTACTACTTTGTCGAGAGTCCATCTCAGCTTGCGTCCATTTTCGAGCGTGAGCTCAATGGCCTTGCGAACGTCGTTGCCCAGAATGCACACATCGAACTTGTTCTTGCCAGCGGCGTCTCGGTGAACGACGTCATCGGCTGTGAGCGAAATTATGACGATGGTAAGTGGATCATTCCCGTCGGCGATATCTATGCGAACGACCGCCGCGAGTTTACCGTCGAGCTTACCATCCCCGAGGGTTCCGGCACGAAACATGTCGCGACTGGAACGTTGCGAGTGAGTGGTGATCATGGTTTATTTCACAAGCCACCAAGTTTCTCTGTGAGCATCCGTTACTCCGATGATGTAGCCGAACTCGATAAGGGCAAAGACTGGGATACTCAGGCGAAGGTCGATGTTGCAGTCTCAACGAGAAAAGTCGATCAAGCAATGCAGGCATTGGATACCGGCAATCGCGAGGACGCCGAAAGACAGATCAACGAAGCGAAGGCGATGCTGCAATCTTCGCCTGCGATGATCAACAGCGAGGTTGGCGCGCCGATGATGAAAGAACAACTTCAACAACTTGACAAATATTCAAGCGATATGAAAGATGTGAGTCAAGATGCGCGGAAGGTGAAGAAGTCGATGCAGTACAGAAACTATCAGACCCAGAAGAAGAAGTAATGAGTGTCATTGTTCTCCTCTCCCTGTGCGGGAGAGGAGAACAGCGGATGGAGGCTACGGGGTATACATCACAGAAATATTCCAATCTCTGGGCTGGGCGATATCTCCAAGGTTCACAAAGTCCGCACGAAGTCGTTCAACAATCTGGTATCCCATCCCAAATGACACTGTGGAAAAATTGATCGCGTTGTTCGTAAAGCGGTACCCTTGGTCAAGTGCTTTTTCCTGATTAACATTCCTGACGAATTCCACGACCCATCCGGCCCGCACGTGAAGATTCTTGATCAACTCGAATTCCATCCCGATCGGGATGGCAACGCGGATCAATGTTGCATTGTGCTGATGGAGGAACCTGGTCTCAGAAGAAAATGCTCGGTCGTAATATACGGAGTCTCTACCCATACTCGTCCTCACGTTTACCGCCAAGTCGCTGATCGATTTCCGCTGGTCGTAATCGTATTTGAGATGCCAGTAGTTTGCGACACCAGCGATGGCAAGGAGAAAATCGTTTGCGCGGAGCGTCCATCCTAAAGCACCGTGTGCAACGAATCCAAACCCATCAGGCTTGCCTGCAATCGATCCTTGAAAGACTGCGTTAAACCCTAAGGTGTCGTAGGGGCGACGATAATACTCCTGTGCGGCTGCCGCGGTGTGCGACTGATCATTGGAAGAGAAATCCGAAATACCTACACCAAGCTGTGCTGTCAATGTTCTATCGTCCGCTCCCACATTCTTATATTGAATGTCAAGACCAGCATTCGTCGTTTGAACATCCGAATTGATGAGGAAGTCCTGCAACGCTGAGCGCTGCCGCAAACTGAAATCAGGGTATGTCGAATTCCGTTGATACGATTCATAGTAATTCGAGTACCGATGTTCCGCATTAGTGATTTTATGGGAGAGAAATTCCACCGTGGCAACAGCATCCCAGGAGGATAATCCATCCTTCATCAGAATTCCCGCTCGAAGAATATTGCCGATCATCCGATCGGTACGATTGTAGGTATCGTCTTCAACCTGCGTCGTGCTGTCGTAACCGTTGATGATGACTGGCAGCCGAAACTCCGATCGTGAGAACGCGGAGCGATTCGGATAATCATTGATGCTGAATGTATAACTTGCACCTGCTGAGAAATTTTCTGAGAGTGACCATCCATAGGACAATTGAACATCTCCCCATGCCGATTCAGACTCTCCTGTCGAGGAGAAGGAGCTTCGGAATTGTTCATTTGAATAGTATCCAGGATTTATTCCCTCATTCGCATTGTTTGATTGGTCCGTCGATTGAGAATAATATCCACGAATGAGGACGCCAAACTTTCCCACATATCCCGCTCGCACGCCGATGGGAGTTGATGAAGAGGTTGGATAATACGAGGTGGCAGAGAGACTCGATTGCACATCTGCGAGATCAAAAACTCTCGAACGTTTTGAGGAGCGAACAGCGAACGGCTTTCCGGGCTTCAGCGGCTTTGAATCTATTGATACCATGTAGTCTCGGGGGAGAACGGGTTTTTTAATCATCACGACAGGATAGCCATATTGGGCAGTGCGCGGACGGATGAGATCGCCAAAGAGCAATGGCCGATCGTTCACACCGAAGTATGCCGGATTGCGGTAGAGGTCAGTGAGATGATCAGTAACCAAGCCTCCGAAGGCGACACCCAACGCTTCCATTCTCAGAGAAAAATACAGATCACGGTCCGACCGCAGCATCGATCCTGAATTGAGAATACTCAAGCTTGGTGACGATGGGAGATTCTGACAAAACACAACGGTCGGCATGAGCACCACTATGCAGGTGAAGACTACTCGGCGTACCATAAGAACTCCAATAGTTGTTAACGACATTTGACGCGTGCCTCCGTGGCAACGCATGGCGGAAATGAATAACCAATTGCTTGGAACACTTACCTTCTTTGATAGATATTACGCGAAGGACGTTGATTCAAACTCCCCCCCAAAAATTGATGCGTCATAAGTATAGGAAACCCTTTTGTCATTGTCAATAATGGAGATTCCTCTCGGGTACTGAGGGCGTATGAGCGTGGGTACATTCGTCACTAATTCTTACGCTTTCATTTGAATTCCGTTAGGAATTTAGGTACATTTCTATCGTTTGACTTGGCCAACCATAAGAACTATAGAACTTCGTCGATAGATGAATCTCTTCAAGGAAATCGAGCAGAAAGATCACGAGCAAGTCATCTTTTGTTCCGACAAACGATCAAACCTCCGCGCCATCATTGCAATTCATAACACGACTCTCGGACCCGCGCTCGGGGGTGCGAGGATGTGGACATATACATCGGACCCGGAAGCTCTCAGTGACGCCCTTCGCCTTTCGCGCGGCATGACCTACAAAGCCGCGGTGTCTGGCTTAAACCTTGGTGGAGGAAAGGCGGTCATCATTGGCGATCCGAATAAAGACAAGACGGAAAAACTCTTCCGCACATACGGTCGCTTCATCGAAGGTCTCGCCGGACGCTATATCACTGCCGAGGACGTTGGGACGAGCGTAGAGGATATGGAATGGGTGCGGATGGAAACAAAATACGTCACAGGGCTCGACCGCGCTCTCGGCGGTGGCGGTGATCCTTCGCCCGTTACAGCGTTCGGAGTTTACCACGGCATGAAAGCCGCCATGAAGGAGCTTACTGGAAATGATTCATTACAAGGGAAAAAAATTGCCGTGCAAGGGTCGGGACATGTTGCCAGTTCCTTGTGTGACCATCTCGCAACAGAGGGCGCAAAAATATTCATCACGGATATTTATGAGAAAAAAGCAGCGAGTGTTTCGGAGCGAACGAAGGCAACATACGTTCTCCCCGAGAAGATTTACGATGTGGATGCAGATATCTTTTGTCCTTGCGCATTAGGTGCCGTTCTCAACGATGACACGATCCCACGGTTAAAGGTGAAGATCATTGCTGGCGGTGCCAATAACCAACTTGCTGACGAAGGAAAGCACGGACAGATGCTGATCGAGCGCGGCATCATCTACGCTCCCGATTATGCGATCAACGCGGGTGGCCTCATCAGCGTTGCCAATGAGCTTGAAGGACACACACATGAGCGCGCGATGAAGCAGGCAGAGGGTATTTACGATACGATCACAAAAATTTTCGCCATTGCAAAGCGGGAAAACATCCCGACGTATGAGGCATCGAACCGACTGGCGGAGGAACGCATCTCAAGCATCGGTCATATCCGGACACTCTACGCGGGAAAATCCGAATTCGACGGTCAGTTGACAAGGGTGAGTCACGCATAGCAGCACCCCCTTTCGGAGAGGGGTTCTTTTTTTCTATTGAATGGTAGCATATGGCAACCTATAAGCGACGATTGGTCAGGGAAAAAGTTCTGCAAGCGCTCTACGCGTACGAGATTTCCAAAGAGCCGATCACCGACGTCATCAATAATGTGTTCGGTGAATTGAAATCAAGTAGGGACGACTTCGAGTTTGCAAAACAGCTTGTCACTCAGGTCATCCAGCACGTAGAAGAAGCTGAGCGAATGATCACCGCAAAGGTTGCTCACTGGGAGCTCGATCGTATCGCCTTGATTGATCGGATGTTGCTGCGTATGGGGATCTGCGAGATGCTGTACTTTCCGGATATCCCGCCGAAGGTGACTATCAACGAATCGATCGAAGTCGCGAAGACCTTCAGCACGGAAAAGAGCGGCAAGTTCATCAACGGTGTCCTTGATGCGATCCTCGAAGACTTGAAGGAATCGCACTTGCTGAAAAAGACGGGCCGCGGTCTGATCGAAGAAAACATTCATCACCACGACACACCTCCGCCGCAGCGCCAGAAGCCGGCAAAAAAGAAATAATGGCACCTCCTGATGCCCTCCCAACCCGTTCGCGGGTTTTTGCCTGGACACTGTTCGATTTTGCCAACACTGCCTTCTCGGTCATCATCGTCACTGTCATCTATTCCCGTTATTTCACCAATCATGTCAGCGGTGGGCAGCGGTGGCTGTGGGGACTTGCCGTCAGTCTCTCGATGATCTTTGCTGCCGCACTCTCTCCCCCTCTGGGCGCGGCGGCGGATTATTCACAAAACAGAAAGCGTTTCCTTTTTCTCTTCACGCTTCTGTGTGTTACATGCACGGCATTGATGTTCTTTGTCCAGACAGGCATGGTCATACTTGGTATGGCCCTCTTTATCCTTGCTAATATCGGATTCGAAGGCGGTCTTGTCTTTTACGATGCGTTCCTGCCGAGCCTGACTTCGAAGAACTCATACGGTCGTGTCTCCGGTTACGGATTTGGTATGGGGTATCTCGGAGCGCTCGCGGTTCTTCTAATTGTTATTCTCATGCTTCCCGACAGCGGTCATCCGGAGTATTTATTCTTTGTACGACTGTCGTTCGTCGTTGCTGCGCTTTTTTTCTTGATCTTCTCTCTTCCACTGTTTGCGTTCGTGCCGGAACCACCGCGCTCGGAGCGACACACGGTATCGTATCTGAGGGCGGGAATGAAACAAGCCTCGATAACCTTTCGAGCGTTGTTCATCTCGAAGCAATATCCAACGATTGCGCGCTTCCTCATCGCGTTCTTCATCTACAACGATGGTATCCTCACAGTGATCGCATTCGCCGCGATTTTTGCAGAGAACATCCTTCACATGAGCGATAAAGATATCATCGTCTTTTTTGCGATTGTGCAGACGAGTGCAATACTCGGCTCAGTCGTCTTCGGGATTATCACAGACAAGATCGGTCCGAAGAGGACGATCATGATCACGCTTGCAATCTGGATTGGAATTGCCGTAGGCGCGTACTTCGTGCAAACGGTGACGGTTTTCTACATTGTGGCGATGGGCGCGGGAGTTGCGATCGGCTCATCGCAATCGGCAAGCAGAAGCATGATGGCACTCCTGACGCCGAAAGAGCGTGAAGCGGAGTTCTTCGGATTTTACGATGGATTATGTGGAAAGGCATCCGCCGTTGTAGGTCCGCTTGTCTATGGAGTGATTGCCGATCTTACCAACGAACGATTTGCGGCACTCTCGATTGCGGCGTTTTTTATTGCAGGCTTAACGATTCTGCGGAGCGTACCGGAGCCGGAGAGGAAATTGATTTCGGCTACAACGCACCTTTAATTCATCGTCGAGATCCATTAGCATGATCCCTTCCCCCTCGTGCCGAAACTGATCTTCGGGACGAGCTAAGAATCATTGTCAAGTCTTTTATTGGCATTCACCAAGAATGACTTTTCTTGTCATAGTCCATTTGTATTTTACCCATTTTCTTCGTACCTAAGAACCAGTCTTAGAAAAACTGAACCATGAAATACATCATCTTTTTCGTTCTATCACTCGTCACTCTACAACGTTCCGTAGCAGGCGACAAGCCCGCAGCCGCGAACGGTCTGAAGCCCGGGGCGAAAGCTCAAATCCTTCTCTCACTGACACCGAAGAAAGGCATCCACATCAACCTGTAGCCACCCATCGAGGTTACGCTGGAAAAAAATCCCGCGGTTACGCTCTCAGGGAAACCGGAGCTTGTGGGAATGAAGGTCGATACATCCGAATATCTCGACGCATCCAAGCCCATCAAGCAGTCGTTCACCCTCGCGAAGTCGACAAAGGAGGTACCCCAGCCGGGACCGACTTCGAGGGGAAAGACAAGCCCAAAGGTTGAATATGGGGAGCGGGAGCGCGAGTAGAAGACGACGGTATCACGGAGAAACGAGACAAGCTGCGTGTCAATGTTGCTCGTGTACGTATACTGAAAGACAAATGCTGGAGTGCCATTCGGCAGCCTTGTCGTGTCAACCACCCTCACTGAGGCAGTATCAAGTGAGCGCGCGAGCGAGTCGTAGATTGCATACGTCCAACGAGTTCCAATCCCATGCGGGAATACCATCGATGGAGAAGACGGAAGTATCGCGCTCGACTCTCGGCACGAAAGTGTGGTGATCCAAAACAGAACAACGAGAGCGAAATGTCTGGATTTCATTTCATCAGCACCATGCGTCTTGTGACAATTGAGTTTTTCTCCGTTGTCAACCGATAGAAATATACGCCGCTCTGAATTGTTTCGGCATTCCACACAACTTCGTGCTCTCCGGCTTCTTGTCTACCATCCACTAACGTTGCGATTTCCTCGCCGAGCACGTTGAAAACACCTAACCTCACATACTGCCTACTGTTGAGTGAATACTTTATTGTCGTTGAAGGGTTAAACGGATTTGGATAGTTCTGATAGAGCACAAATTCTTGTGGCAATCCTGGCCCAATAGGATTCACTCCCGTGGTTAACGAATCAAGAATATATACTCCTTGAGTATCGAACCACGACGTGACGCCAGCATACATTCTTCTGTTTGCGGTATCAATGGCAATGGATTTAACACCACCACCCACGCGAGGGAAACCATTACTAAAGCTAAACCAATGTTCTCCGGAGTTTGTTGTTCTGAATACCCAACTCACGGACGAATCGCTTGATCCGGCACCAATAAAGATATCGTCTGGATTTTGTGGGTTGATGGTAATCGTAAAAATTTCCCGGTCTTGCTTCCTTAGTCCATCGTTTTTCTCAACCCATGTTTGCCCTCCATCAGTTGATTTGAACACACCGCCCGGCTGAGTGGTATCGTAACCGAGTATCGTAGCATAAACGATGTTTGCGTCCCTCGGGTCTACAACCAGTTTGGGTCCAGCTTGTAATGGTGTGATGAACGGGAGTTCGTTCCAACTGTTTCCTCTATCGGTTGATTTGAACACTCCTCCGCCTGCATAGCCAGCGTACAGGATGCTGTCATTGGTCCGCGCAATCGCCAACGACGTTAAATACGTTGCCGGTGGCTCAGGAAGCGTATCCCAGCTAACTCCACAATTCGTTGTGCGAAAGAGATGAGCAGGTCCAACCCCCACGTAGACCGTTTTGGGATCGGAGGGATCAATCTCAATGACATGCACTGGGAATACGCTCCCGGGAAATAAGAACCTCCAGTTTCGCCCTCCATCAGTAGACATAAACGCGTCGTTACTTTCAATGCGTCCGACGCTAATTATGGAAATGTACACGATTTGTGAGTTTGTTGGGTCAACCTTCAGCTCGCCGACGTCCGTTCCCCATGGTCTTCCTTGCAGAGTTTCCCAATGCACGCCGCGGTCTGTGCTGCGAATGATACTATCACCGATAGCGTAAACGGTATCAGGGTCGCCACGATAGACATCAATGGCTACCATTCTGTCTCCGAGTGTTTCGCTTACCAAACGCCACGGTGGCTGCTGCGAAAACATAACTACCTGTGTTACCATGATGCAGCAAATTGTACAGAAAAGTATTCGCACGTAGAGCCTCACGAAAGATTTCACCCTTATAATGGCGGACGAAGGAATTGTATTCTTATGTTGTCCTCACCTTTACTGGCATGATAGGAAATAAAACACCGAGAA
Source organism: Ignavibacteria bacterium (assembly GCA_016178625.1). Classification (GTDB taxonomy): domain Bacteria; phylum Bacteroidota; class Ignavibacteria; order UBA10030; family SZUA-254; genus JACOSX01. The sequence goes on from JACOSX010000108.1 coordinate 14,456, forward strand.
TCAAAGATATTTTGAAAAGGGGTAATATTTTGTTCTCACCTTCTAAAAAATGACACGACAGAGAATGGTGAGGACCAAGCCCTTTGCTATTAATCTCAAAATTTTTCATTACTTTTCAATCAACCATTTGTATTTTACCCATTTTCTTCGTACCTAAGAACCAGTCTTAGAAAAACTGAACCATGAAATACATCATCTTTTTCGTTCTATCACTCGTCACTCTACAACGTTCCGTAGCAGGCGACAAGCCCGCAGCCGCGAACG